>NZ_JBNCAQ010000021.1:0-167902 GCF_049808595.1 Streptomyces aurantiaciflavus | reverse complement strand
GGACTGTGGCAGCAGGCAGCCGTACGCCCAACACGCGACGGGCTCGCCGCACCGCCACGACCCCGACCCACCCACCACCACCAGGCGCACAGGACAGCAACGCCTACGATGACCCCGACCCACCGATCAGCCGATCACCCGCGCCCAGGCCAGGGGCGCCGTCCCGGGGAGGCCCCGTTGACCGACCACCACCACCTGCACACCTTCATCGCCGGCCTCCCCAAGGCCGAACTCCACGTCCACCACGTCGGCTCCGCCTCCCCCCGGATCGTCTCCGAACTGGCCGCCCGCCACCCCGACTCCAAGGTTCCCACCGGCCCCGAGGCCCTGGTCGACTACTTCACCTTCACGGACTTCGCGCACTTCATCGAGGTGTACCTGTCCGTCGTGGATCTCATCCGCACCCCGGAGGACGTCCGCCTGCTCACCTACGAGGTGGCCCGCGACCTGGCCCGCCAGCAGGTCCGGTACGCCGAGCTCACGATCACCCCGTTCTCCTCCACCAGCCGCGGCATCGACGAGCAGGCCTTCATGGACGCGATCGAGGACGCCCGCAAGTCGGCGGAGGCCGAGTTCGGGACGGTCCTGCGCTGGTGCTTCGACATCCCCGGCGAGGCCGGCCTCAGGGCCGCCGAGGAGACGACCCGCCTCGCCACGGACGACCGCCTGCGCCCCGAGGGCCTGGTCTCCTTCGGCCTCGGCGGCCCCGAGATCGGCGTCCCCCGCCCACAGTTCAAGCCGCACTTCGACCGGGCGATCGCCGCAGGCCTCCACTCGGTGCCGCACGCCGGCGAGACGACCGGTCCGCAGACCGTCTGGGACGCCCTCACCCACCTGCGCGCCGAGCGCATCGGACACGGCACCAGCTCCGTCCAGGACGAGAAACTCCTCGCGCACCTCGCGGAGCACCGCATCGCCCTGGAGGTGTGCCCGACCTCCAACATCGCCACGCGCGCGGTGCGCACCCTCGACGAGCACCCCGTCAAGGAGTTCGTGAAGGCCGGGATCCTGGTCACGATCAACTCCGACGACCCGCCGATGTTCGGCACGGACCTCAACACCGAGTACGCCGTCGCGGCCAGGCTCCTCGACCTCGACGAGCGGGGCCTGGCGGAGCTGGCGAAGAACGCGGTGGAGGCGTCCTTCCTGGACGAGCCGGCCAAGGCCAGGCTCACGTCCGAGATCGACAGCTACACGTCAAACCACCTCTCCCGCACTTCCCCCACCTCCGACCAGACCTCCGCCCAGACCTCCGCCCAGACCTCCGACCACCTCGCCGGCTGACCGCCACAATGGCCCCATGCAGACCCTGACTGCCGTGGCCCACCGCGGCGACCCCTACCGCTTCCGCGAGAACACGCTCGACTCACTGCGTTCCGCGCTCGACCAGGGCGCGGACGCCGTCGAGATCGACGTACGGCTCACCAGGGACGGCGTGCCCGTGCTGCTGCACGACGGGACGCTGAAGCGGCTGTGGGAGCAGGACCGGCCGTTGCTGTCACTGTCGTCCGCCGAGGTCCGCGGGCTGACGGCGGGTGGAGTGCCGACCCTGGCGGAGGCGCTGGCGGCGACCGAAGGCAGCCGGGTGATGGTGGACCTGCCCGGCACCCGGGAGGTGCGGACGGCGCGCCGGGTGGTGGACGCCGTACGGGAGGCCGGGGCGGCGGACCGCGTGTACTACTGCGCGGGCGCCACCGCGATGCTCGCGGTCCGCGCCGCCGACCCGTCCGCCGAGATCGCCCTGACCTGTACGAGCCTGGCGCCGCCGCGTCCCGTCCTGCTGGCGGCGGTGCAACCCCGCTGGCTCAACTACCGCTTCTCGCTGGTCAGCCGCGATCTGGCCGCCCGCGTCCACCACGGCGGCCATCTGCTCTCCGTCTGGACTCCGGACACCCGCCGCTCCATGCGCCGGCTGATCGACCTGGGCGTCGACTCGATCACCACCAACCGCATCGACGTCCTCCGCACCCTCCGCGACAGCACCTGACCGACCACCACACCGCCCATCGCCACACCGCGCATCGCCACAACACACACCCGCCGCACGCCCACACGACGAATCCCCCCACGGCGCCCGTGAATCCCCACTGCGCACGCCCACACCACGAATCCCCCCACGGCGACCGTGATTCCCCACGCCGCCCGCCCGCAGGGGCCACCACGGCACCCCCACGCCACCACCGCACGCACCGCTACACGCGAGACCGCTGAGGCACGGTGGCCGGATCGGCCGGCGTCTCGCGGGTGACGTACTGCGGCACCGGGGTGTCGTCCTCGCCGGTGTCGCGGACGAGGCCGTAGCGTTTCGCGCCCTCGGGGGGCCCGCTCAGCACGTCCTTCTCCACCGCGTTCCAGCTGGACGGGAAGACGTTCAGGCCGTAGTCGGCGCCCCGCTCGTTGACGGTGAGGGTGACGCTGCCGTCGACGTAGAAGTACTCGTTCTGCCACATCTGCTGGGTGCCGGACGGCGGGACGGCGTAGCCGGTGGTCGAGTTGCCCATGCCGGTGGCGGAGCTGTCGGTGCTGCTGACGGGGTCGTCCATGCGGCGCCCGCCGCCCGACGCCACGTGGAAGAGCTTGCCCTTCAGGCCGGTCCAGGTCGGCATGACCAGGGCGCCGGACCGGTACTGCGGGGAGATCTGCCAGCGGACGAGGACGTAGCCCCGGCCGCTGAGCGTGACGCTGTCCCCGCGGTGGTTCATGGTGGCGTGCGCGCCGCCGCTGCTGGTGATGCCGGTCTCGGGCCGGTGGGGCAGGGCGGCGGGCCGCGCGTTCGGGTCGGGCGCCCGGTCGACGGCGTCGACGACGGTGCCGTACAGGCCGGTCTTCTTGGGGCTCGCCGACGGCGAGGGCGTGGCGGAGGGCGACGTGGACGAGGTGGCCGTGGGGGTCGGGGGCGGGGCGGGTGTGACCGTCGCCGTGGGGGTGACGGCCGCGCGCGGCGGCGGGGCGTCCGGGGGCTGGGTGACGACGTAGGCGCCGCCCGCGACGAAGGTCGCGCCCGCCGTCACGGCGACGGCCGGACTGGTCAGCGCGCTGAGCACCTTGGCCGACCAGCCGACGGAGGCGCCCGCGGCGGTCGCGGCGACGGCGGTCTTGCCGCCGAGGGCCAGCGACAACGTGAACCCGACGGGGACCGGCACGAGCGCGATGCCCACCAGCAGCCGCTCGGCGGGTACGACGGACGTGCCGGTGTCGCCGCAGTAGCCGCACCCCCGGATGTGCCGGGCGAGGCGCTTGCGCCAGACGGAGTCGGGGTGGCCGTTCCACCGGCCGGTCAGCTCGCGCAGGTCGGGGCAGGCGCCGTCGAGGGCGCGGACGATGCCCCGGGAGACCTCCAGGCGCTCCTTCATCCGCTGGACGCGCACGGCGGCGTGCTGCCGGCTGATGCCGACGGCGGCGGCCAGTTCGCGCCGGCTGAGCTCGCCCGCGACCTCCAGCCACCACAGGGACAGCAACTGCCGGTCCTCGTCGTCGAGCCAGCGCACCGCCTCGGCGACCTCGCGCCGCTGGCCTTCCAACTGGAGCTTGAGGACCGTGAGTTCGGCGAAGTCGGCGGCGCCGTCCGCGGGGACGCTCTCGTCGAGGCGCTGGGTGGTGCGGCGGCGCGCCCGGTCGCGGATCTGCCGCATGGCGATCGCCACCAGCCAGGACCGGAAGCTGTCGGGGTCGCGCAGTGAGCCGAGGTTGTCGACGGCGCGCAGCATGGTCTCCTGGACGACGTCGTCCACGTCGGCGTGACCGTTCAGGGCGCGGCCGACGATGTTGTAGACCAGGGGCAGCCAGCCCGCGACCAGTTCGTCCAGCGCGTGCCGGTCGCCGGCCTGCGCGGCCGCGATGGTGGAGCGCCAGTGCCGCCCGTCCACGTCGTCCTCTCGGTACCTCATGTCACTTCGTGCGTGCACGCACCCTCTCAGGCGGTCCGGGGGTGATGGCTATGTCGGGGATCACAGCGTGGAGACGGGGTGAAGGACGTCGGGATAACACTTTTTTCCCGTCCCCGTAGGGGACGCCCCGGGCAACACCCGTATTTCGTACGGCACTTGCTCGGGGTTTCACCAGGGTCGGGCGCCCTACCGGCCGACGATCCGGGCGGGCGGAAACCGCCCGAGGATGATCACGATCCTGTCACCGACCCCCTCGGGAGCCCCCTATGCGCGCTCGCCGCCGCACCACCGTCCTCGCCGCCACGCTCCTCCTCGCCCTGGGGGCGGGCCCGCTGACCGCCCCCGCGTCGGCCGCTCCCGCACCGGCCTCGGCCCCCGGCATGCGCGGCCTCGACACCCGGGCCCTGCGCGCCGCGCTCGCCGGACTCCCGGACCAGGACGCGACGGCGGCCCTGGTCCGGGTCGGCGGACGGGACGGGACCTGGCACGGCAGCGCGGGTGTGCACGACCTGGAGAGCAGGCGGGCGGCCGACCCGGACGCCCGCTTCCGGGCCGGTTCGACGACAAAAGTGGTGACGGCGGCGGCCGTGCTGAAGCTCGCGGCGCAGGGCCGGATCGACCTGAACCGGCCGGTCCAGCGCTACCTGCCCGGCCTGCTCGGCAGGGACTTCCGGCCGATCACCGTACGGCAGTTGCTGAACCACACCAGCGGCATCCCGGCGGGCGACGGCCTCGGGAACTCGTTCGAGGAGCTGTACGCCCACCGCTTCGACACCCTCACGCCGCAGCAGGTCGTGGCGTCGGCAGCGGCGAAGGGCCCGGAGTTCCGCCCCGGCTGCGAGCAGCACTATCTGAACATCAACTACACGATCCTCGGCCTGCTGATCGAGAAGGTGACCGGGCAGCCGTACGCCGCCGCGGCCACCGAACTGGTGCTGGCGCCCGCCGGCATGCGGGACACGTACTTCCCCGGTACCGACGCGCGCATCCGCGGCCCGCACAACCACGGTTACCAGGCGGTGCGAAGGACCGACGGGACGACGGAGTTCGTCGACGTCACGGAGTGGAACCAGGCGGACCGTTTCGCGGCCGGGGACATGATCTCCACGACCGCGGACCTGGAGCGGCTGCTCACCTCGTTGTTCCGGGGCCGGATCGTGCCGCAGCCCCAACTGCGCGAGATGTTCACGGTCCCGGCTCACATCGACGGGGCCACCTACAGCGCCGGTCTCCAGCGGTTCGAGTACGAGGGCAGGGTCTACTGGCTCAAGACGGGTGGCCGGTACGGGTACAACGCGATGATCGCCGGGACCCGGAACCTGAGCCGCACCCTCGTCTACTCGGTCAACTCCACGGACGCGAAGGCGGAAGGGATGAATCCGGTGGCCCAGCGGATCGCCATGGCCGCCCTCAAGTAGCCGCGACCGCCAGGGTGTTCGGGGTGGTGAGCGCCTCCAGGCGCTTGATCTTCCCGCGTACGACGTACAGCGGGACCACCCCGAACACGCCGAACGACATGTCGATCACGCTCCACCAGAAGGGGATGTCCCGGATCGGCCCGCAGATCAGGGCGAGCGGGATGACGCCGGCGCAGGCGATCATGCCGAACTCGACGACCCAGACGTTGCGGACGGGGTCGCGGTAGGGGCCGTAGAAGGCGACGGCGATGACGAGGTGCGCGAAGGCCAGCCAGTCGGTGCCGTAGAGGACGAAGGGGTGTTCGGCGTCGACGCTGTCCAGGCCGCGGCGGACGTGTTCGATCCAGTCCATGAGGGCGGGCAGGTGCTCCGGCACGGACAGGGCCCGCAAGAGGTCCTCGGCCCAGCGCAGTTCGTGCACCAGGGGGAAGGCCGTGGCGCCGCTGAGCACCAGACAGACGACGAAGAAGACAAGCCAGGCGCGGATGCCCTTCAGCAGGGCGGCTCTGTCGCTCATGACGGCAGCGTACGCCGATAATTGAACATGTTCAAAACACTTGCGCCGCCCGCGCCAGGGGGCGCCGCACGGCTGGCGAGCCGCACGGCCGGCGAGCGTCCTCAGTCCAGCGCCTCGTCCAACGGCACCTGCCGCACCCCCGGCAGATGCCCGTCCAACTCCCCCGGCTCGAACCGGCACATCCCCACCGCGTGCCAGAACTCGCCCGTGACATCGCCCTCGAACTTGTAGCCGCCGGACGGCGACAGCGCCGCCCAGCCGCCCGGCAGTCCGACGAGCGTGGCGCGCAGGGTGGCCGGGGCGCCGCCGGGGACGTTCCACAGCCGTACCGTCCCGTCCTCGCCGCCGCTCGCCAGCAGCGAGCCGTCGGGGCTGAACGCGACCGCCAGGACGCGGCCGGTGTGACCGGTCAGGACGGCGATCTCGCGGCCGGAGCGCGGGTCCCACAGGCGGACGGTCCGGTCGTCGCCGGCGGTCGCGAGCAGGGGCCGCAGCGGATGCACGGCGGCCGTCCACAGCTTGCCGGTGTGGCCGGTGAGCCGGTGGGCGATCCCGCCGTCGCGCCAGATCACCGCCTGCCCGTCCCAGGAGGCACTGGCCAGCCAGGAGCCGTCGGGCGCGAACGCCACGGCGTACACCCGGTCGGAGTGCCCGTCGAGGACCGCGGCGATCCGGCGGGCGGCCATGTCCCAGATCCGCACCTTGCGGTCGTCGCAGCCGGTGGCGAGGACGGCCCCGTCGGGCCGGAAGGAGATGGAGCGGACCCGGCCGTAGTGCTCGCCGACGGTGACGACGTGCGCGCCGGTGGCCCGGTACCACAGGCGTACGGTGTCGTCGTCGTTGGCGGTGGCCACCAGGTGGCCGTCGGCGCTGAACGCCTCCGCCCAGACGTGGTCCGTCTCGACGTCCATCTCCCGCTGGTACTCACCCGTCCCGGCGTTCCACAGGTAGAGGTCGCCGTCGCTGCTCGCGGTGGCCAGCAGGGCGGGATCGGCGGGGCTGAAGACGGCCGAGACCAGGCGGTCGCTCTGCCCGGTCAGTTCGCGCAGCCATCGTCCGGAGACGGCGTGCCACAGCCGGACGACGCCGTCGTTGCCACCGGCCGCGAGCATCGAGCCGTCGGCGCTGAAGGAGAGGGTGCCGATCCGCCGCCCGTGGCCGCGCAGGATGCGCCGGCCCTGTCCGGTGGCGGGGTCCCAGAGCCGTACGACGCCGTCGTTTGCGCCGGTCACCAGCAGGGAGCCGGCCTCCGGGGCGGGCGCGTCGCCGTGCGGGCGGAACTTGCAGACCCAGACCGAGCCGCGGTGCTCCGCGGGCTGCCGGTTGAGGGGGACGGCCACCGGGTCGGCGTCGGGGTTGATGCGCCACAGCCGGACGACGCCCTGGCTGTCCCCGGCGGCGAGCGTCGTGCCGTCGGGGTCGAACAGCACCTGGTACACCGCGCCCCGGCAGCCTCCGAGCAGTCCGGCGCCGGCTCCGGCGGCCAGGTCCCACAGCCGCACCTCGCCCTCGGTGTCGCCGCTCACCAGGAACCGGCCGCCGGGATGGAAGTCCAGCGTGTACACGCGCCCCGCGTGACCGGTGAACGTGTGCAGCACCCGCCGCCCGGCCACGTCCCACAACCGGACCGTCCCGGACCGCCCCTCGCCCATGTCGCCGGTGGCGAGCAGGGTCCCGTCGGGGCTGTACCGCGCCCGGAACACCGCCCCCCGGTGCCCCGGCAGCTCCCCGAGCAACCGCCCGTCGGCGAGGTCCCACAGCCGTACGGCGGCGGAGGCGTCCCCGGTGACCAGGGTGGCGTTGCCCGGTCCGAAGGCGACCGTGTAGACGGGCGCGGAGTGACCGGGCAGCCGGTGCAGGGGCTCGCCGGTGGCCGTGTCCCACAGGGTGACCACGCCGTCGGCGTCGCCGGTCGCCAGCAGGGACCCGTCGGCGTCGAGGGCGACCGGCCAGACCCCGGCCGGGTGGATCTCCAGCCGGTGCCGGCAGGCGCCGGACACCGGGTCCCACAGCCGTACGGTTCCGTCCGCGCTGCCCGTCGCCAGCACCCGCTCGCGGAACTTCACCGCGTAGACCCGGTCGGTGTGGCCCTCCAGGGTGCGCAGGGCGGTGCCGGTGACGGCGTCGCAGACGAGCACCCCGCCGTCCTCGCTGCCGACGGCGAGGAGTTCGCCGTCCGGGCTGTACGAGATGGGCTCCGGCAGCCGGCTGGTCCGCATGTCGAAGCCGTACGGCACGCCGACCGCGGAGGGCCGGAAGCCGGAGTCGACGGCCATGCCGGGGGCGACGGCGGCCCAGGCCAGTTCGGGGCTGCCGGGCAGGGCGGTGCCGGTGGTCGCCGAGACCAGGGCCGCCCGGCGCCACCTCCCGCCCTCGACGCGGGCGCCGGTCAGGTCGGTGCGGATCAGCCGGGCCCGCCGCAGATCGGCCCCGCGCAGGTCGGCCCCGGTGAGATCGGCGCCGTCGAGCCGCGCGCCGGTGAGGCGGGCGTCGCGCAGCACCGCCCCGGAGAGGTTGGCGCCGACCAGCCGGGCGTCGGTGAGGTCGGCGCGGGTGAGGTCGACGCCGGAGAAGTCGCGGTACGACAGGTCCTCCCCGGCGAGGGCGGCGCCGCGCAGGTCGGTGTGGGCGGGCACGCGCAGCCGGGAGAGGATCCGCACGGCGTTGGCGCGGGCGGTCTCCTCGCCCCCTCCGCTGTCGCTCAGCGTGTGCTCGGCCCACTCCTGGCAGACCCGGTGGTCGGCGAGGTCGCAGAGGAACTCCACGGCCAGCCGGCTGAGCTGACGCCTCGCCAGCAGCGCGGTGTCCCCGGCGGCCAGCCGCACCGCGCACGCGCGGGCGACGAGCCACTCCACCACCGAGCCGTGGATGAACCGGAACACACCGTCGTCGCTGCGCACCAGCAGACTGCCGGAGCCGACCGCGTGCGCCGCCTGCCCGGGGGACAGTCTGCTGTCGGCGAGGCCGGTGAGGGTCTCGGCGACGTCGGTGAGCTCGTCGAGGCGCAGCGACTCCTGGCCGCTCTGCCACAGTCTGAGCGCGAGCGCGGTGACCGCGTGCCACATCTGGTCGAGGCTGAGTCCGGGGGCCCGGCCCGGGCCGCCGCCGGCGCGCTGCTGCTCGAAGGTCAGCCAGGCGGTGAGGACCTCCTCGTAGAGCCCGGCGGGGCTGAGGGCGCGCCCGGCGCCGGCGACGGCGCGCAGCTGGTCGTCGTCGAGGTCGGCGACGAAGCCGAGGAGGCGGGGGTTGCGGCACAGGGCGAGCAGGTCGGGGATGGCGTCGAGGAGCCGCGCCCGGCGGTCGGCGGCGCGTTCGTCGCCGTCGTAGCGGTTGACCAGGTAGGCGTGGATCTGCTGCGGGGTGAACTCCTGGACGGCGAGCACACGTCGGTGCGGGAGGAGCCCGACGCGTTCGCCGAGGGCGGTCAGGACCTGGCCCTGGGAGCGGAAGTGCTGGGTGCGGCTGCTGACGACGATCTTGGCGTTGTCGACGGCGGAGTCCAGCAGCACCTGGAGGCGTTCGGCGGCGCGGTCGTAGGTGACCTGGTTGACGAGTTCGTCGAAGCCGTCGAAGAGCAGCACGAGCCGGCCCTGCCGGAGCATGTAGCGGAAGGCGCGCAGGTCGATGGTGTCGACGCCGTGCGCGGCGAGGTGGGCGGCGACCAGCCCCTCGAAGGAGTAGGCCCGGTCCAGGGCGTTCAGCTCCACCAGCAGCGGGACGAGGTGCGGCAGTTCGGTCGGGATACGGCGGGCGAGTTCGCGCAGCGCGAAGGTCTTGCCGTGTCCGAAGTCGCCGAGCAGCAGCAGGAAGCGGCCCTGGTCGGAGTCGAGGAGGCGGAGCATGTCGTCGACGAGGCCGTCGCGGTCCTCGGCGCCGAGGCGTTCCACCTCCCGGTAGCGCTGCGGCAGGTACATCCCCGGGAGGTAGCGGGGGTCGGCGCGCAGCCGCTCGCTCTGGGCGGCGACGTATCCGCGCAGGTCGAGCAGGCCCTGGAACTCGGTGAAGCTGCGCACCCGCACGCCTCTGCGGCGGGCCGGGTCGCGCAGTTCACGGGCGGGCGGCGGCCCGTCGTGGACGAGTTCGGCCTCGGTCTCGGCGTCGGCGGCGTGCACGAGGGCGACGACCTGGTCGATGTCCTCGGCGGCCGGGGTGCCGATGTGCGCGAACACCCGCTGCTGGCGGACGAAGTCCCCCTCGCGCCAGGTGACGAGCAGTTGCGGCACCGGTCCGGCCACCGGGCGGATCTGGGCGCCCTCGTGCCGGGTGCGGCAGACCTCGGCGACCCGGGCGAGGAGCGCGTCGGCCGGGGAGGGGACGTCACGCGGTTCCGGCTCGGGCGGGGTGTCCGCGTCCGGGACGGCCGGGGTCGGGCTGTCCGGTTCCTCGCGGTCGAAGGCGCGGTGGGCCCGCGGCCATTGCACCTGCCGTCGCTCCGGCTCGCCGGGCCCCTGCCAGCTCGTCAGACCGTCGCCGCTGATGCGCAGCAGCCGGTGCCGGCCGGGCCCCGCGGTGGCGAGCAGGGGCGGTTCGCCGGAGGCGGTGACCAGGCGCGGGCGGGCACCGGCGCCCGCGGGGCCGTGCAGGAGCAGGTGCAGCCGGGGTGCGGTGAGACGGGCGAGGACATCGGTGTCGCGCAGTGGCCCGCTCCCGTCCGGGGCACCGCCCCGTCCGCTCCCGGGCGGATGCCGCAGCGCCCCGATCCGCAGCCACCCCTCCTCCTCGTACGGCCGCAGCGCCTGGGCGAACCAGGCGGCCTGCTCGCGTCCGACCAGGCCGTACTGGTCGTCGAGCCGGTGGCTGTAGGCCATCGAGGAGTTCAGGCCCGCGACGACGGTGTGCAGTTCGGGTACGGGGAAGAGGGTCCACGGCTGGTCGCTGTCGAAGACGACGTCGAGGCCCTGGTACAGCTCCTGGAAGAGCCGGGCGAAGTGCCGCCACTTGGGCCAGTACGGCGGCCGGGGCGGCATCTCGTCGGCCTCGCAGGTGCTGAAGTAGGCCCGGCAGGCGGCCTGGTTGACGTCCCGGCCGCCGGGGACGAGGGCGACCCGGTGCGGTTCGAGGCCGAGCAGGGCGCGCAGCCCGGTGAGGAAGGCGAGCGCCTGGTCGACCTCGCGGGGGCTGCCGGAGGCGGTCAGATCGCCGGTGACCACCAGCAGGTCGGGGGCGGGGGCGCCGGCGTCGGTCAGTTCGACGAGGTCCCCCCAGATCCCCGCCTGCAACTCGGCCGGGTCCTGCCCCCGTCCGAAGGTGGGCCCGGCGAGCTGGAGCACGGTGATCGCCTCGCGCCCCCGCGCGCCCGCGGACGCCGGTGGATACGCCGGTGGCGCGGCGGGTCTGCGCCGGCCGGCCCAGCCGGGCCGCCCGAGGGGCCGGCCGGGAGCGGGCGGGAGCGCCGGCGGCGGAGGGGGCGCGGGCAGCGGGCCGCCGCCCCCGCCCGGGTAGTCGGGCCGCAGACTGGGCCGGGCACGGCCGTCGAGGGCCTGGCGGACCCGGGTCAGCAGCAGGTCGCGGGCGGCCGCCGGATCGGTGACGGGGACCAGGTCGACGTAGGTGATGGTGGCGAGGAGCCCCTCCACCGGGATGTCCTCGACCCGCACGGTGAGCAGCCGGCGCTCCGGGGCGTCCGGGTCGGCGCGCAGGGCGGCCTGCCACTCCATCCGGCCGTAGCGGGACCGCTCGTAGTTGCGCGAGAGGACGGCGATGACGGCGGCCGACTCGCTCACGCCGCGGTCCATGAAGTCCACGAAGTTGGTGCCGGGGACGAAGTCCCACGCCTGGAGAACCGTGCGGTAGCCCGCCTCCTCCAGGGTCCAGGCGATCCATGACGCCCAGCGTTCGTCGGCCGGCGAGTAGCTGACGAAGAAGTCCAACGGCCCTGTCTCACCAGTGTTCTGACGCTCCCCCATATATTCATGATGCAATGAGCGAGCGTCGATATGCACCGGTTTCCCGGTCAGGAACCTGGCCGGAAGGCTCCGGCGGCGAAACCGTCGGAAGGCAGCCCGTGGTTACAGCGACGCACAGATGTGCGACCCTTCCGATCATGGGTGTCCTGCGACGTCTGCATGTGCTGGACCGGGTGGCGATCGGTCTGCTCGCGACCGGACTGGTGTGCTGGGCCACGGGGGTGCTGCCCTCCGGACAGGCCGGCGACGCGATGGTCCGTATCGCCCCGCTGCTGGCGTTCCTCGGCACGGTGATCGTGCTGGCCGAGCTCACCAGCCGGGCCGAGGTGTTCGACGTGGTGGCGGCCCGTGTCGCCCGGGCGGGCCGGGGCAGCTACCCGCTCCTCTTCCTCCTCTGCGTGGCCTTCGCCTCCGTCACCACGATCGCCCTCAACCTGGACACCACGGCCGTGCTCCTCACGCCCGTGATGCTGGCCCTGGCCTCCCGTCTGCGCATCGCGGCGGTCCCCCTGGCGATGACCACGGTGTGGCTGGCCAACACGGCGAGCCTGCTGCTGCCGGTCTCCAACCTGACGAACCTGCTGGCCGCGGACCGGGTGGCGCTGTCGCCGCTGGGCCTGGCGGGCCGGATGTGGGCCCCGCAGCTGGCGGCGATCGCGGTGACGATGGCATGCCTGTGGGGGTTCTACTGGCGCCGGGGGCGGCGTACGGACGGCGAGAACTCCGAGGCCCCCGCCGAGCGCACCGCCGTGCCGACGGGCGGCCCCGGCGCGGCACGCGCGGAGGACCTGCGCCCGGGGAGCACCGACCGCTACGAACCCCCCGGCCCGCACCGCCCCACCGACCCGGTGCTGTTCCGGGCCTGCGCCCTGGCCTGCGGCGGGTTCCTGCTGGCGATCCTGGTCGCGGACGTGGAGCTGTGGATCGCGTCCGCGACGGCCACGGCCGTCGTCGTCGTGGCCTTCGCGGTCCGGGACCGCTCCGCGCTGCGGCCCTCGCTGATCCCCTGGCGGCTGCTGATCATGGTCCCCGGCATGTTCCTGGTGGTCGAGGCGGTCAACGCCAACGGTCTGCACGGTCTGCTGGCCGCCGCGGTGGGCCACGACGGCGGCATCGGGGGCATGTTCCGCGCGGCGGCGGTCGGGGCGGGCCTGTCGAACGTCCTGAACAACCTCCCCGTCTACCTGGCCGGCGAGGCAGCCGTCCCCTCCGGCAACCACGCCCAGCTCCTCGCCCTGCTCGTCGGCACCAACGCGGGCCCGGTGATCACCCCCTGGGCCTCCCTGGCGACCCTCCTCTGGTACGAGCGGTGCCACGCGTACGGCGTGCGGGTCCCGGTGGTCCGCCTGATGGCAACGGGCGCGGTCCTGGCGGTGACAGCGGTCACGGCGTCGGTGGCGGTGCTGGCGCTGACGGGGTGAGGGGACGGGACAACCGGGGTGAGGTGGGCAGCGCCCGCACCGCCCGACTCGCCGCCGCGCCCACGTCGCCCACCTCATCGCCGCGCCCACATCGGCTCCGGGTCATCCGCACGCCAGGCCACGGGCCGGTCCGCGGCGCGGCCCGCGGACGCGGCATGGCTCAGAGGTGCGCCCGATTCACCGCACCCCCGACGGTGCAGGCCCCGCGCCCCTACACCCCGGACCAGGGCGGAACGTACGACGGAGCCGGCTCCGGCAACCCCGCACCGGCCCCCGCCTCCGCCCCCGCCGCCAGCTGCAGCAGATACGGCAGCGTCTCCGGTCGCCCCGCGACGAAGGAGCGCTCGGTGTCGGGTCCGGTGTGACCGCCGGTGAACTCCCGTCCGTCCAGGTGGCGTACGGCCACCCCCGCCTCGCGGGCCAGCAGCGCCCCCGCCGGCAGGTCGATCGCCTCGGCGCGGTAGCCGACGAAGCCGTCGATGTCCCCGCGGGCCAGCATCGCCCAGGCCAGCAGCGGTGCCCACAGCTGGAGCAGGCGTCGGGAGCCGAGCTCCACGGTGTGCCGCAGGGCCCGGGCGGTGCGGTCGTCGCGGCGGACCGCGTGGCCCTGCGTCCAGGCCAGCAGCGGACCCCCCGGTGACGGCGCGGGGCCGGCGGCCGCGAGCCGCCCGCCCGGCCCGTGCGCGCCGCCGCCCCGTCGCGCCGACCAGGTCCGCCCGCTCAGCGGTTCGTGCACCACCCCCACCACCGGCGCCCCGTCGACGCACAGGGCGACGCCCACGACGCAGACGGGCAGCCCGATCACCACGTTGTTGCTGCCGTCGAGGGGGTCCACGAGCCAGGTCCGGCCGCCGCCGTCCCCGCCCAGTTCGCCGGACTCCTCGGCGAGGATGCGGTCGTGCGGGAAGCGCTCCCGGATCCGGTCCACCACCAGCCGCTCGGCCAGCAGGTCCAGGTCGGTGACGACATCGCCGAGTTCGCCCTTGGGACGGGCGGTGAAACCGTCCGGGAAGCGGGACCGCAGCAGCGCCCCGGCCTCCTCGGCGGCGGTCACCGCCGTGCGGCACTCGGAGGTGAAGGGGCCCGGCAGGTCAGACGGGCGGGTCGGGTTCGGGCTCATGGATCCTCCTGAGGGCGTCCTGGGCGATCCGGACGGTCTGGGCCGCGTCGCACATGCCGCGGACCACCCGGCGGCCCTGGGCCCGTCCCGGGCCCCGGGAGTGGGCCGCCCGGCCGGGCAGCGTCCGCCCCAGCCCCCGGGTGGCGGCCGGACGGCCGTCCGGCACCACGGTGGTGTGGAACTCGCCCGCCGGAAGGTCGTACGTCTGGCCGCGCGCGCTGGTCTGCTCGGCGCCCGGCAGACAGCGCACCAGCCGCTCGGTGGGCCGTAGTTCGTCCACGCCCGAGGGATCGCTGTGCACCTCGAACACCCGGTGGGTGGGCCGCTCGGTCTCCTCGTGGACGCCCATACGCCGGTTGCCCAGCCGTCCGTACAGCACGGTGCTGGTCAGCTCCCAGCTGTGGCAGTGCACTTGATGGGTCGTCAGGGCGGGCTCGGACGGCCCGAAGACGTGCACGCACACGCCCTGCGGCCCGTCCCGCAGGACGGGCAGGCAGACGAACCCCAGCGGATGACGCACCGCGCGCAGACCGCGCCGGCCCGCCACCACCTGTTCCAGCTCCGATGCGGCCTGCCGCATCACCTCGCCGGCGGCCCCCCGCCGGGCGGCCCGTTCCAGGGCCGGGTAGTCCATCGTTCCCCCCTCGCCCACAACGTGGCTACCTGCGGTACGGATCCTCCGCCCGCAGCGCCTTGTCGATGATGTCGCCGACGTCCCCGTCGGTGAAACTCGTCGGCAGCGGCAGTCCCAGCCGGTCGAGCAGGCGTCTGACCTCGTCGACGGTCGGCTCGTCGCTCAGCGGGGTGGCCTCCCGCAGATCGAGCTTGACCGCCTGCTCCCGGCTCTGGTGCAACTCGGTGACGTAGTAGTCGTACAGCGGCCTGCCCCGCTCCACGCACAGGCTGACGCGGCGCGGGTCGTCCTGGGTGATGATCAGGCAGGTGTCGGACAGGTCGAAGCGCAGCGTCGGTGCCACCGAGGACAGGTGGACGTCGATCTCCAGGGTGTCCAGCCGTTGCCGGTGCCACGTCGCGGCGACCACGGTGGCGTAGGACTCCTTGCGGGTGCGTTCGGTGGTCCACTCCGCGAACGTGCCGCCCTCCTGCCGGTGGCCGAAGGTGCGCCGGAAGCGCGCGTAGGCGGCGCACGCCCGGTCGTCGGCCGGATTGACGATGTCGATCTTCATGCTGAGGGAGCGCCGCTGCCGCTGGGCCTCCAGGACGCACTCGGGCAGGGTGACCGCCCGCAGATAGGTGCCGGTGCCGCCCTTGAACACCCAGCGGGCGGTGCTGCGCCGGGCCTGTTCGTGCGCGAGGCCCACCTCGGGCCCGGCCAGCGTGCGCACCATGGACAGGTCCTCGATCGCCCGGCTCGTGCCTTCCGTCGCGGCGCGGATGTCGGCCAGCCGCCGCCGTCGCTCCGTCAGCGAGCCGTACACCAGCGCCGCCAGGACCAGCAGGATCGAACCGGTGACGATGTGGTCGTCGAACTTCTCGTCCAGGATGTCCATCAGGCCGATGACCAGCGCGACCCCGATCGCGACGACACCGTCCGCGTTCCTGACCGCCCACGCGATCGAGTCCTCCAGCCGACGCCCGGACGACTGCTGAGACGTTCTGCGCGTCACGTCCACCCTCCCCCGACGGTGAAAGTCCAGGGTAGGAGCAACCACGCGCCCGCAGCTACGGGGCGTGAATCGGCCTCAACGGCTCGTAATGTCCTCGGACGACGTGAGTCGGGACGCACTCGGCTCGGTGCTCGGCTCGGCGCTCGGCTCGTCGGACACCGTCGCGGTCGCCGGCCGCGACGCGGTGCCGCTGGGGCTGGGCGTGGGCGCCGCGGTGCCGGTGGGGCCGGCGGGGGTCCGGGTCCCCGGGACGGGCGTCGGGGCGCCCTCCGAAGGGCCCGGTGTGGCGGGGGCGGGCGAGGCCGGCGGAGTCGGCGTGGCCGAGGGGCCGCTCATGGGCGGTGGTGCCAGCGGAACCGTCGGGGAGACCGGCGTCTGCGACGCCGGACGCAGCGGCAGGACGAGGACGGCGGCCACGACGACGGCGCACGCCGCGCCGACCCCGGCGGCGGTGCGCAGCAGCCGGCGGCGGGCCGCGCCGCGGCGGATCTCCTCGTACCGGCCGGGCGGCGGGCCGAGGTAGTCGGAGGGGGGCCGCAGGATGACGGCGAGGGGGTCGTCGGGCGCGAGGTCCGGGCCGTCGTCGAAGTCGTCAGCGGGTGTGGTCAAGGCTTCTCCTCAGGTGGGCGCGGAGCAGTTCACGGGCCGCGTGGAGGTCGGCCTTGACGGTGCCTTCCCTGCGTCCGGTCAGCACGGACACCTCCCGGATCGGCATGTCGGCGTAGTAGTGCAGCAGGATCGGCACGCGCAGCCGTTCGGGCAGCGACTGCACGAGCAGCCGGACCGAGGGGTCGGCCGGTTCGGCGGGCGGGTTCACGGCGGCCTCGACGGTGGCCCGGCGCACGGCGTTGCGCTCCCGTTCCGTCCTGCGCCAGTGGTCGCGGACGAGGTTGGCCGCGGTCACGTAGAGGAAACCACGCGGCTCCGTCACCGCCGTCCAGCGGGCCCACAGGCGGGTGAACGCCTCCGAGGCGATCTCGTGGGCCGTCTCGTCGTCGTCGACGAGACGGCGGCACCAGCCGGCGAGGCGTGGATAGAGGGCGGCGAACAGTTCCGCCGCCGCCCGCTCGCGGGATCGTTTCACCGTTCTCCCGCTGAGCTCTGCGCCGAGGCCGGCGCGGCGAAGACGATCACGTTGTCGCGGTACTCGTGGCCGTCACGGGGCCCGCCGCACGTGATGAGACGCAGCTCGGGCCGGTCGACGTTCCCGTAGACGGCCTCCGTCGGGAAGTCGGCCTTGGCGACCGTGCGGACCTCGGTCACGGCGAACACCGCCGCCGTGCCGTTCTCCAGGCGCGCGACGACCCGGTCGCCCCGGCGCAGCCGGTCGAGGCGGCGGAAGACGCCGTCGCCGTACTCGCCGACCGTGACATGGCCGAGGATCACCGACGGCCCCTTGCGTCCCGGCGGCGGCGAGTGCCGGTACCAGCCCGCACGGTCGTCGGCCGTGATCGGGGGCACCTCCACGGTGCCGTCCGGGGCGAGCCCCAGCCGCATGACGGGCGTGTCGACGCCGATGGCCGGGATCTCCAGCCGGACGGGTGCCGAAGCGGCCGTCGCCGCGGAGGGCGCTGAGCCGGGCGAGGAGGGCGAGGACGCCGAGGAAGGCGAACCGGGTGTGCTCGCCGGCCGGGCCTTCCCGTCCTGCCCGGCCGACGAACCCCCGCACCCCGCGAGCAGCGCCGCCGTGGCCGCCGTCGCCGCGGTGACGAACGCGCGCCTGGAGAGCGAGGTCATGCCCCGGTCGCCGCCCGCCGGCGACGGACGAGGAAGACCGCCACGCCGGCCGCGCCGAACACCGCGGCGGCTCCCCCGCCGATCATCGCGCCGTCGCCCCCGGACTCCGCCACCGCGCCCGTGTCGGGCGCCCCGCTCGGTACGACGGCGACCTGGTCCCCCGGAGCCGGAGCGGAGGTCGGGTCGGCGCTGGGCACCGGCGTCGGGGCGGTGGAGGCGGCCGGAGCCGGCTCCGCCACGGTCGGGGACGGGACCGGCGTCGTCCCGTCGGCGAACGCGGGCACCGTGCCCGCCAGCACGGCGGTGCAGGCGAGTGCCAGGGCACTGAGGACAGTTCGGCGCATGAATCGCTCTCTTTCGCTCTGTCGGTCCGCCCGCCCGGGTGGAACCCACGGGCTGCGTGACGGACCGAGCGAAGAGACGAGGGAGCGGCAGGGCGGGTTGTAAAGAGATGGCAAAGTCGACGGTCGGGGGCTACAGTCGGCGCCCGTCGACGTCGCCGGCCTGCGGTGACACCCAAGGTGCCACCCGGGGGGAGCCGCCATGCCGTCCTACAGCCTCGAGAACCGGTTGGTGATCGGGATCGCCTCCAGTGCCCTGTTCGACCTGAAGGAGTCCGACGCCGTCTTCCGGCGGAAGGGCGAGGAGGCCTACCGCACCTACCAGCGGGAGAACCTGGACGACACCCTGCGCCCCGGAGTCGCCTTCCCCTTCATCCGCCGCATCCTGTCGCTGAACGACCTGCGCCCCGGCGACGCGTTGGTCGAGGTGATCATCCTGTCCCGCAACGACCCCGACACGGGCCTTCGCGTCATGCGGTCCATCAAGGCCCATGAACTCCCCATAAGCCGTGCCGTCTTCACGCAGGGCCGGGCGCCGTACCGGTTCATGCGCGCGCTGCACATGTCCCTGTTCCTGTCCGCGGACGAGAACGACGTCCGGGAGGCCGTGGCCGCGGGCCTGCCGGCGGGCCGGGTCCTCGGCTCCGCGGTGGCCGACGACCCCGCGGACAGGGAGCTGCGGATCGCCTTCGACTTCGACGGCGTCCTCGCCGGCGACGAGTCGGAGCGCGTGTTCCAGCAGGACGGCCTGGAGGGCTTCCGCGCCCACGAGGCGCTGAACGTGACCACCCCTCATGACGCGGGCCCGCTCCGGGACTTCCTGCGCGAGGTCAACAAGCTGCAACGGAGGGAGGAGGAACGGCGCCGGGAGGACGCGGACTACGCGATCCGCGTCCACGTCTCCATCGTCACGGCACGCAACGCGCCCGCCCACGAACGAGCCGTGCTGAGCCTCAACAACTGGGGCGTGACCGTCAACGACGCCTTCTTCCTCGGCGGTGTCGACAAGAGCTCGATCATGGACGTGCTGAAGCCCCACATCTTCTTCGACGACCAGGAGAGCCACCTCGAAGGCACCTCCCGGACGACGCCGAGCGTCCACATCCCGTTCGGGGTGGTCAATCAGGGGGAGCTTCGGGGAGGGCCGGAGTAGCGGCAGGCGGTACCCGGGTGGTACCGCGGTACCACCCGGGCGTCGAAGATTCCCCTCCGGTCCCAAAGTCCGGGCCTGTGGCGCTCCTAGTGCCGCGACAGGCAACGTTCGCCCCGTCGCGACGCCCGGCACGCCCTCTCGCCGCACCGGCCGAAAGCCCAAGTACATCCAGTACGAGGGCTTCCGGCCGGCACACCGAGAGCACGCTCCCCCACCCTCGAACCGGCTTCGCACGGCTCGGGCGGGAGGTACCCCCACGACCCCGCTCCTCAACGGGCAAACGTTGCCTGCCGCGGCACTAGCTTCGAAGGCGGACACCGCGGCGCATCCGCCGGCGGTTCGAGTTCGAGGCGGGAAAGGCCACTTCCATGATCGAAGCGCGTGAGCTGACGAAGCGGTACGGCGACAAGACGGTCGTCGACAACCTGAGCTTCACCGTCAAGGCCGGTGAGGTGACCGGCTTCCTCGGCCCCAACGGGGCGGGGAAGTCCACGACGATGCGCATGATCGTCGGCCTGGACTCCCCCACCAAGGGCTCGGTCACCGTGGGCGGCCGGGCCTACGCCAGGCACGCCGCGCCGTTGCACGAGATCGGCGAACGACGCAGGTCACGGGGCGCGCGCGACCGGCATACCGGACCGCTTCCCAGGAAGTTCCCAGAAGCGCGCTGCCCTGTGGGGCGCCACGGAAAGGACGCCGTACGCCGTGCCTCCCGGCGGGGCCTTACGCGTCGAGCGACGTCATCACGTGCTTGATCCGCGTGTAGTCGTCGAAGCCGTACGCCGAGAGGTCCTTGCCGTAGCCGGACTTCTTGAAGCCGCCGTGGGGCATCTCGGCGACCAGCGGGATGTGGGTGTTGATCCACACGCAGCCGAAGTCGAGCTTCTTGGACATGCGCATCGCGCGGCCGTGGTCCTTGGTCCACACCGAGGAGGCGAGGGCGTACTCGACGCCGTTGGCCCACTCGACGGCCTGATCCTCGTCCGTGAAGGACTGGACGGTGATGACCGGACCGAAGACCTCCTTCTGGATGATCTCGTCGTCCTGCTTCAGGCCCGAGACGACGGTCGGCGCGTAGAAGTAGCCCTTCTCGCCGACCTGGTGGCCGCCGGCCTCGACCTTGGCGTGGGCGGGCAGCCGCTCGATGAAGCCGGAGACCTGCTTGAGCTGGTTCGGGTTGTTCAGCGGCCCGTACAGCACGTCCTCGTCGTCCGGGTGGCCGGTCTTCGTCTCGGACGCGGCCTTCGCGAGCGCGGCGACGAACTCGTCGTGGATGGCCTCCTGGACGAGGACGCGGGTGGCGGCCGTACAGTCCTGGCCGGCGTTGAAGAAGCCGGCGACCGAGATGTCCTCGACGGCCTTGGCGATGTCGGTGTCCTCGAAGACGACGACCGGGGCCTTGCCGCCCAGCTCCAGGTGGACGCGCTTGAGGTCCTTGGAGGCGGACTCGGCGACGGACATGCCCGCGCGCACGGAACCGGTGATGGACGCCATGGCCGGGATCGGGTGCTCGACCATCAGACGGCCGGTGTCGCGGTCGCCGGTGATGACGTTGAAGACGCCCTTGGGCAGGATCGAGCCGACGATGTCGGCGATCAGGACGGTCGAGGCGGGGGTCGTGTCGGAGGGCTTGAGGACGACCGTGTTGCCCGCCGCGATCGCCGGGGCGAACTTCCACACGGCCATCATCATCGGGTAGTTCCACGGCGCGACCTGCGCGCAGACGCCGACCGGCTCACGGCGGACGATCGAGGTCATCCCGTCCATGTACTCACCGGCCGCCCGGCCCTCGAGCATCCGGGCCGCGCCCGCGAAGAAGCGGATCTGGTCGACCATCGGCGGGATCTCCTCGGAGCGGGTCAGCCCGACCGGCTTGCCCGTGTTCTCCACCTCGGCCGCGATGAGCTCCTCGGCGCGCTCCTCGAAGGCGTCCGCGATCTTCAGCAGAGCCTTCTGGCGCTCGGCGGGGGTCGTGTCGCGCCAGCCGGGGAAGGCCGCGGCGGCGGCCGCCATCGCGGCGTCCACGTCCGCCTGGCCGGACAGCGGCGCGGTCGCGTACGCCTCGCCCGTCGCGGGGTTGACCACGTCGGTGGTCCGTCCGTCGGCGGCGTCCCGGAACTCACCGTCGATGTAGTTGCGCAGACGACGCAGCTCGGTGCTCACTGCCGGCCTCCTGTCAAGGTCGAACTGTCCAATGACTGAGACACCCACCCTAATCGCCAGGCCGACGTTTTCAACACCCCCGATCGCGCCACTGCTGCGAAATCCGCAAGTCTCAGTATCATAAACAACGAATTTCATCGCATTGGCCTTGCGGAACTGTCGAGACGTCGTGCACAGTGAGCTCGTGGCCAGTCGAAGCGCAGAGCACCGTGACTCCCGCGAGTCCAGGAACAGCACCCCTCATCTGGATGCCGTCAGCCTCGCCATCATCGAGCAGCTCCAGGAGGACGGCCGCCGGCCGTACGCGGCGATCGGCAAGGCCGTCGGCCTGTCCGAGGCGGCCGTGCGCCAGCGCGTCCAGAAGCTGCTCGACCAGGGCGTGATGCAGATCGTCGCCGTCACGGACCCGCTCACCGTGGGCTTCCGCCGGCAGGCCATGGTCGGGATCAACGTCGAGGGCGACGTGGAGAAGATCGCGGAGGCGCTGACCGACATGGGCGAGGTCGAGTACGTGGTGATGACCGCGGGCTCGTTCGACATCCTCGCCGAGATCGTCTGCGAGGACGACGACCACCTGCTGGACGTCATCAACAAACGCATCCGTGCCCTGCCGGGCGTGCGCTCCACCGAGAGTTTCGTCTACCTGAAGCTGAAGAAGCAGACCTACATGTGGGGAACCCGATAACCGTGAGGACCCGATAACCGTGAGCACCAAGGACCTCAGTCGCACCGCGTACGACCACCTGTGGATGCACTTCACCCGCATGTCCTCGTACGAGAACTCCCCCGTCCCCACCATCGTCCGGGGCGAGGGCACCTACATATACGACGACAAGGGCAAGCGCTACCTCGACGGCCTCGCGGGTCTGTTCGTGGTCCAGGCCGGCCACGGCCGCACGGAACTGGCGGAGACCGCGTTCAAGCAGGCGCAGGAGCTGGCGTTCTTCCCGGTCTGGTCCTACGCCCACCCGAAGGCCGTGGAGCTGGCGGAGCGTCTGGCCGACCACGCGCCCGGCGACCTGAACAAGGTCTTCTTCACCACCGGCGGCGGTGAGGCGGTCGAGACCGCCTGGAAGCTCGCCAAGCAGTACTTCAAGCTCACCGGCAAGCCCACCAAGTACAAGGTCATCTCCCGCGCGGTCGCCTACCACGGCACCCCGCAGGGCGCCCTGTCCATCACCGGCCTGCCGGGCCTGAAGGCCCCCTTCGAGCCGCTCGTCCCGGGCGCGCACAAGGTCCCCAACACCAACATCTACCGGGCGCCGATCTTCGGCGACGACCCCGAGGCCTTCGGCCGCTGGGCCGCCGACCAGATCGAGCAGCAGATCCTCTTCGAGGGCCCGGACACGGTCGCCGCGGTCTTCCTGGAGCCGGTCCAGAACGCCGGCGGCTGCTTCCCGCCCCCGCCCGGCTACTTCCAGCGGGTGCGCGAGATCTGCGACCAGTACGACGTGCTGCTCGTCTCGGACGAGGTCATCTGCGCCTTCGGCCGCCTGGGCACGATGTTCGCCTGCGACAAGTTCGGCTACGTCCCGGACATGATCACCTGCGCCAAGGGCATGACGTCCGGGTACTCCCCCATCGGCGCCTGCATCGTCTCCGACCGGCTGGCCGAGCCCTTCTACAAGGGCGACAACACCTTCCTGCACGGCTACACCTTCGGCGGCCACCCGGTGTCCGCCGCGGTGGGCCTCGCGAACCTGGACCTGTTCGAGCGCGAGGGCCTCAACCAGCACGTCCTCGACAACGAGAGCGCGTTCCTCTCCACTCTGCAGAAGCTGCACGACCTGCCCATCGTCGGCGACGTCCGCGGCAACGGCTTCTTCTACGGCATCGAACTCGTCAAGGACAAGACGACGAAGGAGTCCTTCAACGCCGAGGAGACCGAGCGCGTCCTGTACGGCTTCCTGTCCAAGGCGCTGTTCGAGAACGGCCTGTACTGCCGTGCCGACGACCGCGGCGACCCGGTCGTCCAGCTCGCCCCGCCGCTGATCTCGAACCAGGAGACCTTCGACGAGATCGAGCAGATCCTGCGCGCGACCCTGACGGAGGCGTGGACCAAGCTGTGATCTGTCGGAAGATCCTTCTTGTGGATCTTCCTCTGAGGTGATCGACACCGGCCCCGGTGCCGCCCGTTCGAGTGAGAAACGGCGGCCCGGGGCCGTGTGCTGTCCGGCCCCGGGCCATCGCCTGCCTAGCGTGCGTGTGACCGATCGGCCCTGTCTTCGTTCCCCCGCACGGGGGAACGGCACGGGGGATCGGCACGCGAACCACTGAACTGAACCGAGGTGTACGCCCATGGAGGCTCCGCCGGACAACGACGTGCTGTGGGCACGGTCGCTGCACTTCACGCACCACGACGGCTCCCCCGCGCTCGGCGGCGTCTCGCTCGGCGTCCGGGAGGGCGAGATCCTCGCCGTCACCGGCCCGCGCGGCAGCGGCAAGACGACCCTGCTGCACTGTCTGTCCGGTCTGACGCCCGCCCAGCGCGGCGAGGTGTGGTTCAACAGCGTCCCCGTGCACACGCTGGGCCCGCTGGCCCGCGAACGGCTGCGCCGCGACCGCTTCGGCTGGATCGATCCGGCACCGGTGCTCGTCCCCGAACTGAACGTCTGGGAGAACGCGGCCCTCCCCCTGATGCTGCGCGGCGCCGGCCGCCGCCGCGCCAAGGTCGCCGCCCTGGAGTGGCTGGAACGCCTCGACGTCGGCGACAAGTCCCGCAGGCGGCCCTACGAACTGACCCAGGCGGAACGCCAGCGTGTGTGCATCACCCGCGCCCTGGCTCCCGCCCCGTCGGTCCTCTTCGCGGACGAACCGACGGCCCCCCTGCACCGCGCCGACCGCGCCCACGTGCTCCGTACGCTGATGACGGCGGCCCGCTCGCACGGCATCACGGTCGTCCTGGCCACCCACGACGCGGAGACGGCGGCCCTCGCCGACCGCACGGTGCCGCTGCTGGACGGGCGACGGGTGAAGACGGTCCACCTGCCCCCGGTCACCGAGACGGAAGGCCGAGCGGCGTGCTCGCTCTCCGTCTGACCCGCAGCGCCCACCCCGCCGTCCAGGTACGCCGCCTCCTGGTGGTGACGGCCTCGGCGGGCACCGGCTTCCTCCTCCTGGGCACCCTCGGCCACGCCCTCACCCACCCCGACACCCCGGCGGCCGCCGCACTCCGGCTGGCCTGGTGCGCGGTCCCCCTGGCCGCGACGGTCCACCTGGCCCTCGCGGTGGCCCGCACCGACCCCGGCACCCGCCCCCGCCCCGGCCTGGCGGCGATCGGCCTGGGCCCGGCCCGCCTGATGGCCGTGTCGGCCACCACCACGGCCCTGTCCACCACCCTCGGCTCCGTCCTGGCCCTCCTGGCCTTCCTCCACCTCCGCGGCGACCTCACCGGCATGCCCTTCGACGGAGCAGCCGCGGACTTCCTGGCCCCGGACGTCCCCCTCCCTCTCCCAGCCGCCCTGACCCTCCTGACCTGGGCCCCGGCAACGGCATCAGTGGCGGTGGCCCTGTCCCTGCGCCCCCGCGACACCCAACTGGCGGCCACCTCCCGGGGGACGGGGCGCGCCCTCCGCAGATTCGAGGCACGGGGACACGGAGCACGGGAGACGTTCGGCGCGTACGGAAGGTTCGGCACACACTCGGCCACCCACGACCAGCCACCCCGCCAGACCGCGCGCAGCCGTGCCGCCGGGACCAACGAGGACCCCCGACAGCCCACCCACACCCCAGACGACGGCACACAGCCACGCCCCCAATCCGCGGGCAGTCGTGCCGCCTGGGGCGGCACGGGTGGGCGATGGGGGTCCCCCCGCTCGAGCGAAGCCGAGAGTGAGGGAGGCACCCCGCGAGCGCCGGGCAGCGCGACCCACCCCCCAGCCGCAGCCGACG
The DNA here is from genome assembly GCF_049808595.1 of Streptomyces aurantiaciflavus. Classification (NCBI taxonomy): domain Bacteria; kingdom Bacillati; phylum Actinomycetota; class Actinomycetes; order Kitasatosporales; family Streptomycetaceae; genus Streptomyces; species Streptomyces aurantiaciflavus. Next base: position 142,720 of record NZ_JBNCAQ010000021.1, on the reverse strand, counting down.
GCACGCCGGAAACCCCGGACCACTCACCCAACCCCCCGGCAGCAACCGACCACACACCGGAAGGACAAGCCCAGGTCCCCAACCCCACCGCCCTCCCCTGGGGCGCAGCCACCCTCGCCGCCGGCCTCGCCGTGGAGGCCTACGCCGCCCACACCACGAACGGCGCCGACCTCGCACTCCCCGGCGGCCCCACAGGCCCCGCCGCGGTCCTCGTCGGCTGGATCCTCACCGCCGTGGGCCTGGCCCTGGCCGGCCCCGGCCTCACCCACCTCTGCGGCCGCCTGCTGCAGGCAGCCCGCCCCGGCGCCCTCCGCCTCCTGGCCGGCCGCGGCCTGATGCAGGAGGCGTCCCGCATCGGCCGCCCCCTGGGCATCCTGTGCGCGGTGGCCTCCGGCGCGTACGGCATGACCGCCCTGTACGACTCGTCCGCCCCGTCCCACCCCACCGCGGGCCCCCTCACCACCCTCGGCGCCCTCCTGGTCGTCGGCTGCGCTCTCGCCACCGTCCTCACCGCGGCCGTGGAGGCGCGCCAGGCCCGCGCCGACACCACGGCCGCCCTCCTGCGCCTCGGCGCCCCGGCCACGGTGCTGCGCGGCGCGGCCGCCCTCCGCGCCGGCGCCCTCGCGGCCCTCTTCGTCCCGCTCACCCTGATCGTGGCCGAGCTGGCGGCCCTCCCCCTGGCCGACTGATCACCATCCGCCCCTGTCCGCCCTCGTCCACCCCCATCCGCCCCTATCTGCTCCGACCTGCCCCTCGCCCGACCCCCACCCGAAAAATCGCGCGAAAAAATCTCCGAGCGCCGATGAGTTCCGCACGGCCCCCCGGTCTACCCCACCGAACGCGACGAACGGCTCGCACACCCCGCACGAACCGATGGGAGAGACCCGATGACCACCTCCGCCTACCAGCAGATGATCTTCGTCAACCTGCCCGTGAACGACCTCGAGGCCTCCAAGAAGTTCTTCACGGAGCTGGGCTACTCGATCAACCCCCAGTTCAGCGACGAGAACGCGGCCTCGGTGGTGATCAGCGACACGATCTTCGCGATGCTGCTCACCAAGCCGTTCTACTCGACCTTCACCAAGAAGGAGATCGCGGACTCCACCAGGACCAGCGAGGTCCTGGTCGCGCTGAGCGCCGAGAGCCGCGAGAAGGTGGACGAACTGGTCGACCGCGCCCTGGCGTTGGGCGGCTCGCCCGCCGGCGAGACGCAGGACCACGGCTTCATGTACGGCCGTTCCTTCGACGACCTCGACGGCCACACCTGGGAGGTCGTCTGGATGGACCCGTCGGCGATCGAGAGCTGAACCGCCCGCCGGGCAGCGGCCCCTAGCATGGGCGGGTGCATCCGACGACACCCGCCCAGCCGTTCGACGGTTCCCACGACCGCGAGATCGAGTCCCTCGCCGAGTTCGATGAGGTGGTCTCCGCACAGGGCACCCTCTCCCACTACCGCGTCCAGGCCGTCGACCTGACGGACCGTACGACCGTCCTGCTGACCCTGGACACCGCGGGAGCCGTCTTCCTCGGCTGCCCGATGGACCCCGGGGCGGCGGCGAAGGCCCGTGCCTCCGGCGCCCTGGTCTTCCCGCCCGTACCGGGCCTTCCCTTCGATCCGTACCGCGGTTTCGTCTACTCCCCGGACGAGCTGTTCGAGTCGCTGCACGACGGCTACGAGGCGACACCCGACGCCCGCGCCTACGCCTGGTTCCAGCAGACCAAGGCGGACGGCGACATATTCGCCTCCATGCTCCGCTCGATCCACGACGACGCCGTCTCGGACGCCCTCGACGAACTCCTCGTCGGCGCCCGCGTGGTGGGCGTCATGGGCGGCCACGCCATGGCGCGCGGCACGGAGGCGTACGCCGGCGCCGCGCGCCTCGGCCGGGAACTCGCCCGTGCCGGGCTCACGGTGGCGACCGGCGGCGGTCCGGGCGCGATGGAGGCTGCCAACCTCGGCGCCTACGCGGCTCCGCTCCCCGACGGCATGCTCACCGAGGCGCTCCGACTCCTCGCCAAGGCGCCGAAGTTCACGCCCTCGATCACCGACTGGGCGACGGCGGCCTTCGAGGTCCGCGCCCGCTGGCCGCAGGGCGGCCCCTCCGTCGGCATCCCCACCTGGTTCTACGGCCACGAGCCGCCGAACCCGTTCGCCGCGCACATCGCCAAGTACTTCTCCAACGCCACCCGCGAGGACGGACTGCTGGCCCGCTGCACCGCCGGTGTCGTCTTCCTGCCGGGCGCCGCCGGGACCGTACAGGAGATCTTCGACAACGCGACGCCGAACTACTACGAGTCGCGCGGTGAGCCCACGCCGATGGTGCTCGTGGACCGGGCGCACTGGACGGAGCGGCTGCCGACGTGGCCGTTGCTGCGGGCACTGGCGAAGGAGCGGTCGATGGAGGACCGGATCGCCCTGGTCGACCGGATCGAGGAGGCTCCGGAGGCGTTGAAACGTCTTGGCGGTTAATGAGCGGGCAAAGCCAAGGGTCCGGTAACGTCCCCGCATTGACAGTACTTATGGAACGCTTATAAACCTGTGGGACTCCCGGGGATGCTGTCGCCACCGCGTTGGGGGCGTCACCTCCCCCTCCACCCCCCGCAGTTGCGCATCACGTAAAGGACAAACGTGTCCCCATCCCGCCGTACCGCCGCCCGTTCGGTGCGCATGCTCGGTGTCACCGCCGCCTCGGCCGCTCTCGTCCTCGGCGCCTCCGGCTCGGCGCTGGCCTGCAAGATCACGGACTTCTCCGCGACAGCCGCCTGTGACGGGGCGAAGGGCGTCATCACCGTCACCGACACGGACCCGACGGGCGCCCCGGCCGTCGTCTCGGTGTTCCTCGAGAACAACGGCGCCGACCTGAGGAAGGTCGGCGAGCAGACGGTCGAGGGCTCACAGAAGGGCGTCACCGTCACCTTCGCCGAGGACTGGGAGCCGAACGCCGTCTACCGAGTCCACGTCACGGCCGTCAAGGGTGAGAAGACCCTGGTCGACGCCGACATACCGAACCTGACCACCCCGGCCAAGGCCTGCCAGGCCGACACCACGCCCACCACGCCCTCCACCCCGTCGACCTCGCCGTCGCCGTCCGTCTCTCCCTCGGACTCCGCCTCGACCCCGGCCGCGACCGAGTCCGGGACGCCGACCCCGCCGGCCGAGGAGAGCGAGAGCACCGCACCCGCGGACACCACCGCGAGCAACCAGCCGTCGCCCGCGGTCGGCGAGTCCAACCTCGCCGAGACCGGCGCCAACTCGAACACCGGTCTGATCGTCGGCATCGCGGCCGCGCTGGTCGTCATCGGCGGCGGCGCGGTGTTCTTCGGCTGGCGCCGCACGGGCTCGGGCAACCGCTGACCCGGGTTTCACCGCGGTGGCCCGGCCCCCGGGGGGGACGGGCCACTCGCATGTCAGCCGAACGTGGTCTTCTCCAGCCAGAACTCCAGCAGCTCCCGCTCGCCGAGGACCTCCAGCCCCGGGCTGTCCAGCGGCAGCCGACGGTAGAAGGCGAGCAGGACCGCGGTGAGCGGGCCGCGCAGCGCGACCGTCGCCTTCTCGTGGCCACGGCGCCACACGATGCCCTGCTCGGTGAGCTCGACCAGCCACTCGGCGTTCAGCCCCGCGGGCGCGTCGGTGGCGTGGAGGTGGATCGTGGAACCCCCGCGGTGCGGGGCGCGCAGTTCTTCGGCGGCGGCCTGCGGCATGTTCCGCTGCACCCACTCGACGAGCTGCAGCCACTCGTCCAGCGCGTCGGCGGCGACATCGGGCGCGACCTCGTAGGGCAGGCCGGCGGTGAGCGTGGCGTCGGCGCGGTGCACGGTGATCTCATGGGTCATCCGGCGGGCCCAGAAGCCGGCGTCGAGGGTCCCGGCCCAGCCCCACACCTTGGCGTCGGGCCCGGCCTCCCGCAGCGCGCCCACGACCATGTCGCCGGTCTCCGCGAGCCAGGCGTCCAGTGCGGCCGGGTCGCCCTCGGCCGCCGGTCCGCCACGGGATGGGACCTGCTCCTCCGGGACGTTCTCCTGGGCCCGCGTCCGCACGAGCATCTCGGTCCAGCGCAGGGCGCCGCCCATGTGCCGTACGAGTTGCTCCAGCGACCAGTCCGGGCAGGTCGGCACGGTGGCCGAGAGATCCGCTCCGGAGGTCACGACGGCCCTCAACTGCCGTACCTGGTGGGCGATTTCATCACAGTACCGGTCGTACGCGAGTAGCGTCATACGTAACACCCTAGGGGTGCGCCGGTCAGTCCAGCACGACGATTTCGGACAGGTCGAACGTCACCCCGACCGCCTCCCCGACCTCCGGCGCCAGCCGCAGCGCGCACGCGGCCTCCAGCCGCGGTGCGTCCTCCGGCTGGAGGTGAACGGCGACATGGGTGCCCTTGAAGGTGCGGGCGGCGACCGTGCAGCGCAGGCCCTCGTCCACACCGGTCAGCCGCACCCCGGCCGGCCGGACCAGCAGCGTGCGCGTGCCCTGCGGGGAGCCCGCCGGGACCGGCACCTTGCCCCACGGGGTGTCCGCGGCCTCCTCGACGACGTTCGCCTCCACGACGTTGTCGAAGCCGAGGAAGCGGGCCACGAACGCGTCCGCCGGCCGCTGCCACACCTCAAGGGGCGTACCCGACTGGGCGATTCGCCCGTCGCGCATCACGACGACCCGGTCGGCGAGCGCGAACGCCTCGCCCTGGTCGTGGGTGACCGCGAGCACGGTGGTGCCCAACCGGCCGAACAGCTCCCGCAGTTCGACGACGAGCCGCTCCCGCAGCGACCGGTCGAGCTGGCCGAGCGGCTCATCGAGCATCAGCAGCCGGGGCCGGGGCGCGAGCGCGCGGGCCAGCGCCACCCGCTGCTGCTCACCGCCGGAGAGCGCGGCGACGGCCCGGCGGGCGGCGCCCGGCAGACCGACGAGGTCGAGCAGCTCCCGTACCCGCTCGTCCTGTCGCCGCCGTGGGGTGCCGTGCATCCGCAGTCCGAAGGCCACGTTGCCGCCCACGTCCCGCTGCGGGAACAGCTGATGGTCCTGGAACATCAGCCCCAGCTCACGGCGGTGCGCGGGCACACCGGCCTGGTCCCGCCCGTCGAGCACCACCCGCCCGGCGTCGAGGGGCTGGAGCCCCGCCACCGCCCGCAGCAGCGTGGACTTGCCGCTGCCGCTCGGCCCGAGCACACACACCACCTCGTGCTCGGCGACGGCGAGATCGACGCCGTCGAGGACGGCCCGCCCACCGAACCGCACGGTCGCGCGCTCCAGCTCCAGCAGCATCAGAACTCCCCCGTCCGGTCGGTGCGCAGCCGCTCCAGCACCAGCAGGGCCACCGCGCACACCAGCATCAGAATCGTCGAGAGGGCCATCGCCTGGCCGTAGTTGAGTTCCCCGGCCCGTCCCAGGAGCCGCGCGACCGCGACGGGCAGGGTCGGGTTGTCGGGCCGCGCGATGAACACCGTCGCCCCGAACTCCCCCAGCGACACCGCGAAGGCGAACCCGGCCGCGACCAGCAGCGCCCGCCGCACCATCGGCAGGTCCACCTCCCGCCACACCCGCCAGGGCGACGCCCCGAGCACGGCAGCCGCCTCCCGCAGCCGTACGTCCACCGCGCGCAGCACGGGCAGCATGGTCCGGACGACGAAGGGGACGCCGACCAGCGCCTGTGCGAGCGGCACCAGGATCCAGGTGCCGCGCAGATCCAGCGGGGGCTCGTCGAGAGCGATCAGGAAGCCGAAGCCGACCGTCACCGCGGAGACGCCCAGCGGCAGCATCAGCAGCGCGTCGAAGCCGCGGACGAACCGTCCGGAGTCGCGCCGGGTCAGCGCGGCCGCGGCCAGCCCGCCGATCACCACGGCGATCACGGTCGCCGCGGCGGCGTACTGCAGGGAGTTGCCGATCGCCTCGATCGGCGGGACGAGGAAGACGTTCCCGTCGTCGCTGGTCAGCGCCCGGTAGTAGGCGAAGTCCGGCGCGTCCAGCGACCGTTGCACCAGCACCGCAAGCGGCAGCAGGAGCAGTATCACGACGGTGCCGAGGACACCGGCGAGCAGCGCCCACTGCCCGGCCCCGCGCGGCCTGCGCGCCGTCACCGACGCGTCCACCAGCCGCAGCGCGGTCTCCCGCCGCCGTACGGTCCAGGCGTGCACGGCGAGGATCGCGCCGACGGCGACGAACTGGACGATCGTCAGGACGGCGGCCGTGGACAGGTCGAAGATCTCCGAGGTCTGCCGGTAGATCTCGACCTCCAGGGTCGAGAAGGTGGGCCCGCCGAGGATCTGGACCACGCCGAAGGAGGTGAAGGTGAAGAGGAAGACCATCAGCGCGGCGGCGGCCACGGCGGGCGCGAGGGCCGGCAGGGTGACCTGACGCCAGGCCCGCAGCGGCGACGCGCCCAGCGTCCGCGCCGCCTCCTCCTGCCGCGGATCGAGCTGCGCCCACAGCCCGCCCACCGTCCGCACGACGACGGCGTAGTTGAAGAAGACGTGCGCGAGCAGGATCGCCCACACGGTCGTGTCCAGCCGTACGCCCCACAGCTCGTCGAGCAGCCCGCCGCGGCCGACGAGCGCCAGGAACGCCGTACCGACGACGACCGTCGGCAGCACGAACGGGACGGTCACGACCGCCCGCAGCAGATGCTTGCCCGGGAAGGAGAAGCGGGCGAAGACGTACGCGGCGGGCAGCGCGACCAGCAGCGTGAGCGCGGTGGACGCGAGCGCCTGCCAGGTGGTGAACCACAGGACGTGCCGGAGGTCGGACTGCCCGAGCACGTCCCACAGCCGCCCCAGGTGCCACGCCCCGTCCGCCCGGAGGCCGCGCGAGACGATCGCGGCGACCGGGTAGGCGAAGAAGACCCCGAAGAACGCGACGGGCAGGGCCATGAGCCCGAGCCGCGCCGCGCTCCCGGTTCGCCTCCCGGGCGACTTGCGGGGGGCTACTTCAGTACGAGCGAGGTCCACGACTTGACCCACTGGTCGCGGTGGTCGGCGATCTCGGCCGGGTCCATGGTCTCGGGATCCTCGGCGGCCGGCCCGTACTCGGTGAACTCGGCGGGCACGGCGGCGCCCTTCACCACCGGGTAGACGAACATGTTGAGCGGCATGTCCTCCTGGAACTCCTTCGAGATCAGGAAGTCGATCAGCGCCTTGCCGCCCGCGCTGTTGCGCGCGTTGCTCAGCAGCCCCGCGAACTCGACCTGGCGGAAGCAGGTGCCGGTCGCGACGCCGGTCGGGGCGGTGGCCGGCTTGGGGTCGCCGTAGATCACCTCGGCGGGCGGCGAGGAGGCGTAGGAGACGACGAGCGGCCGGTCGGCCCCGGCCTTCCTGCCGCCGGCCGATCCGGAGAACTCCTCGTTGTAGGCCTGCTCCCAGCCGTCGACGACCTTCACGCCGTTGGCCTTGAGCTTCTTCCAGTAGCCCTCCCAGCCGTCGCCGTACTTCGCGGCGGTGCCGAGCAGGAAGCCGAGGCCGGGCGAGGAGGTGGAGGCGTTCTCGGTGACCAGGAGGTTCTTGTACGCGGGCTTGACCAGGTCGTCGAAGGAGGCGGGCGGCGCCAGCTTGTGGTCGGCGAAGTACTTCTTGTCGTAGTTGACGCAGATGTCGCCGTGGTCGACGGGCGTGACGCGGTGCTTGCCCGCGTCGAGCTGGTACTGACGGTCGACCTGGTCGAGCCCCTTCGCCTCGTACGACTGGAACAGCCCGTTGTCGAGGGCACGGGAGAGGAGCGTGTTGTCGACGCCGAAGAAGACGTCGCCCTGCGGGTTGTCCTTGGTGAGGACGGCCTTGTTGACGGCCTGCCCGGCGTCGCCGTCCTTGAGGACCTTCACCTTGTACCCGGACTGCTTCTCGAAGTCCGCGAGCACGTTCTTGGAGACGGCCCATGAGTCGTGGCTGACGAGCGTGACGGTCTTGGAGCCGCCGCTCGATCCGGTGTCGTCGGACGACGACGAACCGCACGCGGACAGCGTGACGAGACCGAGGCCGACGACCGCGGCCACGAACGTCCTGGTGTGCACTGGATTCCTCCTGGGGTTGACCAGGAAGAGACGCGGCCCTGCCCGGGGCCTCTGAGGGGGACCCGGGCAGGGCGCAACAGCTCGAGTGATGACCGAACTCCCTACCCAGAATGACCTGGGCGAGGTTCAGAGGGTCTGCGGCCCGGTTGCCGCACTCTCAGCGCTGTGGCGCTCCCCTGTCGGAATATGAAGATGTCTGAAAACAGGATGGTGTTACGTCGGTCAGACTACCGCTCGGTGGCGGCGAGCTGACCACACGCCCCGTCGATCTCCTGACCACGGGTGTCCCGGATGGTGACGGGCACACCATGTGCCGCGATGGCCTCCACGAACGCCTTCTCGTCCTCGGGCCGGGAGGCGGTCCACTTCGAGCCGGGGGTCGGGTTGAGCGGGATCAGGTTGACGTGCACCGGCCGCCCCTTGAGCAGCCGCCCGAGACGGTCACCGCGCCAGGCCTGGTCGTTGATGTCGCGGATCAGCGCGTACTCGATGGACAGCCGGCGCCCGGACTTCTCGGCGTACTCGAACCCGGCGTCGAGCACCTCGCGCACCTTCCACCGCGTGTTCACGGGAACGAGGGTGTCGCGCAGCTCGTCGTCCGGCGCGTGCAGCGAGATGGCGAGCCGGCACTTGAAGCCCTCGTCGGAGAACCGGTGGATGGCCGGCACGAGTCCGACGGTCGAGACGGTGATCCCGCGTTGCGACAGCCCGAGCCCGTCCGGCGCCGGGTCGGTGAGGGCGCGGATGGCGCCGACGACCCGCTTGTAGTTGGCGAGGGGCTCGCCCATGCCCATGAACACGATGTTGGACAGCCGGGCGGGCCCTCCCGGGACCTCGCCGTCGCGCAGCGCCCGCATGCCGTCGACGATCTGGTGCACGATCTCGGCGGTGGACAGGTTCCGGTCCAGCCCCGCCTGCCCGGTCGCGCAGAAGGGGCAGTTCATCCCGCACCCCGCCTGCGAGCTGATGCACATGGTGACCCGGTCCGGGTAACGCATCAGCACCGACTCCACGAGCGTGCCGTCGAACAGCCGCCACAGCGTCTTGCGGGTCGTGCCCTGGTCGGTCGACAGATGCCGCACGACCGTCATCAGCTCGGGCAGCAACGCCTCACGCAGCTTCTCGCGCGCCCCCGCGGGGATGTCGGTCCACTCCGCCGGGTCGTGCGCGTACCGCGCGAAGTAGTGCTGCGACAACTGCTTCGCCCGGAACGGCTTCTCACCGATCTCCGCCACCGCCTCCTTCCGCGCGGCGGGCGAGAGGTCGGCGAGATGCCGCGGCGGCTTCTTGGCTCCGCGGGGGGCGACGAAAGTGAGTTCTCCGGGCTTAGGCATAGCCTCTCAAGTGTCGCAGATCCTTTACGGTGCCCCGATGCCGCCGCCGTGTTCCAGGCGCTCCTTCAGCAGCTGCTCGTTGCGCGGCAGTTCCTTGCGCAGCTGCGGCTTGACGACGAGGGGTACGAGGACCCTGCCGAGGCCGCGGCCCTCGAAGTCGAGGTCCATCGTCACGCGGGAGCGGCGGCCGTCGTCGAGCGGGTCGATCTCACCGTGGACATGGCCGCGCACGGGGCCGTCGATGCCCTGCATGCCCCAGGCGTGCGGGGGGTCGCACTCGGTGATCTCCATGGTCATCGGGATCTCCCGATTGCCGACGTAGCGGGTGACCCGCACCCGGGAGCCGACCTCGATCGGCCCTTCGTCGAGTCGCTCGGCCGAGACCGCGCTCGCCTGCCATTCGGGCAGGTGAGAGGGGTCGATGACGTACGTCCAGACCTCGTCGGGGGTGCAGTCGACGTCGATCGTTTCACGGAAGCCGGACATGATGCCCGCCCCCTTCCAGGAGATCCCCCCTGTGGGACGTTGCAGCAAAATCGTCCCACCCGTCCCCCTGCGAGACCAATCGTCCCGACGACGACGGGCCCCCGCCCGGGAAGGGACGGAGGCCCGCTCAAGCCGCATACGTACCGGTCAGCCGGGTCCCGTCAGCCGGATCCCACGAAGAGGACGAGCAGAAGCCACACCACCGGCGCCGTGGGCAGCAGGGAGTCCAGCCGGTCCATGATGCCTCCGTGGCCCGGCAGCAGGGTGCCCATGTCCTTGATGCCCAGGTCACGCTTGATCATGGACTCGCCGAGGTCGCCGAGCGTGGCGCTGGCCGCGACCGCGAAGCCCAGCAGCAGGCCCTGCCACCAGGTGCCGTCGTCGATCAGGAACTGCATGCACAGCGCGCCCACGACCATCGCGAACGACACCGCCCCGAGCAGGCCCTCGCGGGTCTTGCCGGGGCTGATGCGCGGGGCGAGCTTGTGCTTGCCGAAGCGCCAGCCGACGGCGTACGCGCCGGTGTCGCTGACGACCGTGAGGAGCAGGAACGTCAGCACACGCTGCGCCCCGTCGTCGGCCGTGAGCATCATCGCGACGAACGTGGCCAGGAACGGGACGTAGAAGGCCGCGAAGAGGCCGGCCGTGACGTCCTTGAGGTAGCCCTCCGGCGGCTCCGTCATCCGCCAGACCAGGACGGCCAGCGCGGTCAGGGCCATGGCGACCCACGCGCCCTCGGCGCCCCGTACGTACCCGGCGACGACCATCGCCGCGCCGCCGAGCGCGAGCGGCACGAGCGGCGCCTTGATGTTCTTGCGTTCCTGGAGCCGGCTGGTCAGCTCCCACAGACCCACGACGACGGCGACCGCTATCACGCCGACGAACACGGCCTTGACGACGAACAGCGAGGCGACGATCACCGCGCCCAGTCCGACGCCGACTCCTATGGCCGCGCCCAGGTCACGGCCCGCGCTCTTCTTCTGCGGTGCGGGAGCCGGCTGCGGGGCGTCGGGCATGGGATCCGGATTCTGCGGCACCGCCGCATGGGGCTGCGCCGACGGGGTCTCGTCGCGGTACGTCTCGTGCGGGGACGTCCCGCCGTGGAACGTCTCGTCTCGGTACAGGGGGCCGCCCGGCCGAGCGGCCCCCCGGCCGTCATCCTGGTTTCCGCCGGGAGCGGGTACGTCGGGGACGATGGGCATGGGGCGAGTCTGCTGCGCCTCAGGCGCATCGTACGCGGGACCCGCCGGGGCAGCCCCCTGGGCGGGTCCCCGGTCGGTGGGGCCCCAGTACCCGGTCGGTGAACCGGCGTGCGGCGGAGCGCCCCAGGAAGAGTCGTTCATCAGACCTCGAGCAGCTCCGCTTCCTTGTGCTTGAGGAGCTCGTCCACCTGGGCGACGTACTTCGCGGTGGTGTCGTCGAGCTCCTTCTCCGCACGGCGGCCCTCGTCCTCGCCGACCTCGCCGTCCTTGACGAGCTTGTCGATCGCGTCCTTGGCCTTGCGGCGGACGGAGCGGATGGACACCTTGGCGTCCTCGCCCTTGCCCTTGGCGACCTTGATGTACTCGCGGCGGCGCTCCTCGGTGAGCTCGGGGAACACCACCCGGATGATGTTGCCGTCGTTGCTCGGGTTGACGCCCAGGTCGGAGTCGCGGATCGCCTGCTCGATGTTGCGCAGCGCGCTCTTGTCGAACGGGGTCACGACCGCCATGCGCGGCTCCGGCACGGAGAACGAAGCCAGCTGGTTGATCGGCGTCGGCGCGCCGTAGTAGTCGGCCACGATCTTGTTGAACATCGCCGGGTGCGCACGGCCGGTGCGGATCGCGGCGAAGTCCTCCTTGGCGACCACGACGGCCTTCTCCATCTTCTCCTCGGCCTCGAGGAGGGTCTCTTCGATCACCACTTGCTCCTGCGTGTCTTGAGTAGGCCCGGCTGCGGTTCCTTGCGGGGGCGGCGGCCGGCTGCGTCGCGTCTTCTTCCTGCACGGTTCCCGACCGGCAGGACATTGTCCATCCCCCGACCAGGGTCCGTCCCCCGGTCAGGTCTTGTCGTGCGAACCCGGGTTCTCACCCGTCGAACCCGGGGTGCCGCCGGTCAGGCCCGGCCGCCTTCGTCACCCACCAGCGTGCCGATCTTCTCACCCTTGACGGCCCGCGCGATATTGCCCTCGGCCAGAAGTTCGAAGACGAGGATCGGGAGCTTGTTGTCGCGGCACAGCGTGATCGCGGTGGCGTCGGCGACCTTCAGGTCGCGGGTGATGACCTCGCCGTAGCCCAGGGAGTCGAACTTGACCGCCCCGGGGTTGGTCTTCGGGTCGGAGTCGTAGACGCCGTCCACGCCGTTCTTGCCCATCAGCAGCGCCTCGGCGTCGATCTCCAGGGCACGCTGGGCGGCGGTCGTGTCGGTGGAGAAGTACGGCATGCCCATACCGGCGCCGAAGATGACCACGCGGCCCTTCTCCAGGTGGCGCACGGCGCGCAGCGGGATGTACGGCTCGGCGACCTGGCCCATGGTGATGGCGGTCTGGACCCGGCTGTCGATGCCCTCCTTCTCCAGGAAGTCCTGGAGGGCGAGGCAGTTCATCACGGTGCCGAGCATGCCCATGTAGTCCGAGCGGGCCCGGTCCATGCCGCGTACCTGGAGTTCGGCGCCGCGGAAGAAGTTGCCGCCGCCGATGACGACCGCGATCTGCGCGCCGTCACGCACGACGGCCGCGATCTCACGGGCGATCTTGTGCACCACGTCGGGGTCCACGCCCAGGCCCCCACCGCCGGAGAATGCCTCTCCGGACAGCTTCAGCAGGAACCGGCCGCGTACTTTGCCGTCGTCGCTCTTCTGGGCCTTGGTGGTCATGGGAGATCCCGCCTCTTTCACGTGATGCACATGCGAAGAAGGCCATTGCCGGTGGGGTGTCGTTCGCAACCCATGCGCGGCAATGGCCTCCTCGTCAGATCTGCTGTCGTCCGTCACACGTCCAGTGACGACGTACCCGGACGACTGCTACCGACCCTATAGGGGTCGGGCGTCCGTCGCGGTACGGACTCAGATGCCGACCTTGATGCGCGCGAAGCGCTTCAGGGTGACACCGGCCTCGTCCAGGACCTTCTGGACGGACTTCTTGTTGTCGAGCGCGTACGGCTGGCCGAGCAGCGTGGCGTCCTTGAAGAAGCCGTTGAGGCGGCCCTCGACGATCTTGGCGATCGCGGCCTCGGGCTTGCCCTCGGCGCGGGTGGTCTCCTCGGCGATGCGGCGCTCGGACTCGACGACCTCGGCCGGCACGTCCTCCTTGGAGAGGTACTTCGGCGCGAAGGCGGCGATGTGCTGGGCGACGCCCTTGGCGACCTCGGCGTTCGGCTTGTCCAGCTCGACGAGGACACCGATCTGCGGGGGCAGGTCGGGCATCGTGCGGTGCATGTAGGCGAGCACGAAGCCGTCCGCGAACTGCGCGAAGCGGTCCAGGACGATCTTCTCGCCGAGGTTGGCGTTGGCCTCGTCCACGAACGCCTGGACGGTCTTGCCGGCCTCGATCTCGGAGGCGAGCAGGGCCTCGAGGTCGGCCGGGGAGGTCTTGGCGACGTGCTCGGCGATGGCGGTGGCGACGGCCTGGAACTTGTCACCCTTGGCGACGAAGTCCGTCTCGCACTTCAGCTCGACGAGGACACCGGAGGAGTTGTCGTCGGCGATGATCGAGACCACGGCGCCGTTCTCGGCGGAGCGGCCCTCGCGCTTGGCGACGCCCTTCTGGCCCTTGATGCGGAGCGCCTCGACGGCCTTCTCGACGTCGCCCTCGGCCTCGTCCAGGGCCTTCTTGCAGTCCATCATGCCGGCGCCGGTGAGCTCGCGGAGCTTCTTGACGTCAGCGGCGGTGTAGTTCGCCATGAGTCTGTGAATCTTTCTCGAGGTCTGGAAGATCGAAGATCTGCACGGTCTGGAAGCTCCAGTCAGCGGGAGCGATCCGACTCTGTGCCGACCTACGGGTGAACGGCGGGGGCGGAGTTCACCGCGCCGGAGGCGCCGTGGGATGCGGTACCGCCCCCGCCGTCAACGCTGAAGCTGACGGATCAGGCCTGCTCGGCGTCCGCGGCCGGAGCCTCGGCGTCCGCGGCGGGAGCCTCGGCGGCCTCGGCAGCGGGGGCCTCGGCGGCGGGGGCCTCGGCGGCGGGGGCCTCGGCGGCGGCGGGGGCCTCCTCGGCCTTCTTCTCGCCCTCGAGCAGGTCGCGCTCCCACTCGGCGAGCGGCTCGCCAGCGGCCTTCTCACCCTTGTCGCCGGTGGCGACGCCGGAGCGGGCGATGAGGCCCTCGGCGACGGCGTCGGCGATCACGCGGGTGAGCAGGGTGACGGAGCGGATCGCGTCGTCGTTGCCCGGGATCTTGTAGTCGACCTCGTCGGGGTCGCAGTTGGTGTCGAGGATGGCGACGACCGGGATGTTGAGCTTCCGGGCCTCACCGACCGCGATGTGCTCCTTCTTGGTGTCCACGATCCAGACCGCGCTGGGGACCTTGGACATCTCGCGGATACCGCCGAGGGTCTTCTCCAGCTTGGCCTTCTCGCGCGAGAGCACGAGAAGCTCCTTCTTGGTCAGACCGGACGCGGCGACGTCCTCGAAGTCGATCTGCTCGAGCTCCTTGAGGCGCTGCAGACGCTTGTAGACGGTGGAGAAGTTGGTGAGCATGCCGCCCAGCCAGCGCTGGTTGACGTAGGGCATGCCGACGCGGGTGGCCTGCTCGGCGATGGCCTCCTGCGCCTGCTTCTTCGTGCCGACGAACATGACCGTGCCGCCGTGGGCGACGGTCTCCTTGACGAACTCGTAGGCGCGGTCGATGTACGACAGCGACTGGAGCAGGTCGATGATGTAGATGCCGTTGCGCTCGGTGAAGATGAAGCGCTTCATCTTCGGGTTCCAGCGACGGGTCTGGTGACCGAAGTGGACGCCGCTCTCCAGCAGCTCCCGCATCGTGACGACGGCCATGGCCGTTCTCCTTGAGTTTCTCGGTTGTGCCGCGGGGGCCGGACGGCTCCCGCGCCTGACGCCCGCGGTGCGCCGAGCCACGAAGGACCGAGGGGCGCAGATACCGGGAGACCGAGCGTGGCCGGTCCTGGTACCGGGGCGTGCGAAGTCGACCCGGTGACCCGGATCGCCAGAAGAAGTGTACGGGACCGGCGGGGCGGTGGGTGACGCCGCTGTCCACAACCGGGGAGTGATCCACAGGACCCGGTCGTCATCCGCGCAGGTGCGGGACGGTTCCGGCATGCGTGCACAGCGATACGTGGCCCTGCTGCCGGCCCTTCTCCTCCTGGCCGCGGCGACCGCGGCCGGGGCGACTCCGACGCCGCCCCCTGCCGATCAGGCACCCCTGCCCCCGGCCTCGGCCCCGGCCGTCGCCCGGACCTGGCCGGTGGGAACGCGCCCGGCGGTGGTCCGCGCCTGGGAACCCCCGGCGTCGACGTACGCCCGCGGCCACCGGGGCGTGGACCTCGCCGCACCACCGGACGCCCCGGTCCGCGCGGTGGCGGCCGGCCGGGTGTCCTTCGCGGGCCGGGTGGCGGGAAGGGGGGTCGTCTCCGTGGAACTGACGGGAACGGGTGAACCACCCCTGAGGACGACCTACGAGCCGGTACGACCGGCGGTCGCGAAGGGCGACGAGGTGACCCCGGGCCAGGTCATCGGCGCCCTCGAACCGACGAACTCCCACTGCCCGGCCACCTGCCTGCACTGGGGTCTACTACGAGGCGAGACCTACCAGGACCCACTGTCCCTGCTCCCCCCGTGGCTGCTGCGAAGGCCCCCGTCACGACTGCTACCGGTACTGGGCGTGCCCCTGCCGTAGCACGCGGTCCCCGACCGCACGTCCATCACCGCCCGGCCCGCGAACCACCGGCAACTGCGCCCCGGCCGCAGCCACCGACACCCACGGCCCCCAGCCGTGGGCCGCGGGCCGTGGGCCGCGGGCAATCGATGCCGCCTGGGACAGCGCCGCCCCGGAGAAGGGCGGCCCCCCAAGCACCGGAGCGCGCCACCCAGCCGCAAACCGCGAGCATTCATGCCGCTGGGCGGTGCCTGCCCCGAACACGGGCGGCACGCCACGACCACCGGGCCGCGCCACCCAGCCGCAAACCGCGAGCATTCATGCCGCTGGGCGGTGCCCGTCCTGAAGAAGGCGGCGCCCCGCGAGCGCCGGGCCGCGTGACCCGCCCCGCACCGACGCCGGGAAACCGGTCGCTCCGGCCGCGCGGCGACCTACATCCGAACGCCCCGCAGGACCATCCCCACGGCCGCCTCCGTCACCGCCGGCGGCTCCTCCGCTCCCAGCTCGATCCTCCGGACGGCCGCGTCCACAAGCCCCTGCACCAGCATCGCCGCGAGCCGGGGCTCCGCGTGTCCCATCTCGTCCAGCGCCTCGACGATCATCGCCACGAGCCCCCCGTGCGCCGCCCGGATCTTCTCCCGCGCGCCGGCGTCGAGCTCACTCGCCGAGATCGCCACGACAGCCCGGTGCCGCCGGTCCCCCACCAGCGCCAGCTGCCGCCGCACATACGCCTCGACCTTGGCCTCCGGCGCCTCCGCCGCGGCCATCGCCGCCTCGACCTCCGCCGCCCACACGGGGAAGTCGACCGCGCACAGTTCCTCGACCACGGCCGCCCGCGACCGGAAGTACTCGTACACGGACGACCGGGCGAGCCCCGTCCGCTCGGCGAGGGCGGGGAAGGTCAACGCCTCCGTCCCGCCCTCGGACAGCAACGAACGAGCCGCGTCCAGCAGGGCGGCTCGCTGCATCGACCGGTGCTCGGCCACGGAGGCCGCTCGAATCCTTGGCACGTCGACCACTCTACGGACGCGGCACCCCGGAGGGGAGTGACCGGGCCCGCAGGGTCGGCATCCGGCCAGGTCACCGAGCGAAGCTCGCCAGTTTCGCGCGCAACTGCAGCACGGACTTGGTGTGGATCTGACTGACCCGGCTCTCGGTCACGCCCAGCACGTTCCCGATCTCCGCCAGGGTCAGCCCCTCGTAGTAGTACAGCGTCACGACCGTCTTCTCCCGGTCCGGCAGGGTGTTGATCGCGCGTGCCAGGAACCGCCGCAGCTCCCGGTCCTCGGCCACCTCGACGGGGTTGTCGGCAGCGGTGTCCTCCAGCGTGTCCATGACGCTGAGCCCGTCCCCGCCCTCACCGCCGACATGCAGCAGCTCCTCCAGGGCCACCACGTTGGCCAGCGACAGCTGACTGAACACCGCGTGCAGTTCGTCCACCGGGATGCCCATCTCGGCGGCGACCTCGCATTCCGACGGCGTCCGCCGCAGCCGCGCCTCCAGCGTCGCGTACGCCCGCTCCACGTTCCGCGCCTTCTGCCGCACGGACCGCGGGATCCAGTCGAGCGCCCGCAGCTCGTCGATCATCGCGCCACGGATCCGGGTGATCGCGTACGTCTCGAACTTGATCTCCCGGTCGATGTCGAACTTCTCGATCGCGTCGATCAGCCCGAACACCCCCGAGGACACGAAGTCCGCCTGTTCCACATTGGGCGGCAGCCCCACGCTCACCCGGCCCGCCACATACTTCACCAGCGGCGAGTAGTGCAGGATCAGCTGCTCCCGCAGCCGCTCGTCCCCCGTCGCCTTGTACGACCGCCACAGCTCGTCGAGCGTCGAGGGAGCGGGCGGCCGCACGTCGCCACCGTCGCGGGCGGCTGGGGGGATCGCCGCCCGGTCGGACCCGGAGGTGTGCTGGGGCATTCGTCGCCTTGTGCCGTTCTGCCGTGAAGTACGTGAACTGGGAGTGCCTGGGTGCGCTGTCGGTCTGGTGTCGGGTTGCCGTTCTCTGTGGGGGAATCCTCGTGAGCGTAGCGTGACTGGAGTGTCGCGGTGCGCGAAGGGCGTGGCCCGACCTGTGCGCAGATACGTTCCGCTGACCGCCCCTCCGGGGCCCTCCGATCACCCGGGACGACCGCGGGGACGCGTCAACTGCGGGCGTTTCCAAGGGCTTCGGCGTTCCCCCGGACGGCCGAACCCCCTCGGTCAACACGGGCGTCGCCCCTCTCGCACGGAGACCATCGCCTGGCGTGTCAACTTCCAGCCGTCGCCATGTCGTTCGACGTAACCGAGTGCCCTCAGTTCGTACAGTCTCGCGACCGCGTCGTCCGGGCTGGTCCCGGCCTCACGGGCGATCTCCCGGGCCGCCGCGGCCCGGCGGCCCGGGAGCGCGGCCAGGACACGTCGGGCGGCGGGTTCCAGCAGGTCCCGCGGGAGCACCGGCCCGCGCCGCTCCGGAGCCAGTTCTCCCATGTCACCGACCAGCTCGACGACCTCCGCGGCGTCCGTGACCAGCGCGGCCTCCCCCCGCAGCAGCTCGTGCACCCCCGCCGACAGACCGCTGGTGGCCGGACCGGGCACCCCCATCGTGTGCCGGCCCAGCCGCTGCGCCGCGCGGGCGGTGACCAGCGATCCGCTGCGGTAGGCCGCCTCGACGACCACGGTGCCCCGGGTGAGCGCGGCGATCACCCGGTTGCGCAGGACGAACCGGCTCTGCGTGGGATGCTCCCCCGGCGGCAGCTCCCCCACGACCAGCCCCTGTTCCGCGATCCGGTTGATCAGCTCCGTGTGGCCGCGGGGATAGGGCCGGTCGACTCCGCAGGCGAGGACGGCGACGGTGGCGCCGCCCGCGCCGAGGGCGCCCCGGTGGGCGGCGCCGTCGACGCCGTAGGCACCGCCGGAGACCACCACCCAGCCGCGCTCGGCGAGGCCGGCGGCGAGGGTGACCGCCATGTGCGCGCCGTACTCGGTGCAGGCGCGGGCGCCGACGACCGCCACCGACCGCAGCGCCCACATCCGCAGACTCGGCCGGCCCCGGACCCACAACCCCAGAGGGCGGGCGTCCCCGAGGTCGTCCAGCGGCCGGGGCCACTCGGCGTCCCCCGGGCACACGAACCGCACCCCCGCCTCCCGGGCGACGGCCAGGTCCCGCTCGGGCTCGGCCCGCTCGGCCCGCGCCAGGAGCCCGGCCCATCGCTTGGCGGTCACCCCGGGCAGCGGCTCGCCGTCGCCGCGCAGCCGGCGCACCACCTCGGCGACCCCGCGCTCGCGCACCCACTGCCCGCCCACCTCGTCACCGGGTTCGAGGACCCGGGTGAGGAAGGCCCGGGCCCGCCGTTCCTCGTCCGGCTCGTCGGCGCCGGTCATGTCAGCGCCCCGAGCGCCATCGGCACACCGCGCGGCACTCCCGTGCGCAGTTGCAGCGCCAGGGCGACGTCCATCGCGTCGGGCCGGTCGTGGCCGAGGAGGTCGGCGACGGTCCAGGCGACGCGCAGGACGCGGTCCAGCCCGCGGGCGGTGAGCACGCCCCGCTCCAGGTTCCGCTCGGCCTCGTCCATCGCGCCGCTCGCGGGATGCCAGCGGCTGCGCAGCTCCCGCCCCGGTACTTCACTGTTGGTCCGCCACGGGGTGCCGGCCAGCCGGGCCGCCGCGCGTTCCCGTGCGGCCCGGACGCGGTCGGCGACGGTTGCCGTGGACTCGCCGCCGGGCCCGCGGTGGGCGAGCTCCGCCCTGCTGACCGGGTCCACCTCGACGCGCAGGTCCACCCGGTCGAGCAGGGGCCCGGAGAGCCGGGCCTGGTAGCGGCGGATCGCCGAGGGCGGGCACTCGCACAGGGTGTCCCGCTGGGAGAAACGGCCGCACGGGCACGGGTTGGCCGCCAGCACCATCAGGAACCGGGCGGGGAACCGCACCACGCCCGCGCTGCGCGCGATCACGACGTGCCCGGCCTCCAGGGGTTCTCCAGACACTCCATTGTGTCTCATCTGAGTGACTCGTGACCTGGCCCCGTGCCCCGTGAAGGGCGCCTCCGTTGGCTCTTGACGTACACACGAACGTGCACAACCGCGTACGCCGAGTCTCGGAGGATCTGTGCAGCTGTACTTCGCCAACCACCGGGCGGTGTGGCGGGTTGGGGACGTGGCCGGCGTTGATCGCGCCCTGCTGAAGGAGTCACTCGAACGGCACCGGCTGCCTGCCGGTACGCCGGTGCTGTTGGACGGTGTGATGCGGCCGGTCGAGCCGCTGTCGTCGTGGTTCCGAAGGCTGGCTTGGCGTCGGACGGCCGCGAAGACAATGCGGACGTACGCCTATGCGGTATTGATGCTGCTGGGCTTTCTTCAGTCACGCGGCCGGGACCTGCGCTCGGCAACCGAGTCCGACATCGTCCAGTTCGAGCACTGGCGGCGCGAGCACGCCGAGGAGACCGTCGAGGAACCGACCTGGGACAAGGACGCGGCCGCGATCGGGCAGCTCTACGACTTCCTGGTCGACATCGGCTACGTCACGGCCCGCCCTTGGCGGTCGACTTCACGGGGCACGTCGCTGGCCAGTGGCAAGAGCACAGACGTCCGTGTCCGGCACATGGAGATCGATCAGTACATCTATCTCCGGGACGTCGGCTTCGGCGGGCTGACGCCGGACGCCGGCCTGGACTCGTCGTTCCGCGGCTGGCGTCCGCACCGCAACCGGGCGGCCTGCGAACTCGCCTTGCTGACCGGGATGCGGATCCAGGAGTGGTCGACGCTGCTACTGCCCGAGCTCGGCCTGACGCCCGGGATCAGGCCCCGCACCGCGGACGTCGATCTGGCGGCCTGCGCGAAAAGGAAGCAACGCCGCTCGGTCTATGTCCCGGTCGACGCGATGGAACTGCTGGATCCCTATCTCACGATCGAGCGTCCGGAGATCGTCGCGGCGGCACAACGCACGCTGCGGCGCCAGCACCGGGATCTGTTCGTGGTGACGGGGATCGAGGCGGCGGGCCGAAGGCTCCGCGGCGTCCTGGAGGGCCGCACGGTCACCCGGGTGGTCAAGGACATGGACCCGGACCTGCGGCGGATCACCGTGCTGGAGACCGGCGACGGCCTGGAGCCCCTCGCGCTCTTCGTCGGCAAGGGCGGGAAGATGCTCAGCGCCTCGGGCTGGGACCGCGTCCGCTGGCGGGCCTGGGAACGAATGGTCACCTGGTCGACGCACCAGGATGCGCCTCTGATGCCCCGCCTCTGCTGGTGCTACCACGACCTGCGGCACACCTTCGCTCTGCGGCTCTTGATCTTCCTCACCCGGGAAGCCCTCGGCGACGCCCACACCCAGGAACTGCCCATGGCGACGCTGCTGGACCACATGACCGGCAACCCCCTGCTGACCGTCCAGCAAAGGCTCGGCCATCTGCGGCCCTCGACCACGTACCGCTACGTCCGCTACCTCAAGGACCCGATGCGGGAGGTCGACGACGCCTTCCGTCAGTGGACCGCGGCCGGCGGCGCCTCCTACATCACCATCGCCCGGCACATGATGAACCTGGAAGAGCACGCTCATGCCTAAAAGAGGTGAGTACACCCGGAACTTCCCGGTTCCCGCGCCTCGGTCCGCGGAACCCGAGCCGCCCCGGATCGGGCTGCGATCCGTGACCGCTTGCGAGGCGAACGGCGACAAGGTCGTCTTCACACTCGACCCGGCCGACTACACCTGCAAGACACTGGTCAACCAGCTCGCCGACGAATGGGTCGAGTTGGCCGCCGCCGAGACGTGGTCCGCCGCGACCGTCCGAAGCTACCGCGCGGCCATCGTCTTGTTCTGCGAACACGTCGACGCCACCGTCCCGCACGCCCATTCGGCCTCACTGGGCCAGACTGACCCCGACCTCCACTTCGCCGTGACCGAGTGGATCCGGCTCCTGCCGGCAACCTTCTCGCCCGGCTCGCGCATGCCGGCCTGGAACGCGGGACGGCTCCGGACACTGATCGCGAGGCGGATCGAGCATCCCGACCGGCCCGTCGCCGGGCACCTTCCCGGGTGGGTGAACGGCGCCCTGGGCCTGCGCCGCGGGCACTACACCGAGCTGGACGAGTTCACCCGAGCCGACAAGAAGGCCCTGATCCGGGCAGCCTGGGCCGACCATCTGACGATCAGGACGAGGATTAGGCGGGGGCGGGAACTTGCCCGAAGCGGCACAGACCCCGCCAAGGACGGCTGGCACGAGCCGGCGAACCTGCTCTGGGCCATCGCCCACCAGGACGGGGCCTGCGAGGAGATCATCCGGCACCTGCCCCGCTGGCAGGACATGCCCGCGTCTCTGCGTGATCTTCTGCCCGCACGGGTCGATGCCCGCTCCGGGCAACGGATCCTGGTGCGGTTTCTGGTCCGGCAGCTCTACCCGCACAACCTCGACCTGCAGAGCTATCGGATCTTGTTGATGGCAGCAACGGGACGGTCCGCGGAGGAAGTCGTCACCCTGACCGAGGGCTCTGTCGAGTTCGGCCCTCGCAGCGTGTTGATCGACTTCACCAAGGGACGGGCTCACGCCCAGATGCGGCAGGCCTTCAGCACCGGCGGCGAACCGGCAGCGGCACTGCACCCCAGCACGCCGCGGCTGGACGCCGCCGAACTGGTCCGCACGCTCCTTGAGCTGAGCCGGCCGTTGGCCGAGCGGGCCGGGGCCGACCCGGTCCCGCTGTTCCTGAAGGCCTCCTTGCACGTCCACTCGCTGCGGATCGCGCCGTTCGACGGCGCCCAGGACGGCGGGAACCTCGCCAGCTGGCTCCAGGCCCATGACGTTCGCGTCGACGGACCGGCTGACATTCGTCGCCTGCGCAAGTCCGGGAAGGTCGAGAAGGCCATCGCGTTCAAGGGCCGTGTCAGCGACATCGCCGACGACCACAGCGAGGAGGTCTTCCGCGGCCATTACGCACACGGCACCACTCTGCGGGTGATCTCCGGGAACGTGATCACTGCTGCCCAGAGCCGCTGGTTCAACAAGGCCCTCGAAGGCCCCATCGTGCTCAGCGAGCACGCCGAACAGTCTCTGGCCGAGCCGGGATCGGGCGACGTGCTCGGCCTGACCCGCGAGGAGATCGAGGACCTTCGCTCGGGCCAGCTCGACATGGGTGTCTCCAGTTGCAAGGACCCCTTCGCCTCACCGTTCGGCCGCCCCGGACAACTCTGCCCGGTCGCCCCGACCCGCTGCCTGGAATGCCGCAACGCCTTCGTGCTGCCCTCGAACCTGCCGCAGCTGCTGCTGTTCGCCGACCACCTGGCCCGGCTCCAGCTCCGGTTGTCCTCGCAGCACTTCCACGCGCTCTGGGGACAGAGCCGGGTCAACGTCAACGAGGCGATCAAGGCCCGCACGGATGCCGAGATCGCCAAGGCCCGGCAGCAGATCGCCGATGAAGGCCTGTCCTTGCAGCTTCCTCTCGCCGCACACGTGGAGTTTGACGCATGACCCGCCTCCCACTGCCCGCAGCCCGCTCCGTGTTCCGGGACGACGAGCCGGTGATTCAGTCGCACCCCCTGCTGCCCGGCGCCATGTCGCCCCGGTTCGGGGACATCACCGACTGCTGGGACTTCAACGACGTCGTCCGCCGGCCCGCGAACCAGGACCGGGCCAGCCGGCGGGTCTGGCTGCGCGGGCTCGCCCCGGATTGGCACCTTCTGGGCCGCGAGCTGTCCATGATCTGGTTCAACCCGCGTCATCCCGCTCTGCTCGCCCGGGGCATCCACCTGCGGGCTACCCCTTACGGCGTGAACACGGTCAGGCTCAGGATGCTGCATCTGCGCACGCTGGCCGAGTTCGGCGTCGACCAGCAGCTCCCCGACGACATCACCGTCTGGAGCGACGAGGACTTCCACCGATACGTTGATCAGCATCACACTCCCGGGACGACGACCCTGGTTGAGCCCATCACGGTCATCCGGGCTCTGCATCGGTTCCGCACCGTTCTGGCTTGCGGCGGCCGCGAGACGGACCCCTGGCCGGGGATGAGCACGCACGACATCCTCAACATCTCGCGCGACGCCCCGCTGAAGACGCCCGTGGTCAAGCCGGATACCTGGTTCCCACTGGTCCGGGCCGCCTGGACTTACATCGATATCTTCGGCCCCGACATCCTCAAGGCCCTTGATCGATGGCAGGCCATCCAGGCCGGCTTCTACGACGGTCCCGTCGATGAGATTCACCGCCGCTTCGCGGCCTGGCTGGAAGATCCCGCCAGCCGGGTTCCGGTCCGCCCCACCCAGGACGGACGACAGGCGGTCAACTGGTCGCTGCTGAACGCGCTCCTCGGGCGTCATCCCCGCAAGTTCAACTTCTTCCCCACCCACACCAAGTCCGGCCGGGCCCGCCGTCGCATGGTCGAGGAACTCGCCGAGACCGGCCGGGTCCAGGTCGGCCTGCTGCCCCGGCTGGCCGAGGTCGAGCGGCCCGACGGGACACGCGGTCCCTGGCACGAATCGCTCCAGCCGCAGCAACTGCACTTCGAGGCCCTGGCCTTGCGCAATGCCTGCTACTGCCTCGTCGTAGCCTTGTCGATGATGCGCGACTCCGAGATCCGGGAGATCTTCAAAGGGGCCGTTGTCGAGTACTTCGGCACCACAGCGGTGAAGTCGACCAAGCACAAACTCGATCCGGACCTGCCCACCAAGCACTGGTGGATCGTCGACCAGGTCGCCCGCGCCATCCAGACGGCCGAGCAGCTGTCCCCACACCCCGAACTCGCCTTCGGCTCCGTTCCCGGCTACAGCCCCGAGACGCTCTTCGACAGCGGCGACGCACTCCTGGACTTCATCCGGCGCGTCAACGAATCTCGCCACGTCACCGGGCTCGACGAGATCCCTCCCCAGCACGTCGCGCCACACATGTTCCGCAGGACCATGGCCATGCTCACCCGCGACTTCCCCGGCTCCGAGATCGCCGTCGGCATGCAACTCAAGCACGTCGCCACCCGGGCCCTGGCCAACCGGACCACCGCCGGTTACATGGCCAAGGACGCAGCCTGGGCCAAACACCTCGACGACGCCATCGCCGAACGCCGCTTCCACCGCCTCAAGGAACTCTTCACCGCGGACAGCCGCGGCGAGACAATCGGCTTCGGCCCCGGCGCCGACCGAATGCGCGAGGCCTTCGCCGCGGTCCGGCAAAAGGCGGAGGAACTCCGAGCCACCGGCCAAGCCCAGCGCGGCGACATCCGCGTCGAGCACAGCCTCCTCCGCCGCACCCGCTTCTCGATCCGTTTCGGCAAGCTCAACCACTGCACCATGAACGACGACGATCCCTCCGGCGCCAAGTGCATCGAGGACGCCATCGTCCCCGAAGGACATCGAGGCCCGCTGCTGGACCGCTGCCAACCCTCCCGATGCGCCAACAGCATCCTCGGCCCTGAACATCTACCGATCTGGAAGGCCGAGCGAGCGTCCCTGAACCGCCTGCGGGCCGACACGTCCCTCCCCAAGAACCGCCGGGCTCACCTCGACGCACAGCTTCAGGAGGTCAACCTCATGATCAAGAAGGCCGGGCAGTGACCGTTTCACCCAAGACCGAACGGGCTCTTCGCGAGGCGATGGAGCGTCTCCTCGCCGGCGCCCCCGAGCGCACCGACGGCAAGCTGACCAAGAACAATCTCTGCCAGGAGGCCCAGGTCAGTCGCGCAACGATGAACCGGGCCACCGACATCCTCGCCGAATGGGACGGCCGCGTCGGGACCAGCCCCGCTGGCCTCCGGGAGCAACAACGCGACACCGAACTCACCGAACTCCGCAGCAAGCTCCGAAAAAGCCGCGATCAGTGCCGACAACTCCAGGACCAAGTCGACGCCGCCGCGACCGTCATCATGACCCTCCTCTCAGAGAACGCCGCACTTCGCGAGCACGCAGACAACCGCTCAGCCGCCGTCGTTCCACTCCCTCTCAGCCGAGCGCAAGCCACCCGGGAGTGAAAACCCTCTGACGCGAGGCAGGCGTCAGCCGGGACACCATGATGGGAAGAACCTAAGAATTGACCCACCCGATCACGGTGTCTTCTTCAGTCCACGTCGGCTTGAAAGCAAAGCGACATCCTTCTTGTTGACACTCCGCTGCAAGCTGCCCAGGACGGCATGCTCGGTCTCGGGTGTCCAGAAGATCTGAAGATGCTCGCGTGCCCGGGTGATCGCCGTGTAAAAGATGTTGTGAGATATGTCGTCCTCGTTGGCGTCCGTGATCACGACCTTCACCGAGTCATACTCAAGGCCCTGTGCTTTGTGGATGGATACTGCGTAGGCAACCTGGAACGGTACGGACCCGGTCGTCGAGTCGTCATCGTCGTCCCCGCTGCCACGCTCATAGACATCGAACTGCACCGTGGAGTCCTGGACGTAGCGAAGTTGGACGCCATCAACATCGAAGGCGGTCACCGGTCGGTCGAGCGCCACATCGAACTGGATCCGACCAGGGAATGTCTGGATTGCTACGATCTTGCCTTTCAGATTGTTGTAAATGACCGGCTTGAACCGATCAGTCTCGTTGAACAGCACCGGGTCGCCGACCTTGTAGGTCGAAGCGCCCCAAACGGTCGCCGCACCAGGGTTGCTGCTCTGGAGGAACCGGTTAACGTTGTTGATGCCGTACAGGCCGTCGTAGTTTAGGCACAGGATGATCTCGTCGCTCCGCTGTGCTGCAAACAGAGATCTATCGAGAACCGTGGAGTAGCTGTTGCGTGCCAGCGTCTCCGCGATGTCCTCCTTCAATTCGCGAACAGTCGACCATAGGTCCAAAAGGTTTGCGTTCTTGGTCCTGAAAGGCGTCTCAAGCTCGAATACGGCGGTGCTCGGGATGAACGACCGGGAAAGCCCAAACCAGTTCCCGAACTGAATCGACTCAATCTGGAAGACGTCACCAACTAGCACGAGGAGCTTGAAGGATGTCTGCTCAAGCACCTTGAGCAGGTCTGAATTACTGACCGTACTGCACTCATCGATGACCAAGACGTCGTATTCGGTCGCATCGTTGCGGCCGATGTGACTGCTGATCGTGCGGAAGGTGGACTTCTGTGCCCTGACTCGACGCTTGAGGTTGTCGACGGCCGGGTGCGTGTGAGCGAGGAAGAGCTTCTCGTTGCCGTTGAAATAGTTGGCGATGAGGCCGACCATCGTCGACTTGCCCGTGCCAGCGGCCCCGTAGATCAGTGCGACTTGCGAATCGACGAAGAGCTTCTGGAGCGCCTGCACCTTAATTGGGTCGTCGGGGGCGGGGGTCGCCTGAGCGAGCCACTGCTTAACCGCAGTCTCATACCCAGCAATCCCTGTAGCCGCGAGCTGCTGGAGCTTGGCGATGATCTCGACAATGTCGTCCTCATAGCCCTTGATGAAGACGTGCCCCTTGTCCTTGAGTAGCTTCCGAGCAGTGTGCTTGTAGTACAACCTGCCATTGTAGGTCGCGACAAGCTGATCTACGTCTCCGAGATCCTCCAGGTCAGATACCGGCGTATAGAGCATGCCGCGGTCTTCGACGTTGGTCTTCACACGTCGAGCTAGGAACTCATGAGTGTGACCGCTCGTGTCCAAGCTCTCAACAAGGTCAGAAAATCGGGGGTTATGCCTATACAAAGACGTGCAGAAGGGCATCTCGTCGAACGGCTTGCACCCGTACTCCAAGTTAAGGTCCGACAGCACACCGCACGCGGCCGGCCTGTACTGCCACTTAATGAACTGGTTGTTCATCTGCAACATCAGGTAGCGGAGCACGTTGTGCCCGGCGGCCCTCGACTGGATCATCTGGCGTGCCATCTCCAGCACGGGGAAGATCTGGGGGGCCTGCGACCGCTGCGTTACCCAGGTCCTCACTCGCGAGTACTGATCATCTGAGAGGTCTACGAGGTCGAGCAGGCTCGATGAGGTTGCAGTCAGATACTGCGCCAGGTAGCGATACTCGGGACTGCCGGAGGATGCACTGATGGTCTGGCCGAAGATCCTTGCGAAGTTGTCGAACTCGCATGGCCGGATCGACACTTCCCACTCGCGGATGATCGTGATCGGCATGGTCTGCCCGAGTACCTGAATCGAGTCACTCGCAAGCGTCAGATTGGCCGCGTGCTTGTCAGTGATTTCGATGTCCGTGAAGCCAATGATGCGATCGAACTTGCTCACCCTATTAACGGCGTTGTAGAAGGTCACCTCGTAGTAGATGCGCCCGCCCGTATAGAAGGGTCGCACTGTGTGGATGTAGTAGCGAGCCTTGGGAGCTTGGCTGAGCGGCAACGAGCGGGCAGCCAGGAGCCGAGCCGCGATCTTTTCGTGGTACTCCTGAAGCGAGGGGTCGAGGTCGACGGGAAAGTCTTCCAGATTCGGAAGGATATCGAGACCGAGCTGAGTACGAGCCAGGTCTCGAATCCGAAGCAGGTAGTCGTAGTACTTGAGCATCAGCCGCTCGGAAGGATCGCCGCCCATTGTGTAGTGCGACGCGCTGATCTGAAGCAGCTTATGAAATCTCCCGAGGAAGTTGAGCTTGGCGTCCGAACTCACGTGACCTGCCGCAGATTTTACGGAGGAGTACTGGAACTCCACGTCTCCGCGGCCGGCGTGAACTCGCACCATGACGCCCTCGACCAAGTTGCGAAGCTGGCTGAGGATGTTCTGTGCCAGTAGGGCTCGATCGTGGCCCAGAGACGTAATGTTCGAAGAGATCGTGCTGGCAGCACTACGAATCTGTTCGTCTACGGTGCCCATGCGATGCCCTCTGGCTTCCCCTCTGCCCGGTTCTAACACGGCTGCGGCACTCCCACTCACCTCCACCAAAACCGAGGCCGAAGAACCGCTCGCAGAAGACGCCGAGCTCGTTCAGCACACTCTGCTTCCTCGCCGTGGCCGCCGTCAGCCACGAAGCGTGAGGCCGGCGGAAGCACCTTGGTGCCCAACCGGCTTCAGGAACAACTGCGACAGCTCCCTATTCTGCCTCACGAAGCTCAACTACCACCCAGGGTCGAAGCGTTGTCTGGGCTCAGATGCTCGGCCGGACATCCGTCCGGACGCCGGAGGCAACGGCCTGCTGTTCTACCTGTGGGCGGCCAGCGAGTACCAGGTCCCCAATCCGATCCGGACACGCCGCACCCGCGGCAAGCGCCGCGACGGCACGCAGGCAGAGAAGCCAGTGAGACCTGCTCGCCTGGATGCCCCTGCTCGCCCTGACCGACCAAGCCCGGCTCTGGGAGCCCCGCCGCCTGCGGCTCCGGCTCTTCTCCACCGCCGCCCAACTCGTCACCACCGGCCGCCGCCGCTACCTCCGCCTCGCCAAGCACTGGCCCTGGACCCATGTGATCGCCGATGCCCTGGACAGGATGAACGAGGCCGGTCCGCAGTTTCCCGCAACGTTCGTCCGGCAGGACGGACACCACGGCTTCTGCGGACAGTTGCCTTGTGTTGTCGTCCTTCCGCCGAAAGCCATCAGAGGAAGGACCCGGCGATTTGGGCACCACATATTACGAAGGCCTGTCGATCCCCAGGGGCCCTGACCGGCTGGGACGGTCCTCCCCCTTCTTCAGGGCGACGTATTTAGGAGGGGCAACGCCGACATTGTGTTATGGGTCGTACTCTGGATGCCGCAGGTCGGGGGACCGGGCGTAGCTGTCCTGGTCGGGCCGTACCACGTGGCGCCGACTGCCGCTGCAAGCAAGGCGGCGCAGCTGAGGGTCATGACGATGCCGTACTTGAGGGCTTTGGCTGAGACTAGCGCTTCCAAGTGCTCCACGACGCTGCGCACTGGAAGGGTGTGCTGCGCGATTGCGGCGGGGCGACCATGTGCGGCGCGGAGCAACGCAACGGCACCGCCGGCTCCGGCTGCTAGAGCCAATAGCAGGAGTATGCCGACCATCGCCGCCCAGCCGGGTGCAAGCGTGCTTACGTCGGACCGGCCCTTGATCAAACTGAACCCGACGAGCGCAGCAAGTAGTCCGGTCAATCCGTTGCGCCATGCGACGGCCGCGGTCCGGACCGTGGGCAGTTCGGTGCGCAGTAGTTGCTCGCGTTCTTGAGCGCGGAGAAGATCAGCGGGGTCGGCCGGTCTGCCTGGGCGGATGGTGGGCGTCACCGGGTACCTCCTCCTCATTCCTCCTGAATGTCGAAGACCCAGTACGCGCCGCACCCGACTGCGTCCTCAGGTCGGCCGGGGTGTTCCTCGCTGCAGGTGCACGCGACTGGGATGCCCTCATTCCATGAGGGATAGGGCGGGGAGGCAGCCGCAGTGGTGATCGACCGTCCTTTCACTACCGAGTCGAAGTCTGGAACTTCGATGTAGATGCCGCACCGTGGGCAGGGCCCACACAGCATGGACATGCCTGGACGTACCTGCCGGATTTGCCATGTTTCTGCAGCCTGTTGTGCAAAGTCCGGAGTGCTGATCTCTCGGTAGGTCATCGGCGTTATGTCCGCATCTGACGATTCAGGCATCATTGGCCCCTTCCCGTTGGGTTTGCATTCGTTGGCTGCGCTTACGGGCCGGTGTGTGTGAAGGGAATCCAGACACTGGGTTCGGTGCGGTAGCGCTCTCGTAGTTGACGGATCGTGTGATGCAACGCGGTGGCGGCGTGCTCGGGAGTGAAATGACCGTTCGTAGTGAGTCGGCGATAGAGGGCCTCGGACACGTCAGCAGCGGCAGGGTCGTAGACCGACCACAGGGTGGCGATGACGTGGCTGTATCCGGTGTAGTGCAGTGCGGCGGCGAGTGTGATCGCTTCGTCGGGGAGATGGACACCGCCGATCGCTGTCTTGCAGGCCGACAGGTAAGCGAACTCACCATGAAATTGGCCGGCGCTTATGTCCGTGAGGGACAGCGGGCGGTCGTACAGATAGAGGCCCCCGAAGGATGGTTCCGCAAGGTCTTGCATGCCGTGGCAACTGAAATGCACCCATCGATGGCTGCCCAAGGCCGCACGTACGGCCTCGCGGGTCGCCTGGTGCCCATGCATCACGGTGCTGCGTCCGGGGAAAAATTCGTGGGTGAGTAGGTCTCGCTCGCGTTCGACATTGGGCAGTGGCGCCAGGTTGGGCGTGTTGGGCATCGCGACAACGAGCATGCGCTGCTGTGGGCGCGTGCCTACCGTAGCGGGAGAGCTACTCCGGGCTTGGTAGAGCGCTCTCAGCGTTGGGGTGTAGGAGGAGATCGCGCGGTCCAGCACGGTTTGGCCTGAGGGGGCACCCGGAGCGTGGTAGCCAGCCGCATGGAGGGGGACCACCGTAAGTGGACCGGTGGGACACCACCACACCCTTGGCCATTGATCCTGTTCGCCGGGGGTGGTGAGGAAGCCAAGGTGGGTGAGCACGGGCTCGGCGATCACGTCCCACGCCCACTCGAGTGTCTCCTGTAGGAGTTGCTCCATTGCGTCTCGCGTGGCGCGCAGCTTGAGCTTGGTGGATGTGTATTGGTGGAAGGCGCTGGGGGGATCGTCGGCCTGCGGTCGCTGCGTCAAGGCGAGTTGAGTCTGCGCAGACTCGTAATGCTGGATCGCCTGCAGGTAGTCGTTGGCCTTGGTCATTGCCGATTCAAGCGTCAGCTCTGGGAGTCTGATCAGCTCGGCCCCGGATGTGGTGACAGCGATGGCATCGCAGCGCTCCTGACTAATGTTGATCACTACGGCAGTGCCGTCTGCCGCGGCGCGGTATAGGTCAGTTGCTGGCGGTGGTCGCAGGAACGATGCGAATCCGGGGAGTTTCCGGACTTCCTCGACAAGCGTGTCCCACTCCATGGCTTGAGCCATACGGTGGTCCTCCGCTGGGCGCTTATTCAAGGGCGTCTGGTCTAGGGCCGTCAGTTCTGGATCGCGATCGAGGCCTGCACGAACGTTCTCCAGCTCCATCGCCAGGTCCTTATTGACACTGCGCAGGTCGGTGAGATCAGTGCGCGTCTCCAGCAATTGTGACCACAGTACGGAGCGGCCCTGTTCGAGGAGTTGGAGAGCTTCCATGGGACGCCCGGCATTGATGGCGCAGGCTGCAGCGTTATTGGCCAAACTGGTCCAGACAGCGAGCTGGCGTTCTTGGGACTTTCGGCCGATGCCTCGCCAAGCCACCAGCGGAAGGAGTTCCACCGTGCGGGTGTACCAACGCAATGCCTGGTCATGTTTGCCGCGGGTGGAGAGCGCATCAGCACTGGAACGTGCGGCCATCGCGCGGATGGCCGCGGGCGCCGCGGTGAGCTCCGCGGCCTCCTGCCACGACCGCAACGCGTCTTCCCAGTCAGGCAGGGTGTGCTCTCCTTCAAGCTCGGAGCGGACGCGCAGCACGTGCCCGAGGGTGAGCAGAAATCGGGCGCGATCAGCCCTATCGAGGTCGGTGCATTCGCGCACGCTGTCACGGGCTATGGAGACCGCATGGTCCAACTCCGCTGGGTCACGCGTGTGCTCGTATCGTCTGGCCAGGGCGATAGCAAGATTAGACAGTGCCCTTGGGCGCATGGGGTGACCATGTGGGGCGGCGTCGGCTGCTGCCTGCGCGACCTTTACGGCTTCGTTTGCGTCGTTTGCGTCGTTCAGGATCTGTGCCCGGGTGGCCAGCGCGGTAGCGAGATTGGTCAGGCATCGCAGTCGGTCAGGATCCCCCGATGGTGTTGCCTCGACGGCCTCGCGATGCTTGGTGATCGCCTCGTCAAGGTCCTGGGAATCACCTGATATGCGGAAGCGGGCGGCCAGATCACTGCCGAGATGGGAGAGCAGCCCAGGAAGTGCGGGGTGCTCACGCACGTGCTCAACGGGCTCTTCCGGGCTGAGGACGTCGGCGAGATCCCCTGCTCCTCCCTTGCGCAAGTCCGCGGCGAGACCGTTCAGCATCTGAGCAATGTCGATTTCGGGTGCGGGCAGTACGTCAAGTGCCTGACGGTCGTAAGCGATTGCGTCATCGAGATCGGCCAGGCTTCCCAGACGGTCGAAACGGCTGCTCAAGATGGTGGCGAGGGTCGCCAGATGCTGGTACAGGTGAGGATCGTCCTGCTGTTCTGCGGCAGCGACGACAGAGCGCGCCTCTTCCACAGCCCTGTCATAGTCGGAGATCTCTCCGGTGTACTCGGCACGAGCCCACAGGGCACTGGCTACGTTCGCCGCATACTCCGGGCTTGGACGGCCTTCAGCTCTGGCGCGATCGGCCGCTTCGCTGTGGAGAGCTACCGCACAGTTGAGGTCCTCGACGCTTCCTGTGTGGTGAAATCGGCTTTCCCGAGCGTTCCCGAAGCGTGATATGTCTTTTGCGTCCAACTCGACCGAAGCAGTCCTGACCTGGTCGTGTGCCTCGATGGCCGCGTTGAGGTCATCCAGGTTCCGGTCTCGGTCATAGCGCTGTAGCAGGCTCACTCCGAGGAGGGTGAGCCACCCTGAGCGGACAGCCCAGTCCTTGTTGGGCGAGAGGTCTATGGCGGCCTTCCGGCAGCGGATTGCGCCGTCCAGAGCAGCTCTCTTCTTGATCAATTCATGCTGGCGCTCATACGCGGTGGCCGCGCAACTGAACACCACATGCTGAAAATCGCGGTGTGTCCCACCGAAGTCAGGATGATCCAGAATAGCATTCCAGGCACCCACTGCCGCAGCCAATCCTGGTGGACCCCCGATCATCGCCTGGCGGTCCGCATCCACCGCCGCCCGGTAGCGGTCAGCAAAGGAGGAAGGGACGGAAAATTCGTTTCTCTGACGGGACTCGACCGGACCTGTCGAGGACTCATGTGGAGCGCCAGTCCTCATCTTTTGGAACTCCTTGACGGCCCGCTTCCCTACCTCCCGATAACGCTTCAGGAACTTGCCGTGCTCTCCAAGTATAGGTGCGATTTCGGATTTTCCTGCGTGCCCTACGTCGATTCTCAGTTGTTCCAGCACTTCACAGACATTGTCATCGAGGAGTTCGGGGTGTCGCCGAACCAACCTCCCGGCTTGTCTCCATGTAGGTGCTTCTATCACTGCGGCTACAGAGCGGGCACGTTGGGCTACGCTCACCACGACTCTTGCTGTGAGATCGCCCGTCAGCCCCCTGATCATTTGGGCGAATATTAGGTCACCAATCTCGCTGGGCGGCAGCTGCACCCAGGGGGATGTCTCCCGATCCCGAGAAGCCGCAGCCACGGCTGCCTGGACGCCTTTGTCCTGGTAGGCGCTGAGAAGATTCTGGCTGCGTGCAAGACGTAGTACCGCCTGGGTATTCCCTGTCAAGCCAGCTACCTGGATCATCTCGTCGATCAGGTCGCGTATCGGATTTTCCTGTAGCTCGGGGTGCTCCTGCAATAGGCGCTGCGACTCTGATGGAGTGGATGCCTGCACAAAGGCGGAGGCAATCCACCTCATATCTCGCTTTCGGCGCTCCTCGGCAAATGCCGACTCGACCCCGACTTCGGCGCAGCGTTGGAGTTGCATTCTGCACTGCCCAAGTTCGAACGCCGTTTCTGCTTCACCACGCTGCCGGGCAACAAGGGCGAAGTCGTCGATGGCGTAAAGTGCATCATCGCCAAGCAGCACTGGGTGTCGCTCGACAATGTCCCGGGCCTCTTCCATAGTCTCAGACTGAAGAAGGAGCCAAATCGCCGAGAGCGCGGCTGGGTCAAAGAGTTCCTCATTCGCCATGTGTTGACATCCCTTGCGTGACCGTCAACGATCTGGTAGATCGCAGCCCGCAGCTTTTTCCCGCATTGAATATGGAGAAAGACGCATTAAACGGTCGGCGATCGGTCGACCACGGAGAGTGCAGATCTATGAGGTGCTTCCTTTATGCCAGGTTCATATGCGTGGTCCCGCGCAGCAACTCGAGGACCTCGGGTCAACGAAGCGGCGTATGCAGACCGCATCCGAGGAGCCGGGCGGCGGCCGCCGTCGCGGGGGAGCGCCCAGGTGGTCGCGATGACGTGGGTGTCGCCCTCGCACGGGCCGTCCGCCATCAGGCGGCGAGCGGCAGACAGCAAAGCCTCGTTCATCCAGCGCAGGACGTGCCGGTCCAGGCCCTCCAGGGCGGAGACATCAACCAGGCGCGTCAG
The DNA here is from genome assembly GCF_049808595.1 of Streptomyces aurantiaciflavus. Classification (NCBI taxonomy): domain Bacteria; kingdom Bacillati; phylum Actinomycetota; class Actinomycetes; order Kitasatosporales; family Streptomycetaceae; genus Streptomyces; species Streptomyces aurantiaciflavus. Next base: position 108,138 of record NZ_JBNCAQ010000021.1, on the reverse strand, counting down.
CGGCCCCTCGCGGTCCCCGGAGGTGTCGCCGTCCCCGCCGCCGCTCTCCAGCACCGGGGCGACCCGGGCCGAAGGAGCGCGCGGCCAGGGTCCGGCACAGGGAGGCGACCGCCAGGACGTCCAGCACGGGGTTCGACTCCTAGGGGGTTCGGCCGGACGGCGAAGGTGCCAGAGCCGGGCGCAGTCCGGATGAGGCCGGCGGCCGCGAGCTGGCCCAGCGCGGCTGAGGACACCATGAACAGCGGGGCTACTCGCACTCCCGGCACGGACGACCCGTCAGGTCCACCCTGCTGCGCAGCGCCGACGCCGGTCCATCGCTGCTCGCCCTGTACGTGCGACATGGAGTAGCGCACTGCGCCTCTCGGGTCCTCTCTCTTCGTGTATGACGTACGGGGGTCACGATCGCGGCTAAACGAAGGGGGGACTTGCAAGGTGACGATGCTGGATCTGGAAGTCGTCGGCCCGGCGCAGAGCGACTCTCTGTACCACTTCACCGGTCGCAACGGGCAACGGCCCGACTCGGTGCCGGAGGAGATCCAGGGCATGAGCGCGCAGGAGCGTCTGGACAGCATCCTGCGCGAGAAGCAGTTCCGGGCGTACGCGCCGTTTGGCGCGACCACCCCGTGTATCTGCTTCTCCGAAAGCCCCCCCGACCACCTCAAGTACCTCATCGGCATCGGCCGGTTCTCCCCCTGGGGCATCGTCACCCACCGCTCCGCGATCCTCAGCGCCGGCGGGGGCTCCGTCGCCTACGTCCCGGACGCGGTACACGCGCAGTTCCAGCAGGCTGGTCTCGCGCACTGGAGCGTCCGCACGGGAGTGGGATCGACCTGGATGCACGAACGCGAGTGGCGACTTCCCTGGGCCGAGGACACCGTCGCAATCCGGTACGTCCAGGCGATCCTCGTGGGCGATTCCAGCTGGCGGCCGTCGCTCGTCGAGACCGGCTGGGTGGACGCATCCACCGGGAATCCCGTTACCGGGGAAGAGGCCAGCCCGTACGCCGAGCCGGTCTATGAACTGCCCGTCCTGTGGCGCACTTCGTGGATATGGGTTTGGGACCCGCACCAGGAGGCGGTGATGAAGTACCCACCCGGGACCCTGTGCTGAGGCAGCCGCCAGGGCACCGGTCTCCGGTGCCCCGAGGGGTTCGAGTCCCCTGCTCGAGCCCCAGAGAACCCACAACCCGCCGATTACGAAGCGCTGACGTACTGCCAGGAGCGCGGACGACCGGCAGTCGACGTGTGGGCAGCCCAGGTCTCCCAGCCGCCTTCGTGACGGACTCGCGCAGATATCCTCCCAAGGTGGTTCGAACGCCCTTCACTCAGTGATCGAGCGGACTGCCGCATGCCGGTGCAGAACCGTCCGGGCCGGGCCGAGCATTCCGGGCAGTGCGCCCCGCGGACGAGGTGCCGCCAGCGGCGAAGGGAGTGCCAGACGAAGTAATCCGGCTCCTTCTCGTCCCAGTACCCGTCATCGTCCCCGTGCCAGTGGAGTTGTCGCGCCTCCGCCTCCGCCGATCGCCTTGCGTGTTCCTGGAGCCACAGATATGCGGCGGCGTCGTCACCGGCATTGGACCGATTCAGCAGGTCGCAGCCAAGCCAGATGTGTTGAAAGATCCGTTGCTGCTCACACGCCTTGCGAAACTTCGCCGGTACACAGCCCACGGTGTCCCAGAATGGCTCCAGACCCTGCTCTCTGAGCTGTGCCCACCACTGCCCGACCGGCCGGCCGCGCTTGCTTCGATGGCCAGCAAGCCGCTCACGCATCGGGTTCATCGTCTCCCCCACATAGCGGACTGCGCCGGTGCGGGGGTCATACAGGGCGTAGACGATTCCGTCTCGCAGCGCGAGTTCTGTGTCCCTCATCGCCTTCAACAGCCGTTTCGCCTCAGCGACGTTCACAGAGCCTAGGCCTGCCGAGGCGCCGTCCTCAAGCTGGCCTCGCAGCGCAGCGGCACTGAGCTCAACTTCGTGCAGAACCGCACGAAGCTCCCCCTCGGTGATGTGAAACTGCATGTTCCAACGCTACCTGGGCCATCCCGTGTCCCGGTACGAAGTGCTTCACGACGTCGTCACCCGAAGGGCCAAGAAGATCGTCGGGAGGACGCATGTCAATCTCACCGACACGATCGGCCTCATCCGTACCGGGCAAGCGGCGCGTGTGGACGGAATGAGGTTCGGCCAGCTCAAACGGCCCGACGAACCTGCGCCGTAGTGCCCGAGCCAGCCGCGCACCCGCCCGGCCGACGCGCCGTAGGAAGGGACTACCGCCCCCGTCAGGTCACCAAGGGGGGACGTGGTGCTACCGGTGATACGTTAAATTTGCGTATTTCCGGTGATCGTGAGCTTAGAGACGCAGCCTTGGTCCAGGTTCGGGTGCGGTTCCCGCCCGCCCGCGACGTGTTCACCGCCCTCCTTACGGGAGCTGGCGTCACCCTGGAGGAGTCCGACAAGGGCCGCTACACCCGGCGCATGATCGAGCTGTGGGGAGGCTTCGCGGCCCTTGCCACCGATCTCACGGCAGGTCCTGCCGCCAGCCTGCTGTCCGGATGGAGGCCTGCCGGGGATGAGTCGGGACGTGTCTATCAGGACCGCAAGTATCTCGCGCTCGCCGACGTAGCGCGATGACCGGCGGGAGCGAGGAATCGTCCCGGCAGTTGCTCGATGGGTACCTGCAGCGGTCCATCGCGGCGAGGGGCCTTCTGTTGACCTGCGGGCAGTGCGTCGGCACGGCCTTCTACCGGCTGGAGGACATCGGGCCGGGATTCCGATGCCAGCGCTGCCGACAGCACAGCCCGATCGTCCGATCCGCCTGGAAGGGGCAGGAGCTGGAGCCACAGTGGTACTACGGTCTCGACGAGGTCGCCTATCAGGGCCTGCGCTCGAACATCCACGTGCCGGTCCTCGCCCTCGCCACGCTCGCCAAGTCCGCGCAATCCTTCCTGCACATGCCCGAGGCGATCGTCCACCGGGACGGCTACCCGGACATCGAAGTCGACCTCTGGGCCATCGTCGACGGCCGGATCGTCATCGGCGAAGCCGAGATCAGCGACCGTCTCGAGCCGACGAAACGCAGGGAGGCACAGCGCTGCGCCGCCCTCAAGGGGCTGATCGAGGATCTCAGTGCGGACGAGTTCGTTATGGCCACCACCGGCCCCGCATGGGACGGGCGTACCGAGGCCCTGGTGAACAAGAAAATCGCGCCGGCTGCCAAGGTCACGTGGCTCACCGGCCTGCGCTGATGTGGAGCTCCGCTGCCGCACCATGGTCACGCTCCCCCACACGCGCGCCCTGTGTCGGCATCAATGCCGAGGCGCCGCATACCGTGCCCGCCGACGCGCGCAGGGTCAGGTGGAGCTGGCCGGAGTGCGTGGCCTGGCCGCGGGCGGCACGCGAGGAAGAGCCGTCCTTGAAGCGAAGCCGGACAGTCGCCGCCCGTACCCGTCCCCGGCCAGCGGAGTCGGCAATGAGACAGCGCGCCCTTGTCCGGCTGTTTGGTGAGACCGGCCACGGGTATGAATCGCGTCTGCTCAGGAGCGACAGTTGTTGATGTCGCTTGCCACAACGGGGGGATGACGGGGTGTCGGATCTGCACGATGCAGGGTCGGGGGAGGCAGAACCGCCGCCGTTGACAGTGCTGCCCCCTAGGCTGCGCATGGCGCCGATGCCGTCGCCGAAGCAGATGGTCTCCTTCTACGACCCTGACCAGTTCGAAGAGTTCGTGAAGGAGTGGGTTCCGGCACTGGAGCTGCAATACGTCATGGTCGAACGGCATGGCGGCTCAGGCGACCACGGCATCGACGTGGCCGGCCACCTGTCGCGGGAGAGGCTGGAGGGGGAATGGCACAACTACCAGTGCAAGCGGTACGCCGCTGCCGTGGCCTGGGCCATCGCGGCCCAGGAGATGCGCAAGATGTTCGTGGCCGCCGCGGCCGGCGAGTTCACCGTTCCCACCCGGTACGTGTTCGTCGCGCCGAGGATCTCGCGCAGCCTGCCCCGCCTGTTCGCGAAGCCGACCGACTGCCGGGCCAAGTTCCTGCAGGAACTGTCCACGACCAGGGACAAGCTCGTGACCGACCTCACCGCTGAGCAGCGAAGAGCCGTCGAGGACCTGGCCGCGGGCACCGATTTCTCCATCTTCGAGTGCATCGACCTGGACGAGATGCTCGCGCTGCACAAAACCACCCCGCACTGGGCGGACCGCTTCCCGTATGCGCCGTTCGAACAGGGACCGCAGGAGATGGTTCCGCCTGCGCAGCACAGCGAGGACGAAACCCGCTATGTCCAGTGTCTCGTCGACGTCTACCGCGAGCGCTATCCGGGCACGATCGACAGCCTGGAGGAAGTACCCAGCGTCCGGGAGGCGGACGAGCACCTCAAACGCCAGCGCGTGGCCTTCTACGCGGCCGAGGCCCTGCGCGTGTTCGCCCGCGACGCCACCAAGCCGGCGTACTTCGAGCGGGTGAAGCAGGACGTGTACGACATCGTCGTGGAGGTGGCCGCCCGCTCGTATCCGGACGGCTGGGAGCGGCACGGCGCTGTCATGGAGGCTGCCGGGACCGTCCAGCTGACCCCGACGGCTCTGGTTCCCTTCGTGGAGCCGAAGGCCCGGAAAGGGGTATGCCATCACTTGGCGAACGAGGAGCGTCTGACATGGTGCAGGGAGGGAGAGAAGTGACCCCGCTCAACAGCCCCATTGAGGTCGGCGTACGCGCCCTTGTCCTCTTGGCCGAGAGCCACCCCGAGCCCATGGACCTCGCACAGCTGGTCGCTTTGGACCATGTGTTGCTCCACAGCGGTGAATACGACGGGCCTCCCAGTCTCCATCCCGACCTGCCCGGACGCGCAGGCGAGCTCGGGATGAAGCGGGCCATACTGGAACAGGCGCTCCTGGTTCTGATCAGGGCTGGCCTGGCGGGCGTAGTGGACCGCAGCGAGGGCCTGATGTATACGGCCACCGACCGGGGCCCTGTATTCGTCGATGTCCTGGAGGCGCCCTACGTCGAGTCTCTGCGAGAGCGAGCCGAGTGGGCGGTCCACCAGTTCGCGGCGCGGTCCAACGCCCGGGCCGCGACACAGGAGATCGTCGACCGCGCGTTCGCCGAACTCTCCCGGGGCGGGGCAGGCTATGGATGATCTTCGGCTGGTCCATCTCACCTACGCGGGCATGGGCAAGCCCACCGCGAGCGTGGAGTTCGACCCGGCGCTGACGGTGATCTACGGGGCCTCGGACACCGGCAAGTCGTTCATCGTCGAGTCCATCGATTACATGCTTGGCGGCACCCGAACGCCCGAGGTCCCGGAGGCCGAGGGCTACAGCCAGATCCTGCTTGGGCTGCGGCTGCCGGACGGAGCCGCGCTGACCCTGCTGCGCGCACCGCGCAGCAACACCATCCACATCTACCGGGACGATCTGCGGGATCTGGTCACCGGTTTCGCCGATACGCAGGTCACTGCGGCGCACACGGCGCGCAGCAAGAACAGCCTGTCGCTGTTCCTGCTGGGCGAGCTGGGGCTGGCAGATTTACGGATCCGCAAGAACGAGGCGGGCGGCAGCCGGGGGCTGGCCCTGCGCGATCTCGTACATCTCTGCGTGATTCCTGAGACACGCATGGTCGACCCCCTGTCCCCGGTCCTGCACTCGTCCGCCGCGAGCGGCAAAACCTCAGCAGCCTCGGTCATGCGGCTGATGCTGACCGGGGACGGCGACCCGGACGTCGACACCGGCCTCAACGCCGGACAGCGCCGCGTCAACAAGGGGAAGATCGCGCTGCTCGACCAGATCATCCTCGATCTGCAGAGCAAACTGACCACGAACGAGAACGTGAGGGACCTGCGGGACCGTCAGGTACGCCTGCAGACGTCCATCGACGAACACTCCACCACCCTGAGGGTGATCACCGACCGTCACCTCGGCGCGGTCACGAGCCGGATGAGGGCGACCGAGGAGCTGTCCGCGGTGGAGTCGCGTCTGGCGGAAGTGGGTGACCTGGTCTCCCGGTTCGGGCTGCTGGAGGAGCAGTACCGCTCCGACCTCGCGCGCCTGGAAATGGTGACCGAGGCTGGCAGCCTTCTGGGCTACTTCCGCGTCGGCACGTGTGTCTTCTGCGGTGCCGAGCCAGAACACCAAAATCCCGGCCACGGGGAGCACGAGACGACCCAGCTGCACCTCGCGGTGCAGAACGAGACCGCGAAGACCAGCTCCCTGCTGGCCGATCTGCTTCCCACGATCGAAGACCTGCGCTCCCAGTTCGACACGCTCAGCGCACGGCGGACGTCCTTGATGCAGGAGACGGTCCGTATGGAGGCGGAGATCCGCGCGACGGAGGACCAGTTGGTGCCTCTGAGGCAACGCATGGAGGAGCACCTGCAGGTCCGCTCGGAGATCGAGCGGAGTCTTGAGCTGCACGCGCGGATCGACGAACTGGAGGAGCGGCGCTCACGGCTGGACGGCGAAACGGTCGGACCTGGGCAGCGGCCCGCCGAGTACGTCCCCAACCGGATTCTGTCCACCTTCGACGAGACGCTGCGCCGCACGCTGGAAGCGTGGAAGGTCCCCGCCGTGGAATTCGCGGAGTACGACCAGTACGCCATGGACGTCCGCGCGGGAGGCCGTCCCCGTGCCAGCCGGGGCAAGGGCGTCCGCTCGGTCCTGCACTCGGCGTTCACCACCGCGCTGGCACAGTTCTGTCTGAGCAACGACAGGCCGCATCCGGGTTTCGTCGTCCTCGACTCGCCCGTGGTGACCTACCGGGACCCCATCAGCGACGAGCCCATCGGCGAAGACGTCGACCTGACCTCCCACGTGGTGGACCACTTCTACCGGGACATGCTCGACTTCCCCGGCCAGGCAGTCGTCGTCGAGAACGGCGACCCACCCATCGACGTGCTCTCCGAAGCCCGCAGCTACCGGTTCACCGGCACCGGACCGGGCAGGCATGGCTTCTTCCCCGTCTCCGCCGCGGACAGTTAGGAGGAGACAGAGCTGCGGCCGGCCGGTGCGGTGGCGCCGGTGGCTGCGCTACGTGGCGGTCTGGCCCGCCGCCTGGGGATGGCTGTCGATCCATGACAGGCCGCCGAGGTCGAGGCGGCTGCGGGCGCGGGTGACGGCGACGTAGGCGAGGCGGGCGTCGGTGTCGCTCACAGGTTCCGGAATGGGGCGGCCCTGGGCATCGTGCTGGTCGGTGTCTTTCGGTTCGGGGAAGTCGTCGGCGATCTTCACGGTGGGCCATTCGCGGCCCTTGGCCTTGTGGGCGGTGGAGACGGTGACGTCGGCGGTCGATTCGTCGGTCAGTTCGTCCACGGCGGTGAGGATGGCGTCGGGTCCGTGGGTGTCGACGAGATCGACGAAGGGCTGGAGGTCGCGGCCAGCCGGGTCGTAGGCGGCGTAGTCCTGCAGTTCGCCCCAGGAGGAGAACAGCACCAGCTCCGGATGGTTGGTGCGGCGGCCGTCCTTCAGGTCGCGGGCGGCGTGGGCCAGTGCGGCCAGTTGTTGTCCTCCCCGGGTCAGGGCGACGCGGTGTCCCTCGGCGAGCAGGCGCATGACTTCGGCCATGGCGCCGATGTTGGTGCGGCACAGCACTGCGTCGGGGCAGGTGATGTCGCCGACCTCGGCGGGGATGGTGTCCGTTCCGGTCAGCCGGATGGAGGCGTCGGCGAGGGCGAGCCACCGGTTGGCCTCTGCCGCGATCTGCGGCCCGAAGCGGAAGGAGCGTGTCAGGGGCAGTTGCACCGCGTCGAATCCGGTCATCACGTCGCGGGCGCCGCGCCAGCCGTAGATGGCCTGGGCTGAGTCGCCGACCATGACCAGCTGAGCATGGTCGCGTTGGGCGGTGAAGACGTGTTCCAGGACGGGGTTGGTGTCCTGGGCTTCGTCGAGGAAGAGGTGGTCCGCCTCGATCTTCGGTCCGGTCAGGGCCCACATCTTCAGGTAGTGGTCGTGTTCGAAGCGGACCGTGCCGAGCTCGGGATCTTGCAGGTCTGTCCAGGCTTTGGCGGCGAACGGCAGGATCACCTCCGCGAGGTGGGCCTGCTCTTCGGGTGTGTCCAGGCCGCGCATGCGGGGCACGTGCTGGCGGGTCAGGCTGCGGTCGGCGGAGTAGCAGAAGCGGGTCACCGTTCGTACGACGGCGTGGGACAGCGTCCGCTGTGTGAGGTCGCGCTTCCCGATTCGGACGGGGCGGGTGATGCCGAGGGCCTGGCCGGTTTTCCACGCTGGCTGGCGTGGGCTGCTGAGGCGGCGGGCGTAGCGGTGGCCGAGGGCGGCGTAGGCCGTGGCGTGGGCCGTCTTGCACCGCACCGTGCGCGGGAAGCGGCTCACGGCGTCGCGGGCGATGTCCTTGTTGAAGGCCAGGTACCTGCCCCGGCGTGAAGTACTGGCCGCCAGAAGCGCAAGGGTGCTGGTCTTCCCGGTGCCGGCCCCGGCCTGCAGGACGAGGTGGTGGCCGGCGCGGAAGGTGTCGGCGGCGTGCGCCTGTTCATCGGTCGGGGTGTGCAACAAGAGCTCCGTACTGCGCAAGAGAGAGCTGGAAGACGAGGCCGCCGCGCACGGCGTCGCGGTGCGGTGGTCAGGGTGCGGCGGCGGACGGTTGGCGGCGGTTGAGGAGGCTGGCCGCGCAGGAGAGCACTTCTTCACGGGTGTGCTGCTGGAGCAGGCTTTCCAGGCGGGCCGTCAGGCGGCGTTGGCGTTCTTGCTCGCTGCGCTCGACTTCCTGGGCCAGGCGCTGGCCGAGGAAGTCGCTGGGGCGCTGACCGTTGGCCGCCGCTGCCTTGCGGACGGCCTTGGTGGTGGTGCGGCCGAGGTTCACGTTGACCAGAAGGTGGCCGCTGTGGTCGGGGTAGTGGGTGGCGAGGATGTCTATGGGCAGTTGCCCGTCGAGTGTGCGCCGCATTCGGTGCAGGGCAGTGGCCGGGCTCTTCGCGCTCTGCAGGGTCATCAGCCGCGTGCGGTCGGCGTTCTCGGCGAGCGCCACGTGCTGGCGGGCGCGCAGTTCGCGGCAGGAGGCGGGCCGGGTCAAGATGATCTCGATGGCGTAGTGCCGCGTCACACCCGCACCCCCCACCTGGGGTGACCTGCGGGCCCGCCCCGGCGTCTGAGCGTGGGCACCCGGGTGTGGATGTGGTCGCTGTGCAGGAGCGGGTCAAAGGGCTTCCACTCGGCCAGGGCCAGGTCGGCCGCGGTGGGAATGGCGGAGTGCTGCGGGCAGCGCTGGGAACGCCAGCGCAGCTGCTCCGCGTAGGGCAAGGTGGCGAGGCTGTAGACAGCCATGGTCTCAGCGGCTGGGGCCAGTTGGCCGGCGTGAGCTGCGACGGGCATCAGACTCCACTGCCCGCCACGGGTGCCGGACGTGAGGACCGGGCTGGTGCATCGGTGGCGGCGCCGGGTCTGGGCGACGCACTGGATCTCTTCGACGGGACGGGCGGCAAGGTAGCGGACGTACAGGATCTGCACGGTCGGCCGGGCCGGGCGGCAGCCGGACGCGGCGGGCGCGGGATTGCAAGCGGGTTCGGCCGGTGGCGGGGTGAAGGCGCCGGCGTCGATCAGGCGGCGGGTGTTGACGGCCAGCATGCGCCGCAGCTCGGCGAGTTCGGGAGCCGCCTGTGGGGCGGGGCGGGCGGGGCACAGCACGGCGTGGGGCAGGCGGCACCAGGGCGTCCCATCGTGCGACGGGTGGGCGACGCCGGAGCTGACGTGCCAGCGGCAGGCGGCCGGCACGGCGCTCACGAGGACTTCGCCCGGATGCAGGCGCACGGCACTGTGCCTGCCGCGCTGGTACCACTCGATCCGGTTGCCGCAGTCGCGGCACCGGTCGCTCTGGGCGCAGCGCAGAAGTCGGCTGACCGCGTCGGGCGCAACGCGCAGGGACCGGCGGGCAGGGACATGAACCGGGCTGCCGTCCCAGCGCCGGGCAGCAGGAGGAGGTGTGGAGCGCATGAGGACGAAGCTGCCAGGCAACACGCCGCCTCACCGGGACCTGCGCCGCGAGGTCCCCCAAGTGGCCCCTAACTGTGCGACGCGTGCACGAAAAGGCGATCACGTTTTCGATGCCGGATGGCCGGTTCGGGTGATTTCCCGCAGGCTGCAGGCGCCCGTTCAGCCGTCGGGCGAGCCGGGCAAGTCGTGACCCTCGCACAGCGTGCTGAACAGGTCGTCGAGTGGTGTACCGAGGGCGTGCGCCAAGGCGTGCCAGGTCTTGAGGCTACCGACGGTTCGGCCCTGCTCGATCTCGATGACGGTCCGCCTGGCCAGGCCGCTTCGCGCCGCGAGTTCGTCATAGCTCCACCCGTGCTCGGAGCGCAGACGCGCGAGCTTCAGACGCAGCGCGTTCAGGTCCGGCTCGGGCGGCAAGATCGTCACCTGCTCATCCGACGGGGCAGACCCCTGCCCTGTCAGTGCAGACCTCTGCCCTATTTGAGCTGGTGAGGCGGCAGCAGCAGGGCAGAGGTCTGCACTACGGTGGGCGGCCGTCCCTGCCCGCCCCGGGCCGGGGCCAGCACGAGGCGGCGGGAGGAGCACGCACCGATGAGGCTGCGCACACCTTGTTCTGCGGCGGCGCGCGCGTGGACCGTGGAGCTGCGTTCCCATCCCGGCGGCATCACCCTCGTCTGCCGACACTGCCCGCTGGGCGGTGGTCGCGTCGCCCCCGCGTCCGCCCGCGCGGCCGCCCTGGCCCACCTCGCCAGGCACGCCCGCGCCGATATGCGCGCAACTCACCTTCGTATCTGCCAGTGCCACGAGTGTGGATGCCGCTGGCACGCCCGCCACCGCGGCTGCGCCGGCCCCGTCCGGCTGCTCCTGGCTCGAGAGCACGGCGGTCGGCTTTGGCGACTGGCCGATGTGTGCACGGCTTGTGCGGCAGCCACGGAACAGGCAGCCGTGGTACCGGACACGCTGCTCGTCTCACCGCATCAACGTCGCGGTGCCGCCCGTCGGCGCCAGCGTCGGGCCAGAGGGCCGGGCGACCGGATCCGGGTGGCGGAAATGCTCAGCTACCTCGCCGTCGCGCTTCCTCACGGCGTCTCGGCAGCGGCCAGGCTGGTCGCCCTGCAGTGCGCGCTGCGCATGGACTCGCGCATGCAGGTCCGGCTGCCGGTGGGCGTCCTGCGCAGCCTTCGCCTCAGCACGCCGTACCCGTGGCAGGAACTCGAGCAGGCTCGCTGGCTCTGTGTGTGCACCAGCCCGCGGCCGGGCGAAGTGATCATCGAATTGCAGGACCCAGCACTGCTCGGCCAGTCTCCCTCCCGCCCTGACCGGCAGCGCGCTGCAGACTGGGCACTACGCGCCGGACACGGAGCGCGAACGGCTGGCGAAAGCGGGCTCGGGCATCTGTTGAGCATCCACGTCGCCGCGCACAGTGACCCTGTTACCGGGCGGGGTCAGGGCGAGGCCGACCGGATGGCCCGCGAGTGCGGCGTGGAGGCCCAGGACCTGCCCGGTGCGCTCGCCCGGCTGGCGGCGATTGACTTCCTGAAGTGGTGGCAGGTCTGTCCGGATACCGGTGACGTCCAGTGGAGTTGCGCCTCACAGCACGCGAACGGCGGTACGAACTCCGATGAGTAGCTCCGACTGTAAACAACACACCGGCCGCACACGTCCGGCCGGTCCGCCGCCGCGGTCGGTGGCCCGTCAGGCGATGGCTGTTCGGGACGGGCCGCGCCTTTCGCCGTCTGTCTTTCCGTCGACGCGGGGCGGGCATCATGTGACTGAAGCGGCCCTGCGACGGCGGCCGTGACGGTCCACCAGTCCGGGTTGATCGGATGCGTCCATTCTCGGAACTAGCCGACTACAGGCCCCTGTTGAGTGCTTGTAAAGTTCTGTCAACATGTGTCCACTGTCGTTCATCGGGTCGAGCGGGCCGTGGAGCATGGATGCATGGCCGACGATCAGGACCACGAGTCAGAGAAAACTTCCGAGGAGCGGGAGGGGCGTTCAGTCGCCATCACAGTTGCTATCGCTGTGGCATCAGCCATTGCAGGAGGGATAGCTCAAGCAGTGACGGAGAAGCTTTTGACGCTGTGATCTGACTCACGACAAGCAAGGGGCGAAATTGAGCGGGGGGCGCCGCAAGAAAATCTCGATGCCACCGGAGTCTGAACTGCCGCCTGGAAGCCATCGCAGCCTGCTCGAAGCGGTTCACATGGCTTATCAAAAGGCCGGATGTCCGGGGACTCGAAAGATTAGCGCGGCAGCCGCAGAGGCTTCGTTCGCCGCAGACGTAATTTCACACCAAGCAGTTGCGAATATCCTGAATGGCAAGAGTTTCCCGGTCTGGGTAAAGCTGCAAGCGCTGGTGGCGGCTCTGCTGATTCTCGGCCGGTTCGAGTCCATCAAGCCTGAGCTAGAAAGGTTTCGCGATCTATGGGTGGATGCGCACTACGGCGAGACCGCTTCTGAGCCTCCCATAGTGCCACTCCTGGACGAGTCGTTGAACCGCTCCCGGCCCGGGCAGCAGGCCGGTCCTACTGCGGAGGCCCCCGAGCCTCCAGACCCTCTCGTTGTAGAACCTGAGACGGCATCGGCCGCGCAACCCGTTCACGACGGAGACGTATCAGACACATCGGCGACAGCCCCGGGGGCCTCGTCTGACGACAGTAGGTCTGCCGAGCAGGAATTTAGGGCTGTGTTTATGGAGTCTGCCTGGCCCGGGCCTGACATGTTCTCCGTAGAGCACATCGCGGGCAGACTTATCGTGAAACTGAATGTCGCGCACCCAATGGGAGCATCCATTGCAGAGGCCATGGAGCGGGATGAGGAGACGTCTCGAATGCTGTGGTTACTGCTGTTTTCCTGGGCACGCATGGAGGATGAAATCCCGTCCGCCAGGCAAAGAGCCAGGGCAGAAGACATGCGACGCGACTGGAGTCGATATGCAGGGCTCTTTATGGATCCGAACGATGAAACAGATTAGGGAAGCTTGGCGCAGCGCCCTCATCCTCGGCGGGCGTCGCGTGCCGGACCGCCACCTGCTGCAGCACCGCGTACAGCGCCTGAGCACGCTGGCTGCGCGGGCTGCCGAAAGTCGTCCGGTCGGTGGTGAGCAGTAGGCGCCAGTGTGCGCCTGTCATCCGCATCCCGGCAGCAGCCCTCACCGCGGACAGCAGACGCCGGTTCTCCTGCGCCGCCAGCGGCCCTCGTGCGGGCGACACCAGCTCCTGCGCGGGCCTCCGGAGCTGCTGGCGCAGATGCAGCGGCACCGTCTCCCATGTCGGGTCGGCCGCCCCGGGCAGCCCCGGACTCGACCAGCAGCGCTGGGGCGGGGCCCGGAAGCGCGAGTTCGCGCTCCTGCTCCAGTCCAGCTTCGCGTGAGGAGGGGGACTGGTCGCCGACCGGGGCGTCGGTGCAGGTGTGGTTGGCCGACAGCCCGACATCCACGCACCCTGGGCAGCGGACCCAGCCCGCCTCCCGGACAGCCGCCTCGACCACCGAGCGCTCCGGGCCGAAACCCGCCGAGACCAGCTGATGCGGGAGGCGCAATCCCTCCACAGCGCGCAGGGCGGCGGCCGCGGTGACGTCGTGGCCCTGAACGAACTACCTTCCCATCTCCACGATCGCGCCGCACCCGCAAAAACAGCCCCGTTCCCTCGTCTCCGACTGGGGAAGAGGCAGTGTTCCAAGCATGCAGTACTCAAGTCGAGGCGAACGCGATAGGCCCTGTAGTCCTGTTCGATGCCCCGGAGCAAGTGACTGGCAGGAAGGCCCGTCGAAGCGCAGAGCTGCTAGCCCTGATCTTTCGTGAGGGTCCGCCGACGTAGTCGGTGGACCGTTTCGTTTTTCGGTGGTCGGTGGAGGGCGGGCAGGGGCCCGAATGTCGCCTCGGGTGGGCGCCGGGTTCCACTGTTCTGGGCTGGGCTGGTGTTCTCGTAGGGGCGGGAGAGCTGCTGGTCAGCCGGAATTCGGCAGGAGCGCGAGTCGTTCGAGGGCGCCTGTGATCTCGTGGGTCCAAGGCCAGTGGGCCACGAGTCGAAGAATCCTGCGTCGGCCAGTGGTGACGAGCTGGTCGGCTGGGGAAAACAGGGGGAGCCGAAGGCGGCGGGGTCCCCAGAGGCAGGCTTTGCCGGTCAGAGCGAGCATCGGCATCCAGGCCAACAGGTCGAGCGCGAGCTGGACGACTCCAGCCACACCTTGTTCTGCACGGTCTCGTGCGGGGGCAGTTTGCGCAGACCGGTCGAACGTGCGGTCTGGATGCGGCCCTCGGCCCGGGCCCACAGCCGGTGACTGGGCTCAAGCTGGGCGATCGGACGGCTGGCGGTGTTGGTTGTGAAGCAAGGTGGGAAGCAAGAGGAACCGCAGGTGAAGCCAAGCACGTGAGTTGCCTGTGTTCGGTGGCAGTCGTGGCATTTGCCTGGTCAGGGGCGGTTGTCAGTGGGGCGTGTCAGTATGCGGCCTGGCTGCCAACTGCACTGTGTTTGGGGAGGGGTGAGCGTGAGGCGCACGTTCGTGGAGCTGTTTCGTGCTGCGATGCAGGATGCAGATGCGAGGCCGTATCCGTACCAGGAGCGGCTTGCGGCGGAGGGCCTGCCGGAGTTACTGCGGGTTCCCACGGGGGCGGGCAAGACAGCGGCTGGGGTTTTGCCGTGGTTGTGGCGCCGTCTGGAGCATCCTGAGACCGCAGTGCGCGCCGGCGAGGCTCGGCGGTTGGTGTTCGTTCTGCCGCTGCGGTCATTGGTCGAGCAGACGGCGGCCGTGGTCCGGGAGTGGATTGCCAACGCTGACCTAGCCGGGGCGGTGGGGGTCCATGTGTTCATGGGGGGCGAGCACCGTGACGATGACGCGTGGCGTATGGATCCGTCGCGGACCGCGGTGTTCATCGGTACGCAGGACATGTTGCTGTCCCGCCTGTTGATGCGCGGATATGGGGAGTCACGTGCGCAATGGCCGGTGTCGTTTGGGTTGCTCCACAGCGGTGTGCAGTTCGTCTTTGACGAGACGCAGTTGATGGGGCCGGGGCTGCCAACGTCAGCTCAACTGCAGGGTTTGCGGGAGAAGTTGGGTACGGGCGCCCCGTCGCGGTCGATGTGGATGTCGGCGACGCTTGCGCCGCACGAGGTGTGCACACCCGACCACCGCGAGGTGCGAGGCGTGGTGGAACTGGGGGAAGACGACCGGGTCGGTGGCCTGGCCGTGCGGTTGAACTCGGTGCGGCAGGTTGAACAGGTGGAGGTGCCTGAGTCGGCGGCGGCCTACCCGGCGGGAGTCGCGCAGGTCCTGGTCGCGCGTCACGTGCCGGGAACGCGGACGATTGCTGTGTTCAACACGGTGGAGCGCGCTGTGGCGGTTCAGGCGGCCTTGGCCAAGCTTGTTCGCAGGGGCGGGCCGGAAGTGGTGCTGTTGCATTCCCGGTTCCGACCGCCCGAGCGGGAGGGGCTGATGGACGAGCTGAAGGCTCCGTTGTCTGCGATCGGTCAGATCGTGGTGAGTACTCAGGTCTTGGAGGCTGGGGTAGATCTCTCGTCTCGGGTGCTATTCACCGAGGCGGCCCTGTTTTCCTCGGTGGTGCAACGGGCCGGCCGGTGTAACCGCGCCGGTGAATTTCCAGAAGGTGCCAACCTGCTGTGGGCCCCGCCTCCCTCCGGGCGGGGGCAGTACACGCCGTATGAGCAAGAGGATGTCGAGATGGCGGTGGAGGCGCTCACGTCGTTGGAGGGAACCTGCGTGACCTCCACGATGCTCCAGGAGATGCCCGTCGTCCCCAAGCTCGTTGTCCACCCGGTCCTGCGGCGCCGTGATCTACTGCAATTGTTCGACACCATGCCCGACCTGAGCGGTGCGGACATCGACGTCTCCCAGTGGATCAGGGACGGCCAGGACACTACGGCCCTGGTGGCGTGGCGCGACTGGACGGACGGCAGGCCGGGCGAGCGCGAGGCGTTTCCTGCCCGCGAGGAGTTGTGCCCTGCGCCGGTCGGGGACCTCAAGACGATCGTGAAGGACTCTCTGGGCCCGTTGTGGGTCGCGGACGCGGCGGAGGACGCCTGGCGGCGGGCCCAGTTCACGGACATCCGGCCCGGCGCCGTGTTGCTGACCTCTACCGCCTCAGGCTGGTACGACTCGAAGCTCGGGTGGGGTCTGAAGCACCGATGTCCGGTGACCTCCCGAGTCCGGACCGGGAAAGCTCCGGACGGCATGAGCAAGGACGATGCCTCCTGCGCCGATCGGTGGGTGGACCTGATCGAGCACCTTGAGGACGTCGAACGGGAAGTCGGGCTGGTGGCAGAGGGCTTGGCTCCAATGGACGGGCTGTCCGCCGGACACCTGGAGGCCGCTCGGCTGGCCGGTCGCTATCACGACCTAGGCAAGGCGCACTCCGTGTTCGCCAACACGGTCCGCCGCAGTTGTCCCGAAGGCGAGCAGCCGCCGGGCGAAGGACCCTGGGCGAAATCGCGTCACCGGATGGGTCGGCACGAGCGCAGG
Organism: Streptomyces aurantiaciflavus; assembly: GCF_049808595.1. NCBI lineage: Bacteria > Bacillati > Actinomycetota > Actinomycetes > Kitasatosporales > Streptomycetaceae > Streptomyces > Streptomyces aurantiaciflavus. The sequence continues at coordinate 91,725 of NZ_JBNCAQ010000021.1, read as the reverse complement.
TACTTCCGGCACGAACTGATCAGTGCGCTGGCACTGTTGCATCCGGACAGCACCCTCCTGGACGGCAGCGAGTACTCAGACTTGATCGCTTACCTTGCGGCGGCGCACCACGGCAAGGTGCGGGTGTCGGTGCGTTCTATGCCGGGCGAGGCCGAACGAGTGCCGCCCCGGGTTCTGGGCGTCGAACCGGCGGAGGAGGTCGGCCCGGTCGATCTGCCGGGCGGGAAGGTGCTCCCGCGCATCGTCGTCGACCCGTCTGTGCTCTTTCTTGGAGGTGATCCCCGCGGAGGTCCCTCCTGGACGCAGCGGATCTCCCAGCTTCTGTCCCAGCTTGGGCCGTTCCGGCTTGCCTTGCTGGAGGCACTTGTGCGTGTCGCGGACTGGCGGGCCAGTCAGGCGTATCGCACACCGCAGCCCGCACCGGACCAGGCCGTCGCGTCGGACGAGCAGTCGTCGGCCGCCCCGCTGCCGATTCCCACACCGGCGGGTGCATTCGAGCAGGAGGTGCTGTGGTGAGCATCCAGATTCCGCTGCGCGGATTGCGCGCTACGACACTGGGCGGCTACCTCAGTGCGCTCGGCCTGCTGCGTATTTTGGCGACACAGCACGACACCACCACACGGCTGCGCTGGGCAGACGATCTCCCCGTCCTCACCAGCGCATGCAGCATCGATGAGCTGACCACGTGGCTCATCAGCTGTTACAAACCAAGCCCCATCGTCTCCCCGTGGAACGCCGGAGCGGGGTTCGCCGGCAACGGCAAGAGCGTGGAGGCCGAAAGGATCCTGGCCCAGGTCGAGGACAGCCACGATCCACGCCTGGCGGTACTGCGAGAGGCCATCGCCGCAGGCCGCAAGGTTGTGGCCGAAGGGCGTGCGCGCGGCTGGGCGGGTGAGAGCCTGTGGGCCAAACAGCACAAGCAGTCCGTGATCAGCCTGTGCCGCAACTCCTTCCCCGATGAGGCGCTGCCCTGGATCGACGTGGCTGCCGTCCTCAGCGGCCCGGAGGTCCACTTCAACCCGGTGGCCGGCACGGGCGGCAACTTCGGCCGCCAGGAGCTGTCTGCCACCTTTCTCCAGCATCTCGCCCTGGTCCTCGGCCCCAAAGCCGACCACAGCCATGCCGCCGCATGGGCACGCGCCGCCCTGACCGGGGCCGAAGACATCCCATACAAGCGAGGAGCGGTCGGCCAGTTCGACCCCGGCCGTGCCGGAGGAGTCCTGGCCTCCATCTGGGGCGAGCCCGATAAGCAAGGCTTCGTCAACCCCTGGCGCACCATTTTGACCTGCGAGGGGCTGCTGCTGTTCGCCAGTGCCGCAGTCCGCCGCAACGCTGCCGAGCCGGGGGCGGCCTGGCCGTTCAGCGTTCACGCAACCCCCATCGGGCACCCCACTGCCTCGGCTGGTGAAACTGCCAAGGGCGAGATCTGGGCACCTTTGTGGGAGCGGCCCGCAAATCTGGCCGAACTGGAACAGCTCTTTGGTGAGGGCCGGGCACGGTGGGCGGGGGCCCAGGCCAAAGACGGCTTGCTGTTCGCCCTGGCCATCTCCGCCCTCGGCGTCGACCGCAACCTGGCCGCCTTCCGCCGATTCGTCATCGTCGAACGCCTCGGCCAAAACCCCATCGCCATCCGGGCCACCGACGTCCCGGTCGCCCTACGCGGCGAGCACAGCCTGCTCGCAGAGCCGTATGTGTGGCTGACCCGGCTGCGCCGCAAAGACAAGATCCCTGCAGGAGTAGCCGCCCTGCTCCGCCAGTGTGATCAAGCCCTGTTCGCCGCCATCACTGGCAGTGATACCACCGCCATGGCCCGCTTCGTGATCTCCTTCGGCCACCTGCACGAGGCCGTCGCCCGCTCCGGACGCCTCCGGGAGGACATCGCCCCCTACCAGCCGCGCCAAGCCCGCATCTGGAACCCACCGCCCGATACTGCCAGCCAACTTGAGCTGCAGTTGGCCTCTGCCCTGGCCTCCCTCGCCGAGACCCGCACCGAGCGTGCCATGCCCGCGCTGCGGCCGCTGCTGACCCGGGTGACCCGCAGCAGGGACCGTCTGGTGTGGGCCGACAGCCCAGCCACCGGCACCGAACTCCTCGGCTCCACCCTCGCGCAGGCACTCGCCCAGGCCCACCGCCTGCGCCTGCAGATCCTCGAAGCCTCGCCCGGTGACACGGAACTACCCGCCGCGGAATTTCCCGTCGGGCAGACAGTGGCACTCCCGGTCCTCGAAAGCTTCGTAGACGGGGAGTGTGATGACGAGGTGACCGCCGACTACCTGCGCGGCCTGATGACCCTGGGCTGGACCACCAGCCAGCCAGCCCCGGCACACCACGGACGGGCACTCAATCCGGTGCTGTCCGTGCTGCTGCCGTTCTTCGCCACCGACCCGTTCAGGCTGGTTTCCACCTGGGGACCGGACCCCGTCGCCTTCACCGCGACGCTGCGCCCGCGCCCCGATTGGATCGCCCGCTTGATTGCTGCCGGCCCCGCCGGGGTTCTCGACGACGCGCTGCTGCGGCTGCAACTCGCCGGCTGCCGGCCGTTGGTCGGCAGCCCACCGGACCGCGCCGGCGCCGTGGCTGCGCACCACACCGACGGCACGCGTCTGGCTGCTGCACTCCTGATGCGCGTCCAGACCCGCGACCGCGCCAAGGCGCTGAGCGCCGCGACCGCGTCTCGCCCCGACAAGGAATCCCCCGTCACCACCTGAAGACCGTGCACGTGAAAGGACACTCCGTGATCACCACCGATCTCCACCGCATCCGCTTCGAGGTCCCCCTGCGCCCTGCCTTCGGATCGACCTTCCAGCCCACCGGCTTTCCCGACATCGGCGCCGGCACCTTCGACACCTTCGCCGACGACGGAACCACGACTCCGTCCCTCCTGGTGGAGTCCGTGCAGTCGATGGCCAACCGCCTGGAGGCCACCGCCTGGGACCACGGTGCCCAGCGGCCCGTCGACCTCATCGCCGACCTGCCCTACATCCGGGTCCACCGCGCCAGCACGCCCGAAGAATTCCTGACCTCCAGCCGCCTTGAGGCCCACCGGATCGCCTCCGCCTTCGTCCGCGAAGCCACCCTCGACGGCACCAAAATGCTCGACCTCATCGCCAGCCGACTGGGGCTGGAAAACGACAAGCCGCTCAACTTCCCGGCCATGGCCGACGCGCTTATGGGCCTGGACCCCTTCGTGCTGTTGCACGGCACCTTCTTCAACAACAAAGCGTGGTGGGGCCAGCCGCGATTCACCCGTGCCGTTTCCGCCGTCATCGAAGCCCACGACGTCCGCCGCGCCGTCAGCGGCGGACGCAAGAGCGACAGCGTCCGGCACGCCCTCGGCGACCAGAGCGAAGGGGCCGGCGGTACGAGTGAAGGCTACGGGTCCGTCCCCTTCCACCGCGTGGAATGGACCGCACGTGAAATCCGTGCGATGTTCGCCGTCGACACCGCCCTCCTGCGGTCCTACGGACTCGGCGAACTCCGCACCGAACTCCTCACCACGCTGGCTCTGTGGGAGATCCGCAGCTTCCTCGACGGTGGCCTGCGGCTGCGCACCGCCTGCGACCTCGAACCCGTCGCCAAGCCCACTGGCAACGCCGGAGATCTCCCCGAACGCGACGAACTCACCGCCCGGGTCGCTGAACTCCTCCCGCGGGTCACCGCCGACCTTCCCACCCACGGCGCCCTCACCGTGCTGTGGAACGGCGAAAAGCCCAAGAAGAAGACCGCAGGCGGCGCCCAGTGATCACCCTTGCTCTGCACTTCCCCTGGAAGCGCTACCACGCCAACCCCTGGGCACACTTCGTCAACGAAGGCGCCGTCGAAATGCCCCCCTCACCCTGGCGCATCCTGCGCGCCCTCTACTCCACATGGAAAGAACGCTGCCCCGACCTGGACGCCGAACAAGTCCACCAGGTTCTCGCCCGACTGTCCTCCCCGCCCACCTACCGCATCCCGCCACACCAGCTCAGCCACAGCCGCCACTACTTCCCCGACAGCACCCATCGCTCCGGCAGCAGCGCAGGCACCGACCTCGCCCTGGACGCCTTCGCCGTCCTTGGCGGTGACGCAACCATCTACGTCCAATGGCCCGGCGACCTTGCCGCCGACCAGGCCAAGACCCTGGCCCAGCTCGCAGAATCCCTGCCCTACCTCGGCCGCGCGGACAGCATCGTCGAAGCCCGCCTGCTCACCAGCGCCGATGACATCCCCACCGACACCCACACCCCAGCCGTCCAGCTCAACGACGACGACCTCGCCCCCACCGGGTGGACAAACCTCGAACTCCTCGCTCCCACCATCCCACTGGACCTCGACGGGCTCACCATGCGCCCTACCGACGTCCGAGCCCGCTCACTGCTCTACCCGCCCGGCAGCCGACTCCTGTCCTACGCCACGCCCATCACGCACCCCCACGCACCGCCACCAACGCACCGGCCCAGGGCCAAACGCAAGAACGAGAAGATCACTGCGGTCCGGCTCACCATCAACGGCCCCGCACTTCCCCCGCTCACCCAGACCCTGCCGCTCACCGACGCACTCCGATCCCGCTGCATCAAGCCCCTAACCCCAGGCAACGGCAGGCAAGCCCCGCGATACAGCAATCTCGCCGGCAAGGCCGCCGACGGCACGCCACTCACCGGCCACCACCACGCCCACTTCCTGCCCTGGGACAGCAACCACGACCGCCGCATCGACGAAATCATCATCTGGACCCCCGGAGGACTCGACGCCGAGGAACTCGACGCCATCCACCAAGCCACCATCGGGACCATCGGCGTTCCGGAAGGTGTCCCGGGCCCCCGCCGCCTCCACCTCCGCGTCACCGCCTACGGAGCAGCGGTCGATGTCCTCCCCGCCGAATGGACAAAGCCCGCCACTCGCCATACCAGCCTCACCCCCTTCGTCCCAGTGCGTCACCCGAAGAAGCGCCAGACATTCGCCGAGTTCTTCGCCTTCGAAGCGGCCCGCGAACTCGCCCACCGTAAATACCCCGCCCCAGCCTGCAGCAAGGTTCTTCAAGGTGACTGGCCGCTTTACACCCAACACCGCTGGACAAAACGCGAGACCCGTAACGACAACCGACCTAGCCGAGGACTCCACCTCATCTTCAACGAACCCGTCAGCGGACCAATTGCCCTCGGCCGCCACAGCCACTTCGGCCTAGGACTCCTCCTCCCCACCCTGAGTTCGGAACCGCAAGCGCACCAGCGACACGCGGAAGGCACCGAAGCGTAATGTCTGAAAGAGCCGTACTTGCCTATGCCGGGGACCAACACGACTACCACGCCAGGCACAGAACCTGCAGCTCACGCGGCCTGTCCGCGGCCTGCCCGGCCGCGGCCCCATCGCAGGTCGTACTCGACGTCGGTGACGGCCCGAGCGTTGTGGGCTGTCCGCGGCCTGCCAGGCCCCGGCCCCGTCGCAGGACGAGGAGCTTGGCCCGCATGCCGTCCTGGACGAGGCTGCCCGCGGCCTGTCAGGCCGCGGCCACATCGCAGGCGCGTGACCCGACAGCAGTGGTCTCCCGACTACGACCCTGTCCGCGGACTGCCAGTCCGCGGCTCCATCGCAGGGCGGATCACGCCCTCATCGGTTCGGATGCTGGTACTGTCCGCGGCCTGCTTGGGCCGCGGCCCCTCGTTTCACCCTGTCCACGGCCCACTCGGCCGCGGCTCGATCGCAGGTGAATCCAGTCGATCTGATTCTCAAATCGCTGGTATTTCCGTGGTTTGTTTGGGGCCACGGCTCCACGGCAGGTATCGGCAGCCGGAGGGCGTGTCAGTGGAGCTGCCGCTGTACGTGGCCTGCTTGACCACGGCCCTATCGAAGGAGCTTGAAGGTGGCCCATGCGTTACGGCTGGGGAGGAACTGTCCGTGGCTTGCCCGTGCGGCCCCATCGCAGCTTCAAGATCATTCAGCAGAACAAGCGGTTTGCGACCGCTGTCCGCGGCCTGCCCCGCTGCGGCCCTATCACAGGACCGGCAAGCTGCACCCCTACCAACACGACGGCGTCGACTGTCCGCGGCCTGCCAGGCTGCGGCCCCATCGCAGGTGGTCAGCCGACATGGCAGGTTCCGCCTTTTACCGCACTTTCCGTGGCCTTTCAGGCTGTGGCCCCATCGCAGGTCGATCGGGTACATGCCGTCGGTAAGGTTGCGGATCTGTCTGCGGCTTACCAGGCCGCGTCCCCATCGCAGGCACCCCCTGGAGGTCTGTGGGACGACGCGCCCGGTGCTGTCTGCGGCCTGCCAGGTCGTGGCCCCATCGCAGGAAGACGCCGTTAAGCGTCACCGTCCCGTCCGCCAGCTGTCCGCGGCCTGCCAGGCCGCGGCCCCATCCCTGAACGGCGCGTCGGTCGACAACCAGTTCCAGCCTGTCCGCAGCCTGAAAGGGCGCGGCCCCATCGCAGGCACCCGTCCAGCGGGCCCAGCACCTGCTTGCCGTCGACTGTCTGTGGCCTGCCCGGCCGCGGCTCCATCGCAGCTCGTCGAGCAGTCACTGGAGGACGATCGTGTCGGACTGTTCGCGGCTTGCCAGGCCGCATCCCCATCGCAGGACTGGCACTCAGCATACGTACTTGCGGCTGGAGGCCCTGTCCGCGGTCTGCGAAGCCGTGGCCCCATCGCAGGTCCTTCACGTCCTCATCCAACACGATTTGGACCGGGTCTATCCGCGGTCTGCCAAGCCGCGGCCCCATCGCAGGACGCAGGCCGACGACTTCGTCAGCGGACCGGCCGGCACTGTCCGCGGCCTGCCAGGCCACGGCCCCATCGCAGGCGCTGCGAGGACTTCGTGTACGCCCGCCTCGCCGAACCGTCCGCGGCCTGCCAGGCCGCGGCCCCATCACAGGGGCTCAAGCGTGCTGAAGCGGATGCGCCCGGTCGTCAGCTGTCCGCGGTCTGCCAGGCCGGGGTCCCATCGCAGGTACCGCGTCGTTCGTGCCGTCGGCCCGGCCGCCCGTCTGTCCGCGGCTTGCCCGGCCGCGGCCCCATCGCAGGGGCCACTTCTCGGCGTCCTTCGGGCCCGACTTGGTCGGCTGTCCGCGGTCTGTCCGGGCACGGCTCCATCGCAGCAAGGTTCGCCGACGGGTGCGGGAGAAGAATTCGGCGGCTGTCCGTGGCCTGCCGGATCGCGGCCCCATCGCAGGGACACGGGCGAGACGTTCCTCAGTACCAACCCCGGCTGTCCGTGGTCTGGCCAGCAGCGGCCCCATCGCAGGTTGGTGATCGCCAGAGTGTGTGCGCCGGATCCGCCGTTGTCCGCGGCGGACCTATCGCAGACAGAAGCCCGGCTCGCCGTTGCTCAGCGCACATTCACCTGCCCGCGTTCTCACCGTCCGCCCCCATCGCAGGACGCACGGCGTGCCCTCGGCCGTACGCTCGAAAAACTGTCCGCGGCCTGCCAGGCCGTGGCCCCATCGCAGGCCGTTACCGGCCCACTGATAGGGCAGTCCATTCTGCTGTCCGCGGTCTGCCCGGCCGTGGCCCCATCGCAGGAGTTCCCATGTGTTCTGCCCGCCGAATCCGCCCCAACTGTCCGTGGCCTGCCAGGCCACGGCCGCATCGCAGGATGGTCGCAATGCTGCAGAATCTTGCTCAGGCGCACTTGTCCGTGGCTTGCCGGCCGTGGCCCCATCGCAGGATCGCGTAGTAGATATCGATGACGTCGCCGCTCGCGTCTGTCCGTGCCCTGTCCGGCCGCGGCCCCATCGCAGGTAGACCCGCCAACCGGCTTTGTAATAGACCGCCTTGCTGTCCGCGGCCTGCTTGGCTGCGGCCCCATCGCCCTCGGCCGGTACAGTCACTTCGGCTTGGGGCTCCTCCTCCCTACCCTTACTTCGGAACCGCAAGCACACCAGCAACACGCGCAATACATCAAAGCGTAATGCCCGAAAAGATCTTACTTGTCCTCGCTAAAAGCGACACAACTACCACGCCAGACAGGACCCGCAGCTCACGCACCCTGTCCGCGGTCTGCCTGGCCGCGGCCCCATCGCAGGGCTACGGGGTCGAGAATCCCGCGCGAGCGCAGCGACCTGTCCGCGGCCTGCCCGGCTGCGGCCCCATCGCAGGTAGTCATAGCCGACCGCCATGGTGCGGGGACGCGGTCTGTCCGCGGCCTGATCGGCCGCGGCCCCATCGCAGGACCAAGCCGATCGCCTCGACGTCGCCCATGGCCCACCTGCCCCCGGGCTGCTCGGCCCACGGCCCCATCGCAGCGACCCGGACCACCCCCGCTACCACTGCACGCAGACCTGTCCGCGGCCTGCCCGGCCACGGCCCCATGGCAGGGGGACTGCCCACGTAACGCCGAGCGCGCCGAGGATGCTGTCCGCGGTCTGCCCGGCCGCGGCCCCATCGCAGGCACCAATCCAGTCCCGTCGTCTCGGTGTCGAACCCGCCGTCCGTGGCCTGCTCGGCCGCGGCCCCATCGCTGGTTCTCCAGGCGCCACGCCGAGATGCCGTACCCGTTCCTGTCCGCGGCCTGTCCGGCCGCGGTCCCATCGCAGGCGACAGTAGGCGAGGCCATCCTGGCAGTACGCGCCGCAGTCCGCTGCCTAGCCGGCCGCGGCCCGATCGCAGCGCCATCAACTACCGTTGTGGCGCACCGAAGTTGGCCTATCCCCGGCCTGCTTGGCTGCGGCCCCATCGCAGGTAGTCACAGCCAGCCGCTATGGTGCGGGGACGCGGCCTGTCCGCGGTCTGCCCGGCCGCGGCCCCATCGCAGGCCGCCCCGTAACCTGGTGTCGGCCACCGGCCTGACCCTGTCCGCGGTCTGCACGGCCGCGGCCCCATCGCAGGACGTTGTCGCCGCGTCCGGCGCGTCGCCGGTCGAACCTATCCGCGGCCTGTTCGGTCGCGGCCCCATCGCAGGGGCACGGGGAAGCCCGGCACATTGACGGCGAGCAGTTGTCCGCGGCCTGTCCGGTCGCGGCCCCATCACAGGACCACGTCGTCGTCGATGAACTCGCTGCCCCCGCCTGTCCGCGGCCCTCCCAACTGCGGCGCCATCGCAGGGGCACGGGCGAAACGTTCCTCAGCACCAACCCCGGCTATCTGCGGCCTGTCCGGCCGCGGCCCCATCGTAGTCAGGAGAACTTGGTGCTGCTGCTAACGGAGGCCTATCTGTCCGCGGCCTTCCAGGCTGCGGCCCCATCGCAGAGGCGGAAACATTCCCGCGTCAGGCATCCTCAGCAAGGCTGTCCGTCCGCGGCCTGTCTGGCCGCGGCCCCATCGCAGGACGATCTCGCCGACCCGGTCTCGGCGACGGCCGAAAGGGTTAGGCCGTCGCCGAGACGGCCGCGGCCCCATCGCAGGGTCACCGGCACGCGGACTCTGGAGTCCGAGACCTACACTGTCCGGGGCCCCATGCTGCCTCGGTCCCATCTCAGTTCGTCGAGCAGCCACTGGAGGACGATTGCGTCGGACTGTTCGCGGCTTGCCCGGCCACGGCCCCATCGCAGGCACCAGTACTCCACCGCAGGTGGCATCGACTACGACTTGTCCGCGGCCTAGCTGGCCGCGGCCCCATCGCAGGTTGCGCAGGCCGTTGGCGACCTTTCAGGCGTACTTCCTGTCCGCGGCATGTCCTGCTGCGGCCTCATCGCAGGAACGCGGAGTCCGAGCTGTTCTCGTGGACGGGACAGGCTGTCCGTGGCTTGCCTGGCTGCGGCCCCATCGCAAAGCTTTGTCCTCCACCAACTTGGCGATGGCCGGCGGCCTGTCCGTGGTTCGCACGGCCGCGGCCCCATCACAGGTACGACAATCCTGCGGACTTCCCAAACTGGGTAGCCCTATCCTCGGCCTGTCCGGCCGTGGCCCCATCGCAGGCGGCAGTCTCCGCAGGGCTCGAACGTGACGTACAACTGTCCGCGGCTTGCTCGGCCGCGGCCCCATCGCAGCACGTTCCCGGCTGGGTCCATCGCCACCGCCGAGTTCTGTCCGTGGCCTGCCCGGCTGCGGCCCCGTCGCAGTGGGGACGAGGCTCACGATGTAAACCCGTCATGGGACCTGTTCGCGGTCTGCCCTGACCGTGGCCCTGTCGCAAAAGTTTGAACGTGGCCCACGCGTCACGGTTCGGGAGGGACTATCCGTGGCTTGCCTGGTCGCGGCCACATCGCAGGAGCCTCGGGCATCCGCGATTGAAACCGCACTGGCGGCTTCGTCCGTGGTCTGCTGGCCGCGGCCCCATCGCAGCATTGACAATGACGGCCGACCGGGTGGCGTCGTCGGTCTGTCCGCGGCCTGGCCGCGGCCCCATCGCAAGGCGACGGGCGGCATCATGCCCGGCTACGACCCGGGTCTGGCTGGCCGCGGTCTCATTGCGGGTTCTTCCCGGCGTCGGTAGTTTTGTGCGTGGCCTATCTGGCCGTGGCTCCATCGCGGCGCGTCATAGATCACGCGCTACTTGATGGCGTTTGCCTGTCCGCGGCATGCACCGCTGCGGCCCCATCGCAGCTCCTGAGTATCCACAAGCTTGTTGTATCAGATGCATCATTGTCGACTTTACCTCCTAGGGTGCAGGTCAGTGACCGGAACATCTCGGACTGCCGGCGCAGCGCCGCACCTACGACCAGCACAAACAGCCGCACCGGCGCCGTGGTGAGTGTTGCATTAAATGCAATTCGTCCCGTTTGTCGTGACCCGGGATTCCTAACGGCTTCAGCAGCCCCGGATCGGTCAAGCCACGCCAACTCGCCCCTGGTCTATTCGGCATGTTGGGCGAGCCGTTCGCCACCTGCACTGAGACCGGACATCCGGCTCGGACGAGGGCGGAGGACCAGCGAGAGTGCAGTCGGCGATGCCGGCCGACCCGGTGAAATGGACGGCGTACCTCCATCCGTCCGGGGTCCGGTACAGCCGCGAGTGGCACCCGACGGCCCCGCCGACGGTCGGCCGCTAGGACCGAGACCTGCCCGACTCTCGGTCCGCAACCCCCACCGAGGTCACCGTGGGCCGCTCCGGCGAGCTCAACGTCTTCGCCCGCCCCACCGATCCCGACCATCCGCACCGCTGGAGCTTCTGGTAGCTCGTAGGGTCTGCCTGGAGCGGCAACAGCCTCATCGGTGTGCGCGGGTGCTGTCGCTTCTCGTGAATCTGCCATTAGCTGGGAGCTCCGAGAGACAGAGCAACACGCGCAGACCGGCTAGAGAACCCGAGGGACGACTAATGCCGGCCGCCACGGTCCTGCGGCATCTGGACCGACTCCCGGACAGCGACGGGATCACCCAGCCGACCTCCCCGGCGCTATGGTGCCCGACGGCTCATGCAGCCTCTCCAGCCCGAGCATAGACACCCCGCCGATGTCTCATGAGACACATCGAAGTCTGGAGAACAGGGGCTGCCGCAGGGCGTCGAGGGCGTGGCTGCTGAATTCGGGAGTCTCGTCCAGAAAGAGCACCCCGCGGTGAGCCATCGACACGGCCCCGGGACGGGCGATGTTCGCGCCGCCCCCGACGAGCGCCTGCATCGTGGCCGAGTGGTGCGGGGCGCAGTACGGGGGGACGTCGATCAGGGGTTTGCCCGGCGGAAGGAGCCCGGCGACCGAGTGGATGGCCGTGACCTCCAGGGACTCGTCCCGGCTCAGCCGGGGCAGCACGGCCGGCAGCCGCTCCGCGAGCATGGTCTTGCCGGCCCCTGGGGGTCCTTCCAGGAACAGGTGGTGTCCGCCCGCCGCGGCCACCTCCACCGCCGTGCGCGCCGAGCGCTGCCCCACGACGTCCGCGAGGTCGTGTCCCTGGTCGTGCTGGGCGCCGACGCCGTGCATGCCGGTGGCCGCGGCGGTCCCGGGCACCCGCAGGCCGGCGAGGAGCGGATCCGGACGGCCCAGTTCGTCCGGTTCCTCGTCGGGGACGGGCTCGTCCGCGAGGACGGCGATCAGCTGCCGCAGGCTGCGCACACCGAGCACGGAGACGCCCGGGACGAGCGAGGCCTCGGCGGCGGCGCACTCCGGTACGACCACCTGCTCGTACCCGGCGTCCGCCGCGGCGAGCACGGCGGGCAGGATCCCCCGGACCGGCCGTACCCGCCCGTCGAGGCCCAGTTCCCCGATCATCACGATGTCGGCGAGCACCCGGGGGTCGATCCGCTCGGCCGCGCCGAGCACCGCACACGCCACAGCGAGGTCGAACCCGCTGCCGGCCTTCGGCACCGAGGCGGGACTCAGGCCGACGGTGAGCTTCTTCTGCGGCCACTCGCCGCCCGAGTTGACCACCGCCGCCCGCACCCGGTCCCGGCTCTCGCTGAGGCTCTTGTCCGGCAGTCCCACCAGCGTGAAGGCCGCGACCCCGGGCTCCAGGTCGGCCTGGACCTCGACCACGACTCCCTCGACGCCCACCAGCGCCACCGAGCACGTCCGCGCGAACCCCATCTCAGGCCACCCCCCGCACGTGCTGGACGACGGCGGCCCCACGGCGGGGCAGGACGACGCCGACCAGGTCGATGCGGACGCCGCCCGGCGGGGCTCCCCCGTGCGCCTGGATCCACCGCTCGGCGAGGCCGCGCAGCCGCTGGGCCTTCTCCGGGGTCACCGCCGCCATGGGGTGCTGGAAACCGCCGTCCCTGCGGGTCTTGACCTCGCAGACGACGAGGACGTCGCCGTCGCGCGCGACGATGTCGATCTCGCCGGTCCTGCCGCAGCGCCAGTTGCGCTCCAGGACCGTCATCCCGGCGTCGGCCAGCCGTCGGGCGGCCAGCTCCTCGCCGTACCTGCCGAGTGCACCACGTGCCAGATCTGCGTTCATGTCGGCACCACCTCCGGCGCCAACGTTCACGCATCCGCCGCCACGAAAAGGATCTTGGTGCGCAACTCAGCGATTGTGGACAACCCCGTCACCCACACGAGCTCCGGCAGGGCCGTGCGGACCGCGAGGACGACGATTCCTCACCCGCCCGGAAGCTCCAGATCGCTCTTGTTCAGCTCCTCGATGTTCACGTCCTTGAATGTGAGCACGCGTACCTGCTTCACGAACCGGGCCGGCCGGTACATGTCCCACACCCAGGCGTCCGCCATCGACACCTCGAAGAACACCTCGCCCTGGACCGAGTGCACCTGCATCTCGTAGTCGTTGGTCAGATAGAAGCGCCGCTCGGTCTCGATCACATATTTGAACAGACCGACGACATCGCGGTACTCCCGGTAGAGCTTCAGCTCCATCTCGGTCTCGTACTTCTCGAGGTCCTCGGCGCTCATGGCATGTTCCCCTTCAGCCGTGCGATCCCCCCATTGTGCGCCAGTCCCGTGAGCCGCTAGACGATTTCCGTGTCAAGGGTTACGGGCCTGGCCGGGGGACCCTCGTCGAGCAGCCTGCGCAGCAGCTCGGCGAGTCTGGTCGGATACACCGTCTCATGTGCCCGGGTGAGTTCCTGGCACGTCCACCAGCGCGCTCCCGCGACACTGCGCCGCTCCAGCTCGGTCAGGGCCGTGGCCCCGGTCGCCGTCACGGTCGTACGGGCCAGGTAGTACCACTCGTCCTGGTCCCAGCGGCGGCCCGCGAACGGGAAGGAGCACATCCGCCGCCACACCACCGGGCCGAGTTCGACGTCGGTGATGCCCGTCTCCTCGGCGAGTTCCCGCAGCGCGGCCTGTTCACGGGTTTCGTCGCCCTCCACGCCGCCACCGGGCGTGAACCACCAGTCGTCGGCCGGATCGTCCGGCTCGTGGCCGTGCAGCAGCAGGATGCGGTCCTCGGGGTCGAGCAGCACCACCCGGGCGACCTTGCGCAACCCGCCCTCGTAGGAGTCGACGCCCGCGTCCGTCGTCTCAGCGGGCACCGGCGGGCTCCGGGCGGGGCCGGCGGGCGGCACGCTTGGCGATCGGGCCGTACGCGCCGCCGCCGAGGACGAGCACCGTTCCGGCCACGATCAGCCAGCCGATGGTGCCCAGCGGGCCCGGCTGGGAGAGGGTCCCGAGCGTCTCGAAGCCGGTGGGTCGCTTGAGCATGCCGTCCATCGGCCAGACGACGGCGTCGACGCGGGCCTTGACCGCGCCGCGCGCGACCGTGCCGCTGGCGGCGTCGGTGAGGTGGGCGGTGGAGTCCAGGGAACCCTGGCGTTCGTCACCGAGCAGGAACAGGCGTCCCTGGGGGACCTTCACGGTGGGGAAGTTCTTGATCTCGGCGAGGCTGCCCTCGGGCAGATACGGTTCCTCGATCTGCTTGCCGTTGACGGTCAGCTTGCCGTTCGTGCAGCAGGAGACCGTGTCGCCGCCGACCGCGACGACCCGCTTGACCACGGGCGCGTTGGACGCCCAGGTCTTGTCGGTGAACACGACGACGTCCCCGCGGCGCACCTCGTCGCCGTCGACCACCTCGGCCAGCACCCGGTCACCGGCCTTGATCGTCGGAGACATGGAACTGGTGGGCACGGTGTACGGCCGGTAGGTCAGCGCCGCCCAGCCGAATCCGCCGAGGAACAGCACGAGGCCCAGCGCGACGGCCACACCGGACAGACGCTGTCCGGTCCGGCTGCCCACCGGGCCGCTGCTGGTGCCACCACCGCTGTGCGGGGCCGTACGTGTTGTGCTCTCGCCACCCATGGATCCGCACCCTACCCGGCGGTACCGAGCCGGGTCAGCCCTTCCTCGGGGGCCGAGGACACAACCTTGGGAAAGGGTTTGCGAAGCGGGATCAGCGGGTCTCGGACGCCTGGGCACGCCGACGGCGCCACAGGGCCACCGGGACGACGCCGGCGAGGGCGAGGCTCTGCGGCGCGGCCGTCAGGGCGGCGGAGGCCGACGCCTGGTTGTTCAGGCCGTCCTGGTCGAAGGTGTCCGGCACCGGCAGCGTGCCCCAGCGGTTGATCGGCCAGGCCTTGACGATGGCGCGGCCGACGACCTCGTCGACGGGGACCATGCCGTGGTTCTTGTCGGTCTGGTTGTAGCGCGAGTCGCGCGAGTTCTGGCGGTGGTCGCCCATGACCCAGATGTAGCCCTTGGGGACCTTGACCGTGAACTGGCCGCCGGAGTCGTCCATGCTGCACGGGGTGTTGCCCGGGTACACGTACGGCTCGTTCAGTGCCTTGCCGTTGACCGTCAGGGGGCCGGTCTTCTTGCAGGAGACGGTGTCGCCTCCGACGCCGACGACCCGCTTGATGAGGTCCTTCTCCTCCGCGGACGGCATCAGGCCGATCCAGCTGAGGAAGGTCTGCAGGGCGTTCGGCTCGACGGTGGGCTCGCCCGCCAGCCAGTTGTCGGGGTCGTGGAAGACGACGACCTCGCCGCGCTCCGGCTCGGAGCCGAACCACGGGGTGAGCTTGTCGACGAGGACGCGGTCACCCTGCTGGAGGGTGTTCTGCATCGAGTCGGACGGGATCGAGAACGCCTGCACCAGGAACGTCTTGATCAGCAGCGCGAGGACGAGCGCGATACCGATCAGGATCGGCAGTTCCTTCCAGAAGGAGCGGGGCTTCTTCGCCTTGGGGGCGCCGTCGTCCGGCCCGGGCTCCGTCGTGGGGGGCTGCCCGTCCACGGGTCCGTCGCCTCCGGCCGCCGGGGAGTCACTCCCGGAGGTCACGGCGCCGTCCGAAGCCGGGCCGGGCGCGCCCACGGGACGTCCGCGGTGCTCCTCGCCGTCGTGCCCGGACCGTGCGCCAACCGCCACATCCCCCACGCCAACTCCTTACTCTGTGCCGCTGCCTGCCCCACATACGGCGCAGGCCCACCACTCCCATAACGAGCGGGAGTTCCGCAGGGCTCGGGAGTCGGATCGTTCCGTTCGGATCGTCAGGAGCAACCCTATGCGACGTCTCGGCGGACGCGGTCGTCGCGACGGCCGAGTCGGTCACCGAAGAGAAGGTTTGCGGTTCCTTGAGGGTGTTCCAGTGGCCCAGGGGCCAGGCGATGACCATGGCCCGTCCCACCACCTCGTCCTCGGAGACGGTGCCGCCGTAGTCGGTGTCCTGGTGAGCACGGGAGTCCGCGGAGTTCGCCCGGTGGTCGCCCATGACCCACAACCGCCCCTGGGGCACGGTGATGTCGAACGGGGTGTTGGAGGGGGCGTTGCCGGGGTAGAGGTAGGCCCCTTCTTCCAAGGGAACCCCGTTGACGGTGACCCGTCCCTGAGCGTCACAGCACTGGACGCGGTCGCCGCCCACGCCGACGACCCGCTTGATGAGGTCCTTCTCGTTGTCGGACGGCAGCAGACCGATGAAGGTCAGCGCTTCCTTGACCTGCTTGACGACGACGGGGTCGTCCTTCTTCGTGGTGGTCTGCTCGTCCTGGAGCCAGCCGCCGGGGTCCTTGAAGACGACGACGTCCCCGCGCGCGGGCTTGGACCCGAACCACGGGGTGAACTTGTCGACCAGGACGCGGTCGCCGATCTGGATCGTCTGCTCCATGGAGCCGGACGGGATCACGAAGGCCTGCACGAGGAAGGTCTTCAGGACCAGGGCTATGAGAACGGCGACGCCGACGAGGAGCGGGATCTCCCGGACGGCGCCGCGCCTGCGCTTGCGCTTGACCTTGCGCTGGAGCTTGCGTCGCTCCGCGCGCGTACGGCCGCCGGCGGGACTGGCGGCGCGCCGGACGCCGGTGGGCAGGAGGTTGTCCGCGGCGGTGATGGGGACGCCGCGGGGCTTGCCGCGATTACCCATGGGCGCCCGCCGCGTGTTTCGAGGCGCCGGTGTCGGGCACGCGCGCGTAGGCGCTCGGGCGGTGCAGGCGGGTGAGATGGGCGTAGGGCCAGACGATCCAGTCGGCGCGGCCGATGACGTCGTCGACGGGGATCATGCCTCCCCCCGGTGAGCCCAGGTGGTCGCGGGAGTCGCTGGAGGCGCTGCGGTGGTCGCCGAGGACGAACAGGGTGCCCTCGGGCACCTCCACGTCGAAGGGCACCGTGGACGGGCTGTCGCCCGGGTACAGGAACGTCGACTCGTCGACCGGCCGGCCGTTCACCTGGAGCCTCCCTTCCTTGTCGCAGCAGACCACGTGGTCTCCGCCTACACCCACAACGCGCTTGATGTAGTCGGCGTCCCCGAAATACCCGGTGCCGTCGAACACAACCACGTCCCCGCGCCGGGGCTCGGCACCGAAACGGTACGCCAACTTATTTACGAGAACGCGGTCGCCGATCCTCAATCCGTTTTCCATGGATCCGCTGGGAATCTGGAAGGGTTTGACCACGAAAACGTTCAAGAGCAGCAAAAACAGCAGGCAGATCAGCAGAGTCAGGCTGATGCGACCGCCCGGGACCCAGTCCGTGATCCGCGCCACCAACGAGAAACGCGACCGGCCCTCCGTTCCCTCCGTGTCCGGGGTCTCCTCGGAAACGGAAGGGTGGGAGGAGCGGTCGCGCTCCGTCGACTGTGCTTCGGTGTCCATCGGGGCCAGATGCTATCCGGCCCCGCTGTGAACCCCCGAGCGCGCTCAGTTGTCGCGCTTCTCCTTGATCTTCGCAGCCTTGCCGCGCAGCTCGCGCAGGTAGTACAGCTTGGCGCGACGCACGTCACCGCGGGTGACGAGCTCGATCTTCTCGACGATCGGGGTGTGCACCGGGAAGGTGCGCTCGACGCCGACGGAGAAGGAGACCTTGCGGACCGTGAAGGTCTCGCGGACACCGGCGCCCTGGCGGCGGATCACAACGCCCTTGAACTGCTGCACACGGGAGCGGTTGCCCTCGATGACGCGGACGTGGACGTTGACGGTGTCGCCCGGGCGGAAGGCCGGGACGTCGCTGCGCAGCGACGCGGCGTCGACGGAGTCGAGCAGGTGAGACATTTCGTCTGCTTTCTTCGCTGATGCCACAGGTCATCAACGGGAACTAGATGTTCGGATGAGAGTCGTGCGCGTCGGGGCGGACGTCGTGTCCCCCTGTGGCAGGGGCGCACGCCGGACGGCGCACAACAGCGACCTATTCTTCCACGCCCTCGGTCCTGCGCCAAAATCGGCCGTGCCGCTCGCCCTGGGGGTCGGGTGCCCAGCCCAGGATGGAGAGCATCTCGCGGTCCTTCTTGTCGAAGGCCTTGGGGTCACAGCGTTCGATCAGGTCGGGCCGGTTGGCCGTCGTCCGCCTGAGGGCCTCGTCGCGGCGCCAGCGCGCGATCTTCCCGTGGTGGCCGCTGAGCAGCACCTCCGGGATCTCCCGGCCGCGCCAGGCGGGCGGCTTGGTGTAGACGGGGCCTTCCAGGAGGTTGGCCATGGCGCCGGGCGCGAAGGAGTCGTCGCGGTGGGACTCGGCGTTGCCGAGCACTCCGGGCAGCAGCCGTGCCACGGCCTCCGTGACCACCAGGACGGCCGCCTCGCCGCCGGCGAGGACGTAGTCGCCGATGGAGACTTCGTGGACCGGTATCCGGGTGGCGTACTCGTCGATCACGCGCCGGTCGATGCCCTCGTAACGCGCCGGCGTGAAGATCAGCCAGGGGCGCTCGGAGAGCTCTACGGCGAGTTCCTGTGTGAAGGGGCGGCCGCTGGGGGTCGGGACGACGAGCACGGGGGCGTGCGCGCCGGTCTCGTAGCCGTCGGCGAGGACGGAGTCCAGGGCGTCGCCCCACGGCTCGGTCTTCATGACCATGCCGGGCCCGCCACCGTAGGGAGTGTCGTCGACCGTGTTGTGGCGGTCGTACGTCCACCGCCGCAGGTCGTGCACATGCACGTCGAGCTGTCCACGCGCGCGTGCCTTGCCGACCAGGGAGACGTTCAGCGGGTCGAGGTACTCGGGGAAGATCGTGACGACGTCGAGGCGCATTACGACTCGCCCTCGGCCGAGTCCCGCGAGGAGGCGATCTCGGCGCGGTCGTCGATGAGGCCGGGCGGCGGGTCGATGACCGCGCGCTGCTCCTCGAGGTCGATCTCCGTGACGATCTCCTCGACGAACGGGATCATCACCTCGGTGCCGTCGGCCCGCTCGACGATGAAGAGGTCCTGCGAGGGCAGGTGCGAGATCTCGGTGATCCGGCCGACCTCCACACCGTCCTTGGTCACGACGTCGAGGTCGATCAGCTGGTGGTCGTAGTACTCGTCCTCGCCCTCGGGGAGCTCCTCGGGGTCCACCTCGGCGATCAGGAGCGTGTTGCGCAGGGCCTCGGCCGCGTTGCGGTCGGCGACGCCCTCGAAGCGCAGGAGGAGACGGCCGCTGTGCACCCGGCCGGTCTCGATGGTCAGGGGGCCGGCCGAGGCGGGGTCGGTGGCCAGGACGGCACCCGGGGCGAGCCTGAGCTCGGGCTCGTCGGTGCGGACCTCGACGGTGACCTCGCCCTTGATGCCGTGGGCGCGGCCGATCCGTGCGACTACGAGCTGCACTTTTCGAAGATCTCCTGTCGTACCTGTCGTACCTGGTCGTAACGGCTGCCGTATACGACTGCGGGCCGGGGACGGCCCAGTGGCCCTCCCCGGCCCGAGCCGGTTGCGTCAAAGCGTCAGCGGACGTGGTCGACGTCGACGAGGTCGACGCGGACACCGCGGCCGCCGATGGCGCCCACGACGGTGCGCAGGGCGCGTGCGGTGCGGCCGTTGCGGCCGATCACCTTGCCGAGGTCGTCCGGGTGGACCCGGACCTCGAGCACCCGCCCGCGGCGCAGGTCGCGCGAGGCGACCTGCACATCGTCAGGGTTGTCGACGATGCCCTTCACGAGGTGCTCAAGCGCCTCTTCGAGCATGCTGCTCAGGCCTCGGTCGACTCGGACTCAGCCGCGGCCTCGTCCTTCTTCTCAGCCTTCTTCTTCTGGGTGATCGCCTCACCCTTGCCCTCGTCGTCGCCACCGAGGGCCTCGAACGACGGGCGCGCCTTCTTCGGCTCGGCGACGAGCAGCGGAGCCGGGGCGGGCTCGCCCTTGAACTTCTGCCAGTCGCCGGTCTTCTTCAGGATGGCGAGCACGGGCTCGGTCGGCTGGGCGCCGACACCGAGCCAGTACGCCACGCGCTCCGCGTCGACCTCGATGACCGACGGGTTGTACGTCGGGTGGTACTTGCCGATCTCCTCGATCGCACGGCCGTCACGACGGGTGCGGGAGTCGGCGACGACGATGCGGTAGTGAGGCGAACGGATCTTGCCCAGACGCTTCAGCTTGATCTTGACTGCCACGGGAGTGGGTTCTCCTGGATTTGACGTGGTGGGGCACGGCGAGATTGCCGCGTGGGGTTGCGGTACCCGAGTGCCCGATGGACGCGTCAGCCGGAGGAGAGAGGGGTCCTGTGCGGCTGTCGAGTACAGCTAGCCATTGTGCCACACCCCGCGGGTCGCCTTGAGCCGAGGGGGCTCGGCCCGCGTCCGGGCATGCCTGGAGCGCACCCGGCGTCCTACGTCGGGTGCGCAGCCCGGCGCCGACGGGGTGCCGGCCGCGCCCACCCGTGCCGCCCTGGGGCCCCCAGACCCTTGGGGCACTGGGGAGGCACGACTGCCCGCGGTTGACGAACACCCCGCGCTCTCGCCGTCGACCGGCAGCCACGAGATGCCGGTACCGGGCGCTCGGCGACTACGCCGCGCCCGCGATCTCCGGGATCCGGAACGGCTTGCCGCAGCCCCCGCACACGATCGGGGCCTGGGCCAGGACCGACGGGACCACCCGGACGTTGCGGCCGCAGTCGCAGACGGCCTTGACGCGGACTCCGCCGCCGGAGGAGCCGTGGCGGGCGGCCGGGCCGCGGAAGGCGCGGGTGGTTTCGGCGGAGGTGGCCGCCATGTGGGCCTTGAGGGCCCGCTGGAGGCGGTCGATCGTCGGGCGGTAGCGGCGCTTCGCCTCCGGGCTGAGCGTGACCAGCGAGAAGCCGCTGCTGGGGTGCGGTTCCTCGGGGTGGTCCAGGCCCAGTTCCTCGGCGATCGCGAGGAATCTGCGGTTGTGGTACCGGCCGGCGCGGGAGGTGTCGCGGACGCCGCGCGCGGCGGCGATCCCGTGGACTGCCTCGTGAAGCAGTCGCTCGAAGGAGAGCTCGTGACCGCATGCGGACGACGACTCCCCGATCAGGGATTCTGGCGCGGCAAGGTCCGGCAGCTCGGGGTGGTACCGCTGAATGTCGGCCCACGCCTGTGCCAGCTCTGCGGCGAGAACAGGTGGTGTCTGTGTCGTGCTCACGTAATGACAACGAGCGGGGGTGCCCCTGTGTTCCTATTCCGGGGCATCTCAAATAATTTGCACGTACCCGTCAGTTGCCGCTGATGCGTCCTGACGAGGGCGGGTGCGCTGATCTGCGGAGAAGCCTCACAGCTCACCGCAAGGTGGTGCGTAGTTCCCAGTACGCCCGCCCGTCTCCCCCCACCACCCTCAACCGTGGCCCTTCGGGCCACCCCTCTTGCCCGGCGCGCAGACCACGTCCGCGCGCCGGGGTACGGATGTGCGACGGGGGCGCAAGAGGCGTTTCGGTCGCTCTCTCGGTGGAGGGCGCCGTCTCAGTAAGCGCGCGCGACGATCGCGACGTTACCGGGCGCGTCCCCGTCGTCCGGCACCGACCCGTCCTCGGCGACCAGACACCGTACGGTCACGGAGTGGTCGGCCAGCTTGGCCTCGCCCTCCTCGCCGAGAGTCGCCCAGGGGATGCGCGCCCAGCCGCCGACGGTGGCCGCCTCGACGGCCTGATCGAGCGTGGACACGTCCGTCGTACGGGACGCGCGGCGCTCGCGGGACTGCTTCAGCAGCAGCGCCTGATCCTCTTCGAGGATCGTGGGCAGCAGGTCGACCAGCGCGTCCAGCGAGACCGGCTCCTTGCCTCCCGGGATGCGGCGCGCCAGCATCGCGGTGCCGTTCTCCAGGTCGCGCGGGCCGATCTCGATACGGACGGGCACGCCCTTGAGCTCCCAGTCGACCGCGCGCCGCCCGAAGGGGGTGTCGGTGCGGTCGTCGACCTGGACGCGAACGCCGGCGGCCTTCAGCCGGTCACCCAGCTCGCGGACCTTGGCCAGAACCGCCTCGTCGCCCTTGATCGCGAGGACGACGGCCTGGATCTGCGCCAGCCGCGGCGGCACCCGCAGCCCGTCGTCGTCGCCGTGCATCATCACCAGGGCACCGATCATGCGGGTCGTCGAGCCCCAGGAGGTCTGCCAGACCAGTTCCTGGGTGCCGTCCTTGGACAGGTACGAGGTGTTGAACGCCTTGGCGAAGTTCTGGCCCAGCTCGTGGCTGGTGGCCATCTGCAGCGCCTTGCCGTCACCCATCATGCCTTCGAGCGTGAGGGTGTTGACGGCGCCGGCGAACCGCTCCTTGACGGTCTTGCGGCCGGGCACGACGTCCATCGCGAGGACGTTCAGCATGAAGTCCTCGTAGACCTCGCGGTGGATGTGCGAGGCGAAGTCGCGCGCCTCCTCATACGTTGCGTGCGCCGTGTGCCCCTCCTGCCACAGGAATTCGGTCGTGCGGAGGAACAGGCGGGGGCGCAGCTCCCAACGGACCACGTTCGCCCACTGGTTGATCAGCAGCGGCAGATCGCGGTAGCTCTGCACCCACTTCGAGAAGTAGTCGTTGATGATCATCTCGGAGGTGGGCCGCACGACCGCCGGCTCCTCCAGTTCCTTGCCGCCGCCGTGCGTGACCACCGCCAGCTCGGGCGCGAAGCCCTCGACGTGGTCCGCCTCGCGCGTGAGGTACGACTGCGGGATCAGCAGGGGAAAGTACGCGTTCTGGGTGCCGGTCTCCTTGATGCGGGCGTCCATCTCCGCCTGCATCCGCTCCCACAGTCCGTACCCGTACGGTCGGATCACCATGGTGCCGCGCACCGGCCCGTTGTCGGCCAGCTCCGCCTTGGTGATCAGATCCTGGTACCACCGCGGGAAGTCGTCCGCCCGCGGCGTGAGAACGGGTGCCTTTGCCATGGCGCGATGGTACGGCTCCAGGTTGCCGGGATGTGAAATCTCGCCACACACGCGGGCAGACCGCAAGCAGGGCTCCGCAACCCCTGGACGCGGGGTCGTGTCGGGAGTTACCTGGCATACGGGGGGAGTGCGGGCGCACTGACGGGGGCCACCTGAACGGGTACAGCGGCAAACTCTCGGCGGATTGGGGCGCTTTTTCATGACACCTACGCTCGTGCGGCAGCACCTGCCTCACGCGGGGCCGGCGCCCCGCGTGGATCTGGGTGCACGCGCGCGTGACTGGTCCGAGATCCAGGAGCGGATGCTGGTCCCGCTCTACGAGGCCGTCTACGAGCGACTGGAAGTGGGCCCGGGCACACGGCTGCTGGGCCTCGGCTGCGGCTCCGGACTGGCTCTGCTGATGGCGGCCTCCAGAGGCGCCGCCCTCACCGGTGTCGAGGCCTCCTCCCCCGAGCGGCTGGCCCTCGCACGCCAGCGGCTGCTTCCGGAGGCGTGGGGCACGCGCGCGCGTGGGGAGACACGGCTGGTCGAGGGCTCACCCGAGGACGCGGCCGACGCGCAGACGCCCGCGTACAACCTGGTGACCGCGTTCGAGCCCATCGGCTGTCTCGCGGGGGACTCCGAAGGGCTCGGCGAACTGCTCGCGGCCGCCACGCCCTTGGCCGAGCGGGGCACGCCCGTGGTGCTGGTCGGCTGGGGTCCGCCCGAGCGCTGCGCCACGTCGTCCGTGCTGCGGGTCGCCACCAAGCTGGCCGAACCCCTGCGCTCGACGGGCAGTTGGCGCCCCGCCCTGCGGGACGACCTGGAGGAGGTCGCCCAGCGGGCCGGGCTGAAGCCGGACGGATCCGGGCGCGTGGCCTGCCCGTTCGGGTACGCCGGCGTCGACAGCGCCCTCAAGGGCCTGCTGTCCACCGGCCTGTTCGACGCGGCGATCTCCGCGACGGACCAGGCGCAGGTGGACAAGGAGGTGACCGAGGCCCTGCACCCGTACCGCCGGAAGGACGGCACGGTGTGGATGCCGAACGTCTTCCGCTATCTCATCGCCCGGACGCCCTGAGAAGCACCTGCGCGCGGACGCCCTGGGAGGAACCTCGCAGCGGCGGCACCTCGCAGCGTCGCCTCCAGAGCGGGGCGAGCGTCACACCTCCTCCTTCGTCAGCCGCGTGATCCCCGCGATGCGGTACGCGTCCGCCTCCTCCAGCGTCTCGTTCTCCAGCAGCGCCTCGGCGAGGGCTTCCAACTGGTGGCGGTGGTCGCGGAGTTTCCGGCACGCCTCCTCGTAGCACTCGTCGACGATGCGCCGCATCTCACCGTCGATCACGTCGAGGGTCTGCGGGGCGGCCGCGAGCCCGTAGGCCTGCTGGGCGTCGCTCGGGAGGGCGGAGAGGCGGCCGACGCGCTCGCTCATGCCCCAGCGGGCGACCATCGAGCGCGCGATGTTGGTGACCTGTTCGAGGTCGTTCTCCGCACCCGTGGTGACGACCCCGTAGACCACCTGCTCGGCCGCCATGCCGCCGAGGGCGCCGATGATGCGGCCGCGCAGGTACTCCTCCGAGTGCGCGTACCGCTCCACCTCGGGGGTCGACATGGTCACGCCGAGGGCGCGGCCGCGCGGCACGATGGTGATCTTGCGGACGGGGTCGGCGCCGGGCTGGAGCATGCCGAGGAGGGCGTGCCCGCTCTCGTGGTAGGCGGTGCGGCGGCGGTCCTCCTCGGGCATGACGAGGGTGCGTTCGGCGCCCAGCTGCACCTTCTCCAGCGCTTCGGACAGGTCGGACCGGGTCACCTGGTCCTGCTTGCGCTTGACGGCGAACAGGGCGGCCTCGTTGGCGAGATTGGCCAGATCCGCACCTGTCATGCCCGGCGTCACCCGGGCCATCTGGGCGAGGTCCACGTCCGGGGCGAGCGGGATCCCCCTGGTGTGGATCCGCAGGATCGCCTCACGTCCGTTCCGGTCCGGCGGGGAGACGTTGACCACCCGGTCGAAGCGGCCGGGCCGGGTCAGCGCCGGGTCCAGGATGTCGGCGCGGTTCGTCGCCGCTATGACGATCACGCCCTCCGTCCCCGAGAAGCCGTCCATCTCCGTGAGGATCTGGTTCAGCGTCTGCTCGCGCTCGTCGTGGCCGCTCACCGAGGCACCGCCGCCGCGGACGCGCCCGATGGTGTCGATCTCGTCGATGAAGATGATCGACGGCGCCACCTTGCGCGCCTCGGCGAACAGCTCCCGGACGCGGGACGCGCCGACGCCCACGATCATCTCGATGAACTCGGACGCGGAGGCGGAGAAGAAGGGCACGCCCGCCTCGCCGGCCACCGCGCGCGCCAGCAGGGTCTTGCCCGTGCCCGGCGAACCCGCGAGCAGGACGCCGCGCGGCATCTTGGCGCCCATCCTCCGGTAGACCTCGGGATGCTCCAGGAAGTCGACGATGTCGTCGAGCTCGCCCTTGACCTCGTCGATGCCGGCCACGTCGGCGAACGTCGTGCGCTGTCTGCCCGGCTGGAGCTCGACCGGCTTGGGCGGTGCCTTGCGGCCGAGCATGCCGCCCGCGCCGCCCAGGCCCGCCCCGACCCGGCGGACGACGAAGATCCACACCGCGACCAGGATCACGATCGGGATCAGGGAGAGCAGCAGGTTGGGCAGCAGGCCGCGCTGCTGGACGACCGGCTGGGCGGTCACCGTCACGCGCCGGCTGCTGAGCTCTTGCCAGAGGTCGTCCTCCGCGAAGGCCGGACGTTGCGTCTTGAACTTGGTGTACGTGCCGTCACCGCCGGGATTGTCCCGGGCCTCCTTGAGCTGACCCTGGATCGCGTCGCCCTTGGAGTAGATCTTGGCCACGTTGCCGTCGTCGACCTGCCTGCTGAACTCGGTGTAGGAGATCGTCGGCTCGTTTCCCCCGCCCAGATAGGTGAGGCCCAGATAGGCCAGCAGGAAGACGAGCACCGCGGTGACGATCAGGCCGGCCCATCTCCCGCGCGTCCTTCTGCTCCCCGGCCGCCGTGGCGTCTCGTCCGGGGTTCCTTCGGTGCGCCACGGCTGATCAGGGGCTTTGCGCGGTGGCGCGGCATTGCTCATATCTGGACGTTACGACACACGGCGGACATCGGCACGCGCTGAGAACGCCTCCCACGCGCCGAGGGCGCCCTCCGAAAGGAAGGCGCCCTCGATGTCCTGGGGTCACGATGTCCTGGAGTCTCGATGTCCTGCGTCTCGATGTCCCGGCATCACGGTGTGCGTCAGCCCATGAACTTCTTGAACTCGTCCGGGAGCTCGAAGTCCTGGCCGCCCTGCTGGCCCGGCAGACCGAAGGCGCCGCCGGGAGCGCCCCCCTGGGCGGCGGCCGCGCGACGGGCGGCCTCCTCCTGCTCCTGCTGCCTGCGCTTCATCGGGTTGCCGGAGCGCTGCTTGCCCTTGGCCTTCTTCGGCTGCTTCTTGGCACGGCCGGGGCCACCACCCATGCCGGGCATCCCCGGCATACCGGGCATGCCGCCGCCCTGAGCCATGCGGGACATCATCTTGCGGGCCTCGAAGAACCGCTCGACCAGGCCCTTCACCGCGCTGACCTCGACGCCGGAACCCTTGGCGATACGGGCACGGCGCGAGCCGTTGATGATCGTCGGATCCTGGCGCTCGGCCGGGGTCATCGACTTGATGATCGCGGCCGTGCGGTCGACGTCCCGCTCGTCGAGGTTGTTGATCTGGTCCTTGATCTGCCCCATGCCCGGCAGCATCCCGAGCAGCTTGCTGATGCTGCCCATCTTCCTGACCTGCTCCATCTGGGACAGGAAGTCGTCGAGGGTGAACTCCTGCCCCTTCTTGGACGCCAGCTTGGAGGCCATCTTCTGGGCCTCTTCCTGGCTGAAGGTCTTCTCCGCCTGCTCGATCAGGGTGAGCAGGTCACCCATGTCGAGGATGCGGGAGGCCATCCGGTCCGGGTGGAACTGGTCGAAGTCGTCGAGCTTCTCGCCGTTCGACGCGAACATGATCGGCTTGCCGGTGATCTGGCGGATCGACAGAGCCGCACCACCGCGGGCGTCACCGTCGAGCTTGGAGAGCACCACGCCGTCGAAGCCCACGCCGTCCCGGAAGGCCTCGGCGGTGTTGACGGCGTCCTGACCGATCATCGCGTCGACGACGAACAGGATCTCGTCCGGCGACACCGCGTCCCGGATGTCCGCCGCCTGCTGCATCATCTCGGCGTCGATACCGAGGCGGCCGGCGGTGTCCACGATCACGATGTCGTGGACCTTGGACTTGGCGTGGTCGATGGAGTCCTTGGCGACCTGGACCGGGTCACCGACGCCGTTGCCCGGCTGCGGCGCGTACACGGCGACGCCGGCGCGCTCGGCGACGACGCTGAGCTGGTTCACGGCGTTGGGGCGCTGGAGGTCGGCGGCGACCAGGAGGGGCGAGTGGCCCTGCTCCTTCAGCCAGCGGCCGAGCTTGCCCGCGAGGGTGGTCTTACCGGCGCCCTGCAGACCGGCCAGCATGATCACGGTCGGGGGCTGCTTGGCGAAGCGGAGGCGGCGGGTCTCGCCGCCCAGGATCGTGACGAGCTCGTCGTTCACGATCTTCAGCACCTGCTGGGCCGGGTTCAGGGCCCTGGAGACATCGGCGCCGAGGGCGCGCTCCTTGACGTTCTTGATGAACGTCCGCACGACGGGCAGCGCCACGTCCGCTTCGAGAAGCGCGATACGGATCTCGCGCGCGGTGGCGTCGATGTCCGCCTCGCTCAGACGCCCCTTGCCGCGCAGATTCTTGAAGGTCGCTGAGAGGCGATCGGAGAGAGTATCGAACACGGCGGCGTCGGTCCTCGAGAGTCGGGGGCAGTGTGAGCGTCTTCCAGGGTATCTGGCCCCGCAAGACATCGGCCCCACCCGCCGCACACAGCGGACGGGGCCGAGACCCGCGTCGTCGGAGACGTCCGATCGACGCCGGGCACGCCGCGATGTCACCCGCGCAGCGTCTCCTCCAGCTTCCGCGCGACGGACGCCGCCTCCTCGCCGGGCAGCGGCGCGCCCTCGGGGCCGGTCACGTAGAAGGCGTCCACGGCGTTGGCGCCCAGCGTCGACACGTGCATGCTCCGCACCCGTACCTTCGCGTCCTCCAGCGCCCGCCCGATCCGGTGCAGCAGGCCGGGGGCGTCGTGGGCGCGCACCTCGATCACCGTCGCGAGCCGTGAGGCGGCCGGCGCGACCGTCACCCGCGGCGGGGGCGCCACGACACCGCGACGGCGCGGGTACGCGGCGTCCCGCTCGGCGAGCCGGCCGGCGATGTCCAGGGAGCCGTCGAGGGCCCGTACGAGGTCGGCACGCAGCCGGGCGGCCTGCGGGAGGGAGCCGTACTCGGCGGCGACCCGCCAGTTCAGCAGCAGGACGGAGCCCTCGACGCCGGACGGCAGGTCCAGGGCCCGCAGTTCCGCCGTGCGGACGGTCAGCCGGTGCATGGCGAGGACGCCGGCGACCGCGGGCAGCACGCCCGGCTGGTCGGGCACGGCGATGAGCAGCTCCACACCGAGCGGCTCGGGATCGCCGGGGGACTGTTCCCCGGCGGGATCGGCCGGCGGCTCGGTCTGCGCGCGCAGCGCCAGTACGGGGCTTCCCGTGGCGACCGCCTCGATGGCGAGCCGCTCCTGCTCGGCGGTGGCCGCGGCGGCCTCGGGCTCCTCGGGGGCGTCCCCGGCGAGCACCGCCGAGACCCGCTTGACCAGGTCGGCGACGAGTGAGCCCCGCCAGGACGACCAGGCGGCCGGGCCGGTGGCCAGGGCGTCCGCCTCGGTGAGCGCGTGCAGCAGCTCCAGGGTGCCCTGTGAGCCGACCGCCTCGGCGACCGACCGCACGGTGGCCGGGTCCTCCAGGTCACGCCGGGTGGCCGTCTCGATGAGCAGCAGGTGGTGGCGTACGAGGCTGGAGAGCACGGCGACGTCCGCGCGGTCGAAGCCGATGCGGGCGGCCACGTCCTTGGCGATGATCTCGCCGGCGACGGAGTGGTCGCCGGGCCAGCCCTTGCCGATGTCGTGCAGCAGCGCGGCGACCAGGAGGAGGTCGGGGCGGCTGACCCGGCGGGTGAACTCGGAGGCGCGCACGGCGGTCTCGATGAGGTGCCGGTCGACGGTCCAGACGTGCACGGCGTTGCGCTGGGGGCGGCAGCGCACCCGTTCCCAGTCGGGCAGCAGCCGGGTGATCAGCCCCTCGGCCTCCAGCGCCTCCCAGACCTCGATGGTGGGCTGCCCCGAGCCGAGCAGGGTGACGAGCTGTTCGCGCGCCTCGGCGGGCCAGGGCGTGGGCAGGGGGCGCACGGTGGCCGCCAGGCGCCGTACGGCGTGCAGGGAGAGTGGAAGTCCGGCTTGCGCGGCGGCGGCCGCGGCGCGCAGGGGGAGCACGGGGTCGCGTTCGGGGCGCGCGGCGCGGGCGAGCACCACCTCGCCGTCCTGCTCCACCACCCCTTCGGCCAGCGGGGAGCGCTCGGCGACGGGCTTGCCGCCCCCGAGCATGGCGCGCAGCCGGGGCCGCACGGCGCGCGACCTGAGCACGCGCCCCACTTCGCGCCAGGTGACGTCGCTGGCGTACGAGATGACGCGCGCGGCCTCGTAGACCTGGCGCAGGAGCGTGTCCGCGTCCAGGAGGCCCAGCTCGGCCGCGACCTGGTCCTGTTCCTGGAGGGACAGGCGGTCGGTCGCGCGGCCGGTCGTCAGGTGCAGGGCGTCACGGACGTCGAGGAGCCGGCGGCGGGCGTCGTCGAGGCCCTCGCGGGGGGCGTCGGCGAGCCAGGATGCGGCGACGGCGCGCAGCGCGGTGGCGTCCCGCAGGCCACCGCGGGCCTCCTTGAGGTCGGGCTCCAGCAGGTACTGCAGCTCACCCTGGCGTTCGGCGCGTTCGGCGCACAGTTCCTGGAGCTCCGGCAGGCGCTTGGGCGCCTGGTTGCGCCAGTCGGCGAGCACCGCCGTCCGCAGTCCCGCCGTCAGGCCCAGGTCGCCCGCGAGGTGGCGGGCGTCCAGGAGGCCGAGTTGGACTTTCAGATCCTCCCCGGCGGTCTTGCGGGCCTCGGCCGGCGTGCGCACGGAGTGGTCGAGGGCGAGGCCGAGGTCCCACACGGGGTACCAGAGGCGGTCGGCGAGGGCGGCGACCGCCTTGGGGTCGTTGCCGTCGTGCAGCAGGAGGAGGTCGAGGTCGCTGCGCGGGGACAGCTCGCCGCGGCCGTAGCCGCCGACGGCGACCAGGGACACGCCTCGCAGCTCCTCGGCGCCCGCGGTGAACAGGCCGGCGAGCCATTCGTCGGTCAGTTCGGCGAGGGCCGCACGGCGCGGCGGCCCGGACCGCGCCCCCTCGGTGAGGAGGCGCAGCCGGGCCGCCGCGTAGCCGCTGGGTCCCGAGTCCTCTGCATCCTTGCGCACGTCCGTACTCGTCACCCAGCGACTCCTGTTCTGTTCTGCCGTCAGAGCGCGTCCGGGCCGCGCTCGCCGGTGCGCACCCGTACGGCCGTCTCGACCGGGAGGGACCAGACCTTGCCGTCACCGATCTTGCCGGTGCGGGCCGCCTTGACGATGACGTCGATCAGCTGCTCGGCGTCGTCGTCCTCGGCCAGCACCTCGATGCGGATCTTGGGGACCAGGTCGACCGTGTACTCGGCGCCGCGGTAGACCTCGGTGTGTCCCCGCTGACGACCGTAACCGCTGGCCTCCGTGACCGTCAGGCCGTGGACGCCGAAGGCCTGCAGGGCTTCCTTGATCTCGTCGAGCCGGTGCGGCTTCACGACGGCGGTGATGAGCTTCATGCGTCCACCTTCTTGCTGGCAGCGCCGACGACGGGGGTCGGGACGGCGGTGGTCCGGGCGGCACCGCCACCGGCACCGCTGAAGTCGTATGCGGTCTCGGCGTGCTCGGCCTGGTCGATGCCGGCCACCTCCTCGTCCTCGGTGACCCGCATGCCGATCGTCTTGTCGAGGATGAAGGCGAGGATCGCGGAGACGACCAGGGAGTAGGCGAGGACGGCGCCGACACCGGCGAGCTGCTTCCACAGCTGGTCGAACTTGTGGTCGCCGTAGAAGACGCCGGTCGCGGCGGACTGGCCCTTACCGGTGGCGAAGAAGCCGATGAGGATGGAGCCGATGACACCGCCGACGAGGTGGACGCCGACGACGTCGAGCGAGTCGTCGTAGCCGAACTTGTACTTCAGGCCGACGGCCATGGCGCACAGCAGACCGGCGATGGCGCCGACGGCGATCGCGCCGAGCGGGGAGACCGCACCACCCGAGGGGGTGATGGCGACCAGACCGGCGACCGCGCCGGAGGCGGCGCCCAGCGTGGTGAACGCGCCGTGGCGGATCTTCTCGTAGATCAGCCAGGCCAGCATGGCGGCGGCGGTGGCGACCTGCGTGTTGACGAACATCAGCGCACCGACGCCGTCGTCGTTGCCGAGCCACGAGCCGGCGTTGAAGCCGAACCAGCCGAACCACAGCAGACCGGCGCCGAGCATGACCAGCGGCAGGCTGTGCGGGCGCATCGGGTCCTTCTTGAAGCCGACGCGCTTGCCGATGACCAGGATCACACCGAGGGCGGCGGCACCGGCGTTGATGTGGACCGCGGTACCACCGGCGAAGTCGATGACACCCAGCTCGAAGGCCCAGCCGCCGGCGCCCCAGACCCAGTGCGCGACCGGGAAGTAGACGACCGTGGCCCACAGGGTGATGAACAGCGCCCAGGCGCTGAACTTCACGCGGTCCGCGAGCGCACCGCTGATCAGGGCGGGGGTGATGATCGCGAACATCAGCTGGAAGACCATGAAGACGAAGATCGGGATGGTGTAGCCGTCCCACAGCTCCGTCAGGCCGATGTTGCTGAGGCCGACCCAGTCGGAGTTCCAGCCGATGAGGCTGCCGGAGTCCGTACCGAAGGCGAGGGAGAAGCCGTACAGCACCCACAGGATGGTGACGATCCCCAAGCTGATGAAGCTCATCATCAACATGTTGAGGGTGCTCTTGACGCGGACCATGCCTCCGTAGAAGAAGGCCAGTCCTGGTGTCATGAGCATCACCAAGGCGGAACAGATGAGCATGAAGCCTGTGTTGGCGGACGACAGCGTGGGTGCGTCCGCCGCAAGCGTGATGGCGGCTGATGCCATCGGCGTCTCCTCGTCATTGGTACGGCCCCGTGCGGGCGAAGCCTGAGCGGATTGAGGGGTGGGCCGGTTATGCGCCATGAGATTGGCGCAGCGCGGTTTCGGTGGAAGCCCCTCGTTGTTTCGCCGCCGTGACGAAGGCGCCGTGTGTGTTACGCGTCGATGAACTGGCGGATATCGCCCGCCTCGATCGTTATCGTGGCGCAACCTTCACTGAAGGAAGAGAAAGCCGGCCGCGGGCGGCCTTCCGATGACCTGGCATGGGGGAGCCGAGTCGGGCAGTTCGGGAGGGCCGGCCGCGGCCGGGGTTCAAGGGTTCTGCTCGGTGGATCGGTGGATCAGACGGCAGCGGCCGTCTCCGGCAGCTCCACGGCGAGCCGCTCGGTGAGGTCCACGACCTCGGAGAGGTCCCCGAAGTCGCGTACGGCGGTGTCGACGGTCTTTCGGATACGAGTGTTGACGCGCTCGGAGCGGACCTTCTTGGCTTCCTTCATGGCCTGCGCGGCCAGCGTCGCGCTCTGCTCGGGCTCACGCCGCAGCAGATGGACGGTGGCCATCCCGATCAGGTTCAGCACATACGACCGCTGGTGGTCGGAGTCCTTCGCGAACAGGTCCACGGCCTGCTGCATCAGGGGCTCGGCCAGCGAGGCGTACGTGGGGCTGCGGCCGGCGACATAGGCCAGATCGCGGTAGGAGTGGGAGTTCTCGCCGTACAGCTCGGCCTTGGAGAAGAAGCGGATCCAGTCGGGGTCCGGCTCGTCCCACTCCTCCGCGTCGGCGAAGGTGTCCTCGGCCATCCGGACCGCGCGCTTGCACCGGCCGGGCTGTCCCATGTTGGCGTAGGCGCGGGCCTCCATCGCATACAGCATCGACTGGGTGCGCGGGCTCGCGCAGTCCCGGCTGCCGTACTGCGCGAGGTGGATCAGCTCCAGGGCGTCGTCGGGCCGCCCGAGGTGGATCATCTGGCGGCTCATGCTGGACAGGATGTACGAGCCGAGCGGCCGGTCCCCGGCCTCCTTGGCGGCGTGCAGAGCCAGCACGAAGTACTTCTGCGCGGTCGGCTGCAGCCCGACGTCGTACGACATCCAGCCGGCCAGCTGGGCCAGCTCGGCGGCGACCTTGAAGAGCTTGCGGGCGGTGGCCTCGGGCTGGGGCTCCTGGAGCAGGTCCGTCACCTCGTGCAGCTGGCCGACGACCGCCTTGCGGCGCAGGCCACCGCCGCACTGGGCGTCCCACTGCCGGAACATCACAGTGGTGGACTCCAGCAGGTCCAGCTCGGGCCTGGAGAGCCGGCCGCGGGCGCGGCTGGTCGGGACGGAGGCCGCGTCGTCCCGCGGGGCGGACGGGGAGGGGACGAGCCAGCGCTGCATGGGCTCGATGAGGGACGGGCCCGCGGACAGGGCCAGCGAGGTTCCGAGGAAGCCGCGCCGAGCCAGCATCAGGTCGGTGCGCGAGAACTCGCTGAGCAGGGCCACTGTCTGCGGGCCCGTCCAGGGAAGGTCGACGCCGGTCGCGGAGGGTGCCTGCCGCGCGGCGCGCAGACCGAGGTCCTCGACGGAGACGACACAGCCGAACCGCTCGGAGAACAGCTCGGACAGGATCCGGGGGATGGGTTCACGGGGGTTCTCGCCGTCCAGCCAGCGGCGCACGCGCGAGGTGTCCGTGGAGATGTGGTTGGCGCCCAGTTGGCGGGCCCGGCGGTTGACCTGACGGGCGAGCTCGCCCTTGGACCAGCCGCTGCGCACGAACCAGGAGGTGAGCAGCTCGTTGGGGCGCTTGTCAGCGTGCGCAGCGCTCCCAGCACTTGTTCCGCTACCGCCGTTGCCGCTCACTGGAACGCCCCCATCCCTGAGACCACTTGTCGCTTGAGTGCGCCAAGCCTTATCAGAATGCCGGTAAACAGGGCCCGCCGTCCGGTGGTTCTCACCCGCCGAACGGAAAGCCGACTTGCCTCCGGCATACCCACAGGTGCATGTGCCCCCGGGCCTCGCACACTCAAAGTAATCCTCCGATCACGCCTCCAGCCATGGCGATCCCGGAATCGCCACCATTCGCCACCCCTTCGGATGAACTCACGGTGGCCGGTACGCGATTCACTTGACACAGGACGGCCGGGAGTGGGCGGAGCGGTGCACTCAGGGGCGCGCGCGTCCGAACACAACCCCCGGGGCGCTTCCGCGCGCCGTATGCATCCGGTGGCGCGGGGCAGTCGACCGTACGCAGAGTCACGGTGCGCGTCCGCTGCGTAACCACCGGCGCGTCGGACCCGTTGGAGGGGGCATGGGCTTCACGATCGGCGGCATTCGCGAGATCCGCTCAGGCGCGCGCAGGCGCGGTCGCTCGTCCGAGTGCACCGCCGTCGCCGAGTTCACGGGACTGTGGGGCTGGGACGTGGTGCCCGGCGCGCGCGCCGCGGGGGGCGTGTGCTCCTGCGGGCGCGCCGACTGTCCCGCGCCGGGCGCGCACCCCCTGGAGTTCGCGCCGCGGGTGCCGGCCGGTGCCACCCTCGACGACGTGACCAGGGCGTGGGCGGAGTTCCCGGGCGCCGCGGTGATGCTGCCGGTCGGGCGCACCTTCGACGTGATCGAGGTGGCCGAGCCGGCCGGGCGCCGCGCCCTGGTCCGCCTGGAGCGCATGGGTCTCCCGCTCGGCCCGGTGACCGCCACCCCCGAGGGCCGCGCCCAGTTCCTCGTCGCGCCCGGCGCCGCCGCCGACCTCGGCGACCTGCTCTACCGCATGGGCTGGGACGACCCGACCTCCCTCGGCCTGCGCGGCCTCGGCGCGGGTACGTACATCACGGCCCCGCCCTCGGACCGGGCCGGCCTCGGCCCGGTCCGCTGGCTGCGCCCCCCGGCGCTGGACTCGGCGACACACCCACCGGCGGCCCGGCTGCTGCTGGGGACGCTGGCTTACGTGGCGCATCGGTCGCGCGCGCCGTACTGACCCGTACGGCACCGCTCGCGCGGTCCCCCCGACTCTCATGACGAAGCGCCCGTCCCCTACTGCACCTGGGGGCGGGCGCTTCTCGTCACCTACCGAAGTCGGTCAGTCGGGGTCACTCCCCGATGAGGGCGTCAACGAACGCCTCCGGTTCGAACGGCGCCAGGTCGTCCGCGCCCTCGCCGAGTCCGACCAGCTTGACGGGCACGCCCAGCTCGCGCTGGACCGCGACGACGATGCCGCCCTTGGCCGTGCCGTCGAGCTTGGTCAGCACGATGCCGGTGATGTCGACGACCTCGGCGAAGACGCGGGCCTGGACCAGTCCGTTCTGCCCGGTGGTCGCGTCAAGAACGAGGAGCACCTCGTCGAGCGGGGCGTGCTTCTCGACGACGCGCTTGACCTTGCCGAGCTCGTCCATGAGGCCGGTCTTGGTGTGCAGGCGGCCGGCGGTGTCGATGAGGACGACGTCGACCCCC
Organism: Streptomyces aurantiaciflavus; assembly: GCF_049808595.1. Lineage (NCBI taxonomy): Bacteria > Bacillati > Actinomycetota > Actinomycetes > Kitasatosporales > Streptomycetaceae > Streptomyces > Streptomyces aurantiaciflavus. The sequence goes on along the minus strand of NZ_JBNCAQ010000021.1, from coordinate 56,463 downwards.
ATGTCCTTGCCCTCCTTGACCGCGTCGAAGGCGACGGAGGCGGGGTCGCCGGCCTCCGGCCCGCGCACGGTGTGGGCGCCGACCCGCTCGCCCCAGGTCTGCAGCTGGTCGGCGGCGGCGGCGCGGAAGGTGTCGGCGGCGCCGAGGACGACGGTGCGGCCGTCGGCGACGAGCACACGCGCGAGCTTGCCGGTGGTGGTGGTCTTGCCGGTGCCGTTGACGCCGACGACCATCACGATGCCGGGCTTGCGGTCCTCGGGCTCGGTCTTCACCGTGCGGTCGACCTCGGTGCCGACCAGCTCGAGCAACTCCTCGCGCAGCAGGCCGCGCAGCTCCTCGGGGGTGCGGGTGCCGAGCACCCGCACGCGCTCACGCAGCCGTTCGACCAGCTCCTGGGTGGGCTGGACGCCGACGTCGGCGGTGAGGAGGGTGTCCTCGACCTCCTCCCAGGTGTCCTCGTCGAGGTGCTCGCGCGACAGGAGCGTGAGCAGGCCCTTGCCGAGAGCGTTCTGGGAGCGGGAGAGGCGGGCGCGCAGGCGGATGAGCCGCCCGGCGGTGGGCTCCGGGATCTCGATCGGCGGAGCCTCGACAACGGGAGGCTCCTCGACGGCGGTGGGAGCGCCACCGCCCGGGAGGTCCACCTCCTCGATCGTGCGGCGCGGTTCGTCGCGCGGCGTCTCGGCCTCGTCGCCGACGTGCGGCTCGGCCGGAGGCGCGGTGATGTCGGGCGCGGTGGGGGGCGGCGGGGGCAGCGGCTTCTTCCGCCGGCTGCCGACGACGAGCCCGCCGAGCACCGCGAGCACGACCACGGCGATGACTACAGCAAGGATGACGGTTTCCATAACGCGTCCAGTATCCATCCCTGTCCCGGGCCGGACCCTGCTCCCCGGGAGGGTGTCTGCGAAGGGCTAGTCGATCAGCCCGCTCTTGTGCAGGGCGGCCCTCGCCCGGAACCGCAGCCGCAGACAGCGGTCCCTCTCCTCCGGTGGCGCGTCCTCGGGGCAGCGGCAGTGCTCGGCGAGCCACCGCAGGTCCTCGGGGTCGAGCCAGAGGGCGACCCGCCCCCGGCCGGCCTCCTCCCGCGGGTCGGTCGGAACGACAGGTCGGGTCATGGTCCGAGCCTACGACTGTTCACCTCACCCCATGGCGATCTGACGCTCCGTCAGCTACGGTCCACCCCACCCCGTAGGGAGACCCCCTCCGAAGGGAGACCCCCATGCCCGTCACCGTCGTCCGCTTCAACCTCGTCGCCCCCGGCGCCTCCCCCGCCGAGCTCGGCACCCGCTACCGGGCGGCCCTGGAGATGGCCGCGTACGCCGACGAGCACGGGGTCTCCACCGTGCAGACGGAGGAACACCACGGTGCCGAGAACAACTGGCTGCCCTCGCCGTTCGTCTTCGCGGGCGCTGTGCTGGGGGCGACCCGTCGGCTGGCGGTCACGGTCTCGGCGGTCATCGGCCCGCTGCACGACCCCCTGCGGCTCGCCGAGGACATCGCCGTACTGGATCTGCTGAGCGGCGGCCGGCTGGTCACCGTCGCCGGGATCGGATACCGGCCCGAGGAGTACGCCCGCGCCGGCGTCGACTGGAAGCAGCGCGGCCGGCTCCAGGACGAGCTGCTGGAGACCGTGCTGAAGGCGTGGACCGGCGAGGAGTTCGCGTACCGGGGCCGTACGGTACGGGTCACCCCGCGCCCTCAGTCCGACCCGCACCCCCTCCTCCTGGTCGGGGGCTCCTCCCGGGCCGCCGCTCGTCGGGCCGCCCGGCTCGGGCTGCCGTTCTTCCCCAGCGCGCACCTGCCGGAACTGGAGGCGTACTACAAGGAGCGGCTCGTGGAGTACGGGACGCAGGGGTGGACGATGATGCCCGCCGCCGAGACCCCGTTGCTGCACGTCGCCGAGGATCCGGACCGGGCGTGGGCCGAGTACGGCGGCCACTTCCTGCACGAGGCGCGCACGTACGCGTCCTGGCAGAACGGCTCCGTCCGCTCGGCCGTGAAGTCGGGGGCGTCGACGGTCGGGGAGCTGCGGGCGGAGGGTGTGTACCGGATCCTCACGCCGGACGAGTGCGTGGCCCAGGGGCTCGACAGTCTCGTCCTGCATCCGCTGGCGGGCGGGATGCCCGTGGCGGAGGGGTGGCGCAGTCTGCGGCTGTTCTGCGAAGGCGTACTGCCCCGGCTCGCCTGACCTTCTGGGTCGGAGCCGGGGCAGTACGCCTTACGGGGTCGAGGAGAGGGCAGCGGGGACTTGGCCCGTCTCCTCGAGCTGGGGGCCCGGGCCTCGGGACGAGGCTCAGCCCATCTCCTCCAGCGCCTTGCCCTTCGTCTCCTTGACGTACTTGAGGACGAACGGGATGGAGAGCGCGGCGAAGACCGTGTAGATCACGTAGGTCACGGAGAGGTTCCAGTCGGCCAGCGACGGGAAGCTCGCGGTGATGGCCCAGTTGGCGATCCACTGTGCGGCGGCGGCCACGCCCAGGGCGGCGGCGCGGATCCTGTTCGGGAACATCTCGCCGAGCATGACCCAGACGACCACACCCCAGGAGAGGGCGAAGAAGAGGACGAAGACGTGGGCCGCGATCAGGGCGATCCAGCCCTGGGTGGCGGGCAGCTTGCCGTCGACGAGGTCGTAGGAGAAGGCCCAGGCCTCCAGGGCGAGGCCGACGACCATGCCGACCGAGCCGATGATCGCGAACGGCTTGCGGCCGACGCGGTCCACGAAGATCATCGCGATCACGGTGCCGACGATGTTGATGATCGACGTCGTGAACGAGTAGAAGAACGACTCCGTCGGGTCGACGCCGACCGACTGCCACAGCGTCGACGAGTAGTAGAACGCGACGTTGATGCCGACGAACTGCTGGAAGACCGACAGGCCGATGCCGACCCAGACGATCGGCTTGAAGAAGAAGCCGCCGCCGAGCAGGTCGCGGAAGCTGGACTTCTCCTCACGCTTCATGGCGTGCTCGATCTCGGCGATACGGGCGTTCAGGTCGGCGTCCCCGCCCTCGACCTCGGCGAGGATCTCACGGGCGCGGTCGTGCTTGCCGACCGAGATGAGGAAGCGCGGGGACTCGGGGATCGCGAAGGAGAGCAGTCCGTAGAGGACGGCGGGGATCACCATGACGCCGAGCATGACCTGCCAGGCCTCGAGGCCCATCAGCGTGCCTCGCTGGTCGCCGCCGGCGGCGTTGAGCAGACCCCAGTTGACCAGCTGGGAGATGGCGATGCCGACGACGATCGCGGCCTGCTGGAAGGAGCCGAGGCGGCCGCGGTAGGCGGGTGGGGCGACCTCGGCGATGTAGGCGGGGCCGATGACGGAGGCCATGCCGATGGCGAAGCCGCCGACGACGCGCCAGAAGGCGAGGTCCCACAGTGCGAAGGGCAGCGCCGAGCCGACGGCGCTGACGGTGAAGAGCACGGCGGCGATCTGCATGCAGCGGATGCGCCCGATGCGGTCGGCTATGCGGCCCGCCGTCGCGGCGCCGATGGCGCAGCCGATCAGGGCGATGGCGATGACCTGGGCCAGAGCCGCGGAGCCGACGTCGTACCGGTCCCGGATGGCCTCGACGGCGCCGTTGATCACGGAGCTGTCGTAGCCGAAGAGGAAGCCGCCCATCGCGGCCGCCGCCGCGATGAAGATGACGTGCCCGAGATGTTCGGGGTGAGCCGTCGTGGCTCCTGACTTGGGTGCCTGCGCTGTGCTGGTCACGTTCAACTCCTCGGGCCGTCGGCAACGTCGCCGACGTGGGGGGTCAGCCCTTCCAGGTAGGTGGTACCTGAAGGTAAATGCAACGCTGTTGACCTTATGCCTTCAAGTTTCAAAATCAAACGCCGGGAAATGTGAGAACGCAGACAAGAAGTTGCAAGGAAGGGTCCTATGCGTTCACTTCTTGAAGGCGTGCTGCATCAGCCCGCCGGTGGTCAGCGCAGTCGCTGACTGATCACCTTCGACACACCGTCGCCCTGCATGGACACGCCGTACAGCGCGTCGGCGACCTCCATCGTGCGCTTCTGGTGCGTGATCACGATCAGCTGCGAGGACTCCTGCAGCTCCTGCATGATGCGGATCAGCCGCTGCAGGTTGGTGTCGTCGAGGGCGGCCTCGACCTCGTCCATGACGTAGAACGGGCTGGGCCGCGCCTTGAAGATCGACACCAGCATCGCGACGGCGGTCAGCGACCGCTCGCCACCCGACAGCAGCGACAGCCGCTTCACCTTCTTGCCCGGCGGCCGGGCCTCGACGTCCACACCCGTGGTGAGCATGTTGTCGGGGTCGGTGAGGATCAGCCGCCCCTCACCGCCGGGGAACAGCCGGCTGAACACGCCCTCGAACTCGCGGGCGGTGTCCCGGAACGCCTCCGTGAAGACCTGCTCGACGCGCTCGTCGACCTCCTTCACCACCTGCAGCAGGTCGGCGCGGGTCTTCTTCAGGTCCTCGAGCTGCTCGCTGAGGAACTTGTGGCGCTCCTCCAGCGCGGCGAACTCCTCCAGGGCCAGCGGGTTCACCTTGCCGAGCTGCTGGTAGGCGCGTTCCGCCGCCTTCAGCCGCTTCTCCTGCTCGGCCCGCACGAAGGGCCTCGGCCGGTTGCGCGGGTGCTCGGGGTCCTCCGGAAGCTGTTCGCCCTCGGCGGGGAGCGAGGGGGGCACCGGCTGGTGCGGTCCGTACTCGCTGATGAGCCCGGCCGGTTCGACACCCAGTTCCTCCAGCGCCTTCGTCTCCAGCTGCTCGATCCGCAGCCGCTTCTCGGCGCCGAGTACCTCGCCCCGGTGGACTGAATCCGTCAACTTGTCGAGCTCTGCCTTGAGATCGCGCCCGGCACCGCGGGCGGCGGCCAGCTCCTGCTCACGGCGGGCCTTGGCGGCCTCGGCGGCGACGCGTTCGGCGTCCGCGCGCTCCAGGGACACCTCCACATGCGCCAGCAGCTGCCGCGCGCCGGAGGCGACGGCCTCGGCGACGGCGGCCTCGTGCCGCAGCCGCGCCCGCCGCTGCTCGGCACGCGCGCGTGCCTCGCGTTCCGCGCGGGCGGCCCGGTCCAGCGAGTCGGCCCGTCCGGCCAGCCCCTTGACCCGCTCCTCGTGCGTACGGACCTGGAGCCGGGCCTCCATCTCGGTCTGCCGCGCGTTGGCCCCGTCGGCGGCGAGCCGGTCGCGCACGGAGGTGTCCGGCTCCTCCTCCACCGGCATCTCCTCGGCCACGGCCAGCCGCTCGGCCAGCTCCTCGGCCTCCTGTACGGCCCTGTCGAGCGCCTCCTGCGCCCGGGCGGCCGCGGCAACCGACCGCTCGGCCTCTCCCGCGGCACCGCGCGCCTGTCCGGCGAGCCGCCCGAGCTGCTGGGCGACAGCCGACTTCTCCCGCTCGGCGGCCCGCCGCCGCTCCCCCAGCTCCTCGACGAGCCCGGCGCACTCCCTGCGCCGCTCCCCCGCCGCATGCTGTGCCTCGGTCAGCTCCTCGCACCGCACCGCCAGCTCCTCCAGCTCGGCGGCGGCCTCGTCCACAGAGGCCTGCACCTCCAGCAGACTGGGCGCCCCGGCGGACCCGCCGTGCGCGAAGTGCGCCCCCAGCAGATCGCCTTCGGCGGTGACGGCGGTGAGATCGGGCCGCGCGTAGACGAGATCCTCGGCGTCCTCGAGCGTCCCCACCACGACGATCCCGCGCAGCAGCCGCCGTACGGCGGGCACGAGGTCCGAAGGGGCGCGGACGAGATCGGCGGCGAAGGGTGGACCGGCGGAGCGGTGGGCGACGGTGCCTTCGGAAGTGTCCGCGGGGAGGGGCTGAGGGGAGTCGTCCGCGGTGGGCCCGGCGGCCGGGAGCGGGGCGGCCGCCGCCGGCTGGGCGGCGCCGACGGACCGGGTCGCCGCGTCGGCAGATCCGGCGGTCGCGTCCAGACCCACCGACCGCGGCCCGTCGACGCGGGCCTCGGCTCCACCAGCCGACGCCACCGCGGCGCCGGCGTCCGCGGACCCCACGCCTCCTTCGACCCTGGCCCCCTGACCGGCCACGCCCGAGCCGCCGACCCGCCCGGGCACGCCCTCTCCCGCGAACCCGGCGCCGGCAGCCGTGCCGCCCTGCGCGGGCGACGGCGTCCCCTCTTCGTCCCCGGCCAGGAGCAGGGCCGCCCGCCCCGCGTCCTGCTTGCGCAGCAGGCGGATGGCGTCGGCGGCGGCGGACGGGGTGGTCACGGCGAGGGCGTCGGCGGCGGCGCCGAAAGCGGCGGCGAGGGGGACCTCGTAGCCGGGGGTGATCGTGAGGAGTTCCGCGGCCGGTCCCAGCAGCCCGCCGATACGATCCTTCGCGGCCAGCAGCGCGCCCGTGCCGTCCTTGCGGCGCAGGCCCATCGCGAGGGCCTCGTGGCGGGCCTGGGTCGCGGCGCGCTTGCGTTCGGCGGCGGTCGCGGCCTCGCGGGCGGCGCCGAGCGCGGCCTCCGCCTCGGCGAGCCGCCGCTTGGCCGCCTCGTGCTGCTCGGCGAGTTCCGCGTCGCCCGCGTCGAGGCCGTCGACCTCCGCCTTCAGGGCCTCGTACTCCTCCTGCGCGGCGACGGCCCGTTCCTGGGCCTCGTCGCGGGCGGCGGCGAGACGGTCGATCTCGGCCTGGGCGGAGGCGGCGCGGGAGCGGGCCGCGTTGACCTGGCCGTGCAGCCGGGCGAGGCCCTCGCGGCGGTCGGCGATGGCGCGGGCGACGTCCTTCAGACGCCGTTCCTCGACGGCGAGTTCGCGCTCCAGTTCGGCACGGTGGGCGACGGTGTCGTCGAGGGCCCGCTGGGCCGCTTCGAGGGCGGCCTCCAGCTCGGCCTCCTGCTCACGGATACGGGCGGCCTCGCGCTCCATGTCCTCGGGGTCGCGGCCGCGCCGCTCCTCGGGGGGCGCCGAGGTGGCGCTCTTCACGCGCGCGTCGGCGAGCGAGATCGTGCCGCGGACCCGTTCGGCGAGCTGGGACAGCTCGTACCAGGTCTGCTGGGCGCGCTGGAGCCGGGGAGTGAGCTGCCGGACCTCGTCCTCCAGGAGCGCCTCCCGCTGGAGCGCCTTCCTCAGCTCCTGCTCGGCCGCTTCCTTGCGTTCCTTCAGCGCGGCCTCGTCGGCGACCTCGGCCTGGAGGGCCTCCCGCAGCCGTACGAGATCGTCGGCGAGGAGCCTCAGGCGGGCGTCGCGGAGGTCGGCCTGGATGACGGCCGCTCGTCTCGCGACCGCCGCCTGCCGGCCCAGCGGCTTCAGCTGGCGGCGCAGCTCGTCCGTCAGGTCCTGCACGCGCGCGAGGTTGGCCTGCATCGCGTCCAGCTTGCGCAGCGCCTTCTCCTTGCGCTTGCGGTGCTTGAGGACGCCCGCGGCCTCCTCGATGAAGGCGCGGCGGCCCATCGGGTCGGCGTGCAGCACGGAGTCGAGCTGGCCCTGGCCGACGATGACGTGCATCTCGCGGCCGATGCCGGAGTCGGACAGGAGTTCCTGGATGTCGAGGAGACGGCAGGTGTCGCCGTTGATCTGGTACTCGCTGCCGCCGTTGCGGAACATGATCCGCGTGATGGTGACCTCGGCGTACTCGATGGGCAGGGCCCCGTCGGAGTTGTCGATGGTCAGGGACACCTCGGCGCGGCCCAGCGGGGGGCGGCCGGTGGTGCCGGCGAAGATGACGTCCTCCATCTTGCCGCCGCGCAGCGACTTGGCGCCCTGTTCGCCCATGACCCAGCTGAGCGCGTCCACGACATTGGACTTGCCCGAGCCGTTCGGTCCGACGACACACGTGATCCCCGGCTCGAACCGGAGTGTGGTCGCCGACGCGAACGACTTGAACCCTCGGAGGGTCAGGGCCTTGAGGTGCACGCCGGTGGACTCTACCTTCCGGGGATGTCTCACTCCATGAACCCGCGGTTTCACCCATGAACGCGCAGGGCACACCACACGTTAAAGAGACTGAAAGGATGCGCGGGGGAAGGAACAGCGGGGAAAGAAAGAAGGGACGCCGAAGCGTCCCTTGCAACTTCTGACAACTGAGCGGTCCGACGCGGCTGAAAAGAATCGCCCAACCGGTGCGTGTGCTGTTGTGGAGCGGTGCAGCGATCAGGTGAGCGCAGGCTCCGCCTGGTGTGCGTCGATGCTCTCCATGATCCTGTCGTGAGAAGCGGCAGCCGTCAGGGCGTCGTTCTCGGCCTGGATCCGTACGAGCTCGGATTCCAGATCCTGGACGCGCTGCTGGAGCCGTCGCATCTCGGCGAGGAGTCGCGGGTCGGAGCCGCCGACGTAACCGAGAAGCGCCTTTGCCATGATGGATGGTCCTCCACACTGAGTGACCGACCGAAGCGGTGTGGGTCGTGAGGGATTCGCACCCGCGGTGTTGGCAGGATCTTGTTCCTGCTGCCGTTCATCCATGCCAAACAGCTAGGTGCGCGGGGTGCTTTCAGCGTCTCACCAAAAAGTTTGACGGTCAACACGATCACGCCCCGTATTGGCGGGCAACCCTGGGGCGCGCGGCCGGAAACGGCGGCGCTGCGACTCCTGCGGGGCCCTCAGGGCGTGGCGATCATCCTTGCGTGCGGAGCCTGCCACCGCAAGCGGTTCTTGGCAACCACCTGCTCCTTTCTGCTTGGGGCAGTTGCCGGTGGCATGCCCCTCCGCTTCCGCGCGGTGCGCGGGCACCCCGTCGTCAGCGGACGGCGAAGCCGTCGTAGCCGCCGCGCGGTGTGTCCCATATCTCGGTGACTCCGTCCACGCGCCCGGGCGTGTCGTCACTCTGGAGCCAGTCCAGCAGGCCCTCGCAGCCCCGCCGGGACCCCTCGGCGACCACCTGGACCCGACCATCGGCCAAATTGAGAGCAAAACCACTCAGGCCGCCGATCTCCAGCGCCTTGGCTCGCGTGAACCAGCGGAATCCCACGCCCTGGACGCGTCCGCGCACCCAGGCGACCAGCCGTACATCCTCGCTCATGGGTGCTACCTAACCAGGCAATGTCACTCGGGACACTTCCTCCCCCAGCGGCATGCGGTACCGTCCCCACCCAATGCATCTCATATGAAACTCACTCGATCGAGTGAGTCAGGTTGACCATCTGGAGTCATGCGCCACAGGGCGCGCGGGTCGACCGCAGGGACACCGCTTGGACGAGGAAGGCCAGGACATGGGACGCCACCGACGCTCCGCCGCCGGCCGCGCCGCCACGGGCCGCGCCACGGGGGCCGAGCACACCGACGGCTCGTACGCACCGGACTCGTACGGCGCCGACGACCCCACGGCGGGCATCGCTCCGTACCTGAACCCGGAGGCGTACGCGGACACCGTCGCCAGGAGCCAGGAGTACCTGTACGCGACGGACGACGAGTACGTGCGTGCGGCCGCCGACACCGCGGTCCTCCCGGCCGAGGGCTTCGCGCCGGACGGCGGTCCGCGTCGGCCGGGCTCGGGGCGGGGCGGTTCGGGCCGCCGCCGCCGGAGGAAGGCCGTGACGCCGGTCAAGACGGGTCTGCTCGGGGTGTCCGCGGCGGTCGCCCTCGGCACGGTCGCGGTGGCCTCGGGCGTGGTGCCCGGCCTCGACAACTACCAGCTCGGCGGGGGCGGCGGCTCCGACAAGGTGCAGGCCGCCGACTCGCCGACCAACTCGGCCTCCGAGCAGGGCGGCACGTCCGGCACCCTGGAGGCCGGCCGCGACGGTACGACGACCAGCCGCGACGCCGGCCGGTCGACGTCGCCCTCGGCCTCGGCGTCCTCCTCCCCCGCCCCCTCGGCCTCCAAGGCGTCGCCCAGCGCGTCGCCGACGACGGAGCAGCCGAAGGCCACGCCGACGAAGGAACCGGCGAAGACCCCGCCCAGGGCGGCCGCGAAGGCGCCGGAGAAGCCCAGTGCGCCGACGGAGGTCTCGGTCGAGGCCCAGGCCGCCGCGGAGGTCCTCGCGCTCGTGAACGAGGAGCGCTCCAAGGTCGGCTGCAGCCCCCTCGCCGCGAACAGCGCGCTGGCGGATCTCGCCGAGAAGTTCAGCGAGGACATGGCCGCGCGGGGCTTCTTCGACCACACCGACCCGGACGGGGCGTCCCCGTGGGACCGGGCCAAGAAGGCCGGCATATCCGACCTCGGCGGCGAGAACATAGCCCGGGGCCAGACCGACGCGGCGTCGGTGATGGAGGCCTGGATGAACAGCCCCGGCCACCGCGCCAACATACTGAACTGCGACTTCAAGACCCTGGGCGTCGGCGTCCACTTCGGCTCCGGCGGCCCCTGGTGGACGCAGGACTTCGGCTACTAGGCCACCTCTCGCACGCCCCCGCCCGTCCCGGCGGACTCAGCAGGTCCCGGCCTCGCAGGGCACTGCGCCCAGGCCTGTCCGGCGGAGCGAGTCGCAGGAAACCGGCGGTGACTCGTCGGTGCGGGTCAATGCACCTGGGCCGCCAGGCTCGCGCGTCCCGCGCCGAACACCTTCGCCGTCTCCGCGACCCGGCGGCCGAGGTGCTCCGCCGTCGCCACGTCCGCCTTGTGGACGGCCTCGGGGCCCTCGTCGGCGTTGGTCTGGGCGGCCGCGCCGGCGAAGACGCCGAGGCGGTTGAGGTCGTTCTCCGAGGCGGCGCTGCTGTTCCAGCCGGGGAGCAGGCCGAGGTTGACCCAGTGCATGCCGAGCTGGGCGGCCAGGATCTGGAAGAACTGCAGCGTGTGCAGCTTGTCGCCGCTCTTGGAGGCGGAGTTGGTGAAGCCGGCGGCGAGCTTGTCCCGCCAGGCCGACGTGGCCCAGCGCTTCGAGGTGGCCTCGGCGAAGACGTGGAAGGCGCCGGACGCCGTGCCCATGTAGGTCGGCGAACCGAACACGATCGCGTCGGAGGCGTCCAGCAGCGCCCACTGCTCCTCAGTGATCTCGTCGACCTTGATCAGGTGCACCTCGGCACCGGCCTCGACGGCACCCGACCGGACGGCCTCCGCGAGGACGGCCGTGTGGCCGTAGCCGGAGTGGTAGGCGATGGAGACAACAGGGGTCGACACGTGCGTACTCCTCGTGAAGGTGAGAAAAGGGAAGGCGTGAGCGAAGCCGCAGCTCGCCAGCGGTAACCACAGGAAAGCACTAACTTGTGGTTAGTGCAACCTGTTGGTTAGCGCTGCGTTCGCGTACGCTTGGGGCATGAACGGCACTCACGAGCGCACTCCGGAGCAGGACCTCCCCTACAACGTGTTCGCCAAGGCCTGCCCCTCGCGCGGCACGCTGGAGCACGTCACGGGGCGCTGGGGCGCGCTCACACTCGGAGCGCTGCACGAGGGCTCACTGCGGTTCAACGAGCTGCGCCGCCGCGTCGACGGCGTGAGCGAGAAGATGCTGTCCCAGACCCTGCACGCGCTGGAGCGCGACGGCCTGGTGCACCGCGAGGCCCAGCCGACCAACCCGCCCCGCGTGGACTACGAACTGACCCCGCTGGGCCACGAGGTGGCCGACCGGCTCCTGAGCCTGATCCACCTGGTGGAGGGCCGGATGGACGACGTCCTCGAGGCCCGCGGGCGTTACGACGAGACGCGCGGCGGCCTCTGACACTTCGGGCAGTAGTAGCTGGACCGGTTCATCCAAGGGCGCCGGCGCATCGGCGTGCCACAGCGCTTGCAGGGCAGGCCCTCACGCCCGTACGCGTCCAGGGACCGGTCGAAGTAGCCCGACTCACCGTTGACGTTGACGTACAGGCTGTCGAAGCTGGTGCCGCCGACGGCGAGGGCCTCCTTCATCACGTCCCGGATGTGGCCGAGGAGTTCGGCGGTGCGGGGGCGGGTGAAGGTCGCGGTCGGGCGGTCGTAGTGGATGCGGGTGCGCCACAGGGCCTCGTCCGCGTAGATGTTGCCGACGCCGCTGATCAGCGACTGGTCGAGCAGGGCCCGCTTGATGGTGGTCCGCTTACGGCGCAGCGCCTGGTGGAAGGCCTCGTCGTCGAACAGCGGATCGAGGGGGTCGCGGGCGATGTGCGCGATGACGTCGGGCAGGCCGTCGGGGGTGGTGTCGTGCAGCGACAGACCGCCGAAGGTGCGCTGGTCGACGAAGCGGAGTTCCGTGGCGAGGGCGTCGGCGAAGCGGACGCGTATGCGCAGGTGCTTCTCGTCGGGTGACCCCTGCGGCTGCACCAGGAGCTGCCCGCTCATCCCGAGGTGCGCGAGGATCGCCTGGGCCGTGTCCTCCAGCGGCAGCCAGAGGTACTTGCCGCGACGGCTCGGCACGCCGACGCGGTGCCCCTTGAGACGGTGCACAAAGTCGTCCGCGCCGGCCATATGACGGCGTACGGCACGCGGGTGCAGCACCTCGGCCTCGGCGACCGTGCGATGGGCGACCCACTGCTCCAGTCCGCGCCGGACGACCTCGACCTCGGGCAACTCGGGCATGGCACTCCCCCGTAGAACCGGTGTACGAGCCGAGCGCCCGACCCTCAGCGGGGGCGGGCGCTCGTTTCGTGGGGTGGATCAGGCGGAGGCGGACTCCGGATCCGCGCTGCCGTCGACGGCCTGGACGGTCTTGGCCGCCTTGGCCCGCTCGTCCGCCGCGGCCCTGATGGACCGCCACGCGGACTCGGCGGCCTGCTGCTCCGCCTCCTTCTTGCTGCGGCCGGTGCCGGTGCCGTACGAGACGCCTCCGACGCGGGCGGCAGCAGTGAAGGTCTTCTCGTGGTCGGGGCCGGTCTCCGTGACCAGGTACTCGGGGACGCCGAGGCCTTCGGTCGCGGTGAGCTCCTGGAGGCTGGTCTTCCAGTCCAGGCCGGCTCCGAGGTTCGAGGACTTCTCGATCAGCGGGTCGAACAGGCGGTGCACCAGTTCGGAGGCCGCGTCGAGGCCCTGGTCGAGATAGACCGCGCCGATCACCGCTTCCAGGGTGTCGGCGAGGATGGACGCCTTGTCCCGGCCGCCCGTGCCCTCTTCACCCCGGCCGAGCCGGATGAAGGAGCCCAGGTCGAGGCCGCGACCGACCTCCGCCAGCGCACGCGAGTTGACCACCGCGGCCCGCAGCTTGGCCAGCTGGCCCTCGGGCAGGTCGGGGTGGGTGCGGTACAGCGTGTCCGTGACGACGAGGCCGAGCACGGAGTCCCCGAGGAACTCCAGCCGCTCGTTCGTCGGCAGACCGCCGTTCTCGTACGCGTAGGAGCGGTGGGTCAGCGCACGCACCAGAAGGGCGGACTCGACGTGGTAGCCGAGCCGCCCTTCCAGAAGCGTGTGGGACGAGGCCGTGTTGTCCGCCGGACCGCCCCCGCGCTGGCGGGGACCAGTTGCCTTGGCGTCAGACATGAAGCCTCTCACCAGCCGCTCAGACCTCGAGGACCTGGCGCTTGTTGTAGGTGCCGCAAGACGGGCACGCGATGTGCTGCTGCTTGGGCTCGTGGCAGCGCTCGCACGCAACCAGGGTGGGGACCGCAGCCTTCCACTGCGACCGGCGGTGGCGCGTGTTGCTGCGCGACATCTTCCGCTTCGGAACAGCCACGGCTACTTCTCCTGCTTCTCGTCGACGCCCGCTTCGGCGCCGCTCATCTCGTCCTTCTCGCCGTCTTCGAGTGAACCGGCGAGTCCCTGCAATGCCGCCCAACGGATGTCGACGGCGTCGTGGTGGTGGTCCGGGTCGTCCGCCAGCCGCTCTCCGCACTCGGAGCACAGGCCGGGGCAGTCGTCCTGGCACACCGGCTGCATCGGCAGTGCGAGCACCACCGCATCGCGCAGCACGGGTTCGAGGTCGAACAGGCCGTCCTCGAGAAAGAGCCTGTCCTCGTCTTCCTCGGCGTCGTCGGCCGGTTCCGCCTTCACGCGGCCACGGTCATCGGCGTCAGGGTACGAGAACATCTCCTGGAAGTCCGCTTCGAGATCGAGCTCGAGCGGCTCCAGACACCTTACGCACTCCCCCTCGGCCTGTGCACGGGCGGTGCCTGTGACGAGCACACCTTCCATGACCGACTCGAGCCGGAGTTCGAGCTCCACCGGGGCGCCTTCCGGGACTCCGATGACTCCCTGGAGACCGAGGTCCTTGGGAGCGTCGATCGTGCGGGTCAGCCGCTGCAGCGCACCGGGACGCCGCCCCAGCTCGTGCGTGTCGAACACGAGAGGTTTGCGGTGGTCGAGGCGGGCGTTAGGAGCCATTCCTGCTTTCGATTCCGAGCTCTGAGGGCCGCTGCCCTTCGGTGTTGCGGGCAGCGGTGATCGCGGACGTACGCGCGACCGAAGAGCCAGGATACTGGAGCTTTCGCCCACAGCCCAATCCGGGCCCCCTTCCCCGGCGGCCCGGGGCTTTTACAGGCCGCGGCCCTGTTCGTAGGCGCGCAGTTGCTCCGCGCTGATCATGCCGGTGTCGAAGAGGCTGGTCTCGTCGAGGGCGTAGCCCCTCTGCGGTTCCTGCTGAGCCTGTTGGGGCTGCTGCGCCTGCTGCGCCTGCTGCGGGTCGTAGGCCGCCTGCTGGGTGTCGTAGCCCTGGAAGGAGGCTCCTCCCGCCGGAGCGTAGCCGGAGGCGGGGGAGTAGGGGTCGGCCTGCTGGTAGCCGTACGGGTCGGGCTGCTGGCCGTAGCCCTGCTGCTGCCCGTAGCCGGCGCCGTACGGGTCCGGCTGCTGCTGGAAGGGGGCCCCTCCCGGTCGAGCGAAGTCGAGACCGGGGGAGTAGGCGTCCTGCTGCTGGTCGTACGGGCTCTGGGCGGGCTGCTCGACCGGGGTGTCCTGCTCCGCGAGCGCGGCGAGGTCGGCGAGGTAGTCGGCGTCGGAGGAGTGCTGGAAGGTCGTGGTGTCGTCGGCGAGGGCGCCGAGGTCGTCGGTGGCGATCCGGCCGTGCAGCTTCTGCCGGCCGCGGCCGACCGCCTCCAGCGTCTTGGCCAGGACCGCCTCGAAGGCGCCCAGCTTGGCGTCCACATAGGCGTCGGCGTCACGGCGCAGGGTCTCGGGGTCGTGGCTGCGCTCGGGGGCGTCCTCGTCCTCGTAGCCCTGCTCGTCGAGGCCGGGACCGGTGCCGAGGAGCTTCTCGCGGCCGCGGCCGACGGAGCCGAGGGTCTTGGTGAGGACGACCTCGAAGTTGGCGAGCTTGGAGTCGACGTAGTCGTCGGCCTCGGCGCGGATCTCCTCCGCCTCCTTGCGGGCCTCGGCGAGGATGCGGTCGGCCTCGGCCTGCGAGCGGCGGGCGATCTCGGTGTCGGAGATCAGGGAGCCGCGCTCGGCGTGCGCGGTCTCGATGATCCGCTCGGCCTCCTGGCGGGCCTGCTCGACCATCTGCGCGCGGCCGCCGATCAGCTCCTGGGCCTGGGCGAGGGAGTCGGGCAGGGCCGCGCGCACCTCTTCCAGCAGGGCGAGCAGTTCCGCGCGGTTGACCACGCACGAGGCCGACATCGGCATCGACCGGGCACTGGAGACCGCTGTGACGATCTCGTCGAGCTTCTTCTGCACGTCCACCGGTTGCTCGCCACTCTCTACAGCTGTGTTGGAGACGGACGGGACGACTGTACGGCCCTGAGGTGTCCGGCGGACACCGGGTGACGGACCGTCAGGAGGTCAGTCCTTCCGGAGCCGCTCGGTGAGCGCTTCGAGGACGACCGGCGGGACCAGGTGGGAAACGTCTCCGCCCCAGGTCGCGACCTCCTTGACCAGGGAGGACGACAGGAAGCTGTAAGTGGGGTTGGTGGGGACGAAGAGGGTCTCGACGCCGGAGAGGCCGTTGTTCATCTGGGCCATCTGCAACTCGTAGTCGAAGTCGCTGACCGCGCGCAGGCCCTTGACGATGGCCGGGATGTCGCGCTGCTTGCAGAAGTCGACCAGGAGGCCGTGGAAGGCCTCGACCCTGACGTTCGCGTACTCGGCGGTGACCCTGCGGATCAGGTCGATCCGCTCGTCGATCTCGAACAGGCCCTTCTTGGACTTGTTGATCATCACCGCGACGTAGACCTCGTCGTAGAGACGGGAGGCGCGGGAGATGATGTCGAGATGTCCGTTGGTGATCGGGTCGAACGACCCGGGACAGACGGCGCGGCGCACTTGTGATCCCTCGCTCTCCGGTCCGGTCATCGTGCGTCTTCGCACGTAGAGGCGGCGCGACCGTACCAAAACGTTCCCTCGCCGTAGCGACGGGACCGGATCGCCTCGAAGCCGTCCGGCCAGACGAAGGTGCCGCCTCTGGTGCTGCGCTCCACGGTGACGAGGGCTTCGGGCGTGAGCCACCCCTCCGTGCGGAGTGTGAGCAGAATCTCCCGAAGATCGTTGTCCGCGACGGCGTACGGAGGGTCCAGGAAGACGAGGTCGTACGGCTCGGCCGGGGGTGCCGCCCGGATCACCTGTTCCGCCTTGCCCGCTCTGACCTCGGCGCCGGGGAGGCCGAGGTTCTTCACGTTCTCCCGGACGACGCGGGCCGCTCGTGCGTCCGCCTCCACGAGCAGGACATGGCTCGCGCCGCGGGAGAGCGCCTCCAGTCCCACGGCGCCGGAGCCGGCGTAGAGGTCCATGACGCGTTCGCCGTCCAGGGGGCCGCCCAGCAGGGACTGCCAGGTGGAGAAGAGACCTTCGCGTGCGCGGTCGGAGGTGGGACGGGTGCCGGTCCCTGGCGGGACGGCCAGACGACGTCCGCCGGCGGTGCCGGCGATCACGCGGGTCATCTCGGGTCCTTGTTCGTGGTGTCGTTACGCGTCCAGTTTGGCAGGGACGGATGACGGGTGCTCCGGCGCGTGCCCGGCCGCGGGTCCGTGGTGGTGGATCGGGCCCGCGCGCCGCAGCCGCACACCGGCACCGTCCCGCGCTCGTCGGGCGGGACGGCTCATCCCTTCTCCAGGTACTGCTCCCTCTCCTCGTCCAGAAGGGCGTCCAACGCCGTGCGCAGGCCCGGTAGGCGTTCCAGTTCCGGGTCGGCCGCGACGACCGCCGCCGCCTCCTCGCGGGCCTCGGCGATGACCTCCTCGTCCTCTATGACGGCGAGTACGCGCAGGCTGGAGCGGGCGCCGGACTGGGCCTGGCCGAGGACGTCGCCCTCGCGGCGCTGTTCGAGGTCGATACGGGAGAGCTCGAAGCCGTCGAGGGTGGAGGCGACGGCGTTGAGGCGCTGGCGGGCCGCGCCGGCCTCCGGCATGTCGGTGACCAGCAGACACAGGCCGGGCGCCGAGCCACGGCCGACGCGCCCCCGCAGCTGGTGGAGCTGGGAGACGCCGAAGCGGTCCGCGTCCATGATCACCATCGCGGTGGCGTTCGGGACGTTGACGCCGACCTCGATGACGGTCGTGGCGACCAGGACATCGGTGTCGCCGGCGGCGAAACGGCGCATGACCGCGTCCTTGTCGTCCGGAGGCATACGACCGTGCAGGACCTCGACCCCGAGGCCCTTCAGGGGGCCCTTCGCGAGCTGGTCCGCCACGTCGAGGACGGCGAGCGGCGGGCGCTTCTCGGCCTCGTCCTCCGGGGACTTCTTCTTGCCGGACTTCTTCGGGTCGTCCTCCTCGTCGCCGATCCGCGGGCAGACGACGTAGGCCTGATGGCCGTTCGCCACCTCCTCGCGGACCCGCTCCCAGGCGCGGGTGAGGAAGTGGGGCTTGTCGGCGGCCGGGACGACATGGCTGGCGATGGGCGAGCGGCCGGCCGGGAGCTGGTCGAGGACGGAGGTCTCCAGGTCGCCGAAGACGGTCATCGCGACCGTGCGCGGGATGGGCGTGGCCGTCATGACGAGGAGGTGCGGAGGCTGCTTGCCCTTGCCGCGCAGGGCGTCGCGCTGCTCGACGCCGAAGCGGTGCTGTTCGTCGACCACGACGAGGCCCAGGTCGTGGAACTGGACCTTGTCCTCGATCAGCGCGTGCGTGCCGATGACGATCCCGGCCTCTCCGGTGACGAGATCGAGCAGGGCCTGCCGCCGCGCGGCCGCTCCCATCGACCCGGTGAGCAGCACGACCTTGGTGGCGTCCTCGGCCCCGCCCAGCATCCCGCCCTCGGCGAGCTCGCCCATCATCTCCACGACGGACCGGTGGTGCTGCTGGGCGAGGACCTCGGTCGGGGCGAGCATGGCCGCCTGACCGCCGGCGTCGACGACGGCGAGCATGGCGCGCAGGGCGACCAGCGTCTTTCCCGATCCGACCTCTCCCTGCAGCAGCCGGTGCATCGGATGCTCGGTGGCCAGGTCGTCGAAGATCTCCCGGGAGACCTTCTGCTGGCCGTCGGTGAGAGTGAACGGGAGGCGGTCGTCGAAGGCCGTCAGGAGGCCGTCGGGCTTGGGTTTGCGGGCGACCGCCGGGAGTTGGGCGTCGGCGTGGCGGCGGCGGGCGAGGGCCACCTGGAGGACGAACGCCTCGTCCCACTTGAGGCGGGAGCGGGCGTCCTCGATGTCCGCCTTGGTGTGCGGGCGGTGGATCTTCAGGAGGGCCTCGGGGAGGGAGACCAGGCCGCGGCCCTCGCGGAGGGAGCCGGGGAGGGGGTCGACGGCCTCCTGGGCGCTGGGCAGGACCGTCTGGACCGCCTTGCCGATCTTCCAGGACTCCAGCTTGGCGGTGGCGGGGTAGATCGGGATCAGGGCGCCCGCCCAGGTCTCGACGGTCTCCTCGCTGTCGCCGCGCAGCAACTCGTACGCCGGGTGCTGGAGTTGCAGGCGGCGGTTGAAGACGGAGACCCTGCCGGCGAACATCGCGCGCGTGCCCGGCACGAGTTCCTTGTGGGGCTTGTGGACGCCGTTGCCGAAGAAGACCAGCTGGAGGCGGCCGCTGCCGTCGGTGATGGTGACTTCCAGCCGCTGGCCCTTGCCGCGGGGGGCCTTGGCGGAGGCGAAGGTGTGCAGGCGGGCGTCGGCGACCATGGCGACCACCGTGACGTGCTCGTCCATGGGGAGGTCGGCCAGGTGCGTGAGCTGGCCGCGCTCCTCGTATCTGCGCGGGTAGTGGTGCAGGAGGTCGCCGACGGTGTGCAGGCCGAGGTGCTCGGCCATCACCTTCGCGGTCGGTGGGCCGAGCACCTTCTTCAGTGGTTCTTCGAGTGCGGGCACGAGATCCATTGCACACCACACCACTGACAATGCCGTATACGTGTCTTGAAACCCCTGGTCAGACGGCTCGTTCGGGCTCTAGGATGGCGCGCTCCGGCCATCTCACCGCGGTCACCGCCCCACCGGGACCGCCCGACCCCGCGCCGTCGACCATCCCCCGATCCCCGGCGCTGCAGCGATGGACTCCCAGACCTCACAGTCATCCCAGGCATCACAGTCACCTCATACGTTCCAGGTCGACCTGCGTGGTTTGGTGGACCTGCTGTCCCATCACCTCTATTCCAGTCCCAAGGTCTACCTGCGCGAGCTGCTGCAGAACGCCGTGGACGCCATCACCGCCCGGCGGGCCGAGGAGCCCGACGCCCCGGCGCGGGTGCGGCTGTTCGCGTCGGGCGGTCAGTTGCGGGTGGAGGACTCCGGGGTCGGTCTCACCGAGGCCGACGTGCACAACCTGCTCGCGACCATCGGACGCAGTTCCAAGCGGGCGGACGGGCTGCAGGAGGCCCGGTCCGACTTCCTCGGGCAGTTCGGCATCGGGCTCCTGGCCTGTTTCGTCGTGGCCGAGCGGATCCGGGTGGTCAGCTGCAGCGCCCGTACGCCCGGCTCGCCGCCCGTGGAGTGGACAGCACGCGACGACGGCTCGTACACGGTGCGGACGCTGCCCCACGAGGAGCGCCCCGAGCCGGGTACCACGGTGCACCTGGTGGCGCGCGCCGGCGCCGGGGAGTGGCTCACCGAGGAGCGGGTCCTGCAGCTGGCGCGCGACTTCGGCTCGTTGCTGCCGTACGACGTCCGGGTCGGCGACGAGGCGGTCACCGATCTGCCGGCGCCCTGGGACCGGGCGTACCCCTCCCCCGCCAACCGGCGGGTGGCGCTGGCCCGGCACTGCCATGAGCTGTTCGGTTTCACGCCGCTGGACTCGATCGAGCTGGACGTGCCGCTGGCGGGGATCCGCGGGGTGGCGTACGTGCTGCCGGCGGCGGTCAGTCCGGCCCAGCGGGCGAGTCATCGCGTGCATCTGAAGGGCATGTTGCTGACCGAGCGGGCCGAACAGCTGCTGCCCGACTGGGCGTTCTTCGTGCGCTGTGTGCTCGACACGGACAGCCTGCGGCCCACGGCCTCGCGCGAGTCCTTGTACGAGGACGAGACGCTGGCGGCGGTGCGGGAGGCCCTGGGCGAGCGGATCCGGTCGTGGCTGACGGGGCTCGCGGCCGGGGACCCGGAACGGCTCGCGGCCTTCCTGGCCGTGCACCACCTGGGTGTGAAGTCACTGGCGCGGCACGACAGCGAGATGCTGCGCACGATGCTGCCGTGGCTGCCCTTCGAGACGACCGACGGACGGCTGTCCCTGGAGGAGTTCGCGCAGCGTCACCCCGTGGTGCACTTCACCCGGACCGTGGAGGAGTACCGGCAGGTCGCGCCGATCGCGTCCGCGCAGGGTGTCGGGGTGATCAACGGCGGTTACACGTACGACAGCGAGCTGGTCGAGGCGCTGCCGTCGGTGCGGCCGGGGACGGTGGTCGCCGAGCTGGACGCGGACACCGTGACCGCGCACCTGGACGCCGTCGACCCGGCCGAGGAGCTGGCGCTGTCGGGTTTCCTGGCGGCCGCGCGCGCGAAGCTCGACCCGCTGGGCTGTGACGTCGTCCTGCGCGCCTTCCACCCGCTGTCGGTGCCGGCGCTGCACCTGGACGACCGGGCCGCCCGGCACGAGCAGGCACGGGCGGAGGAGGAGGCGCAGGCCGACGACCTGTGGGCGGGCATCCTGGGCTCGCTGCGGGGCAGCGCTCCGCGCGCGCGTCTGGTGCTCAACCACTTCAACCCGCTGATCCGCAGGATCAGTTCGTTGAACGATCCCGAGCTGATCGGCACGGCCTCGGAGTCGCTGTACGGGCAGGCGCTGCTGATGGCGCAGCGTCCGCTGCGGCCCGCGGACTCCGCGCTGCTGAACCGCGCGTTCATCGGCCTCCTGGAATGGGCCACGCACGGGGAGTCCGCTCATGGGGAGCCCGCACCGGGGGAGGACGGTCACTGATGACCGAGATCACGGACTTCGACTCGCTCCGCCGGGCGATGGCGGAGAACTCCGAGCAGCCGGAGGGCCCGGCCCGCAACGCGCGCGCGGAGCAGCTGCTCGTCGAGGCCGAGAAGCTGAACATCCCGCTCGCCGTGATCGAGGCGCTCGGACACCAGCTGAAGGTCTACAACTACAGCTCCGAGAAGGCCAAGATGTTCGTCCCGTTCGCGCGGCTGCTGCGCATGTGGGACGAGCGGCCCGAGGACTTCGACGAGTACGAGACGCACTCGCTGCACTGGGTCTTCAAGTGGATGTCGGCCGGCATGCTCGACCAGCCGCACATCCCGCTGGCGTCGGTGGAGAAGTGGCTGGGCGAGATGGAGCACCGCTACCGGCTCGCCGGGCACTCCGAGCGGGCCGTGCGCAGCGCCGAGTTCAGCGTGGCCGCGCACGTCGGGGACGTGGCGCGGGCCGAGCGGGCGTTCGCCGCCTGGCTGGCCGCGGACCGGGACAGCATGGCCGACTGCCACGCCTGCGAGCTGCACGGACAGGGCTGGTGGCAGGCGGAGCGGGGCCGGGACGCCGAGGCCCTCGAGCTGTGGGCGCCCGTCCTGGAGGGCGCGTACACGTGCGCGCACGAGCCGCACACGGTGCTCGCGTCGTCCCTCGTGCCGCTGTTGCGGCTGGGCCGTCCGGAGGAGGCGCGCGCCCATCACCTGCGCGGCTTCCGGCTGGTGCGGGCCATGGAGAGCATGCGGGGCGCGTACGCCGACCATGTGGAGTTCTGCGCGCTGACGGGCAACGAGGCGCGGGGCCTGGAGCTGCTCGCGGAGCGGCCGGCGTACTTCACGGACGAGGGGCATCCGCGCAGCAGGCTGGAGTTCCTGAGCGTGGTGGTGCTGCTCATGGGGCGGCTGTCGGAACTGGGCCTGGGCGGGCAGCAGGTGCCCGGTCCGGCCGGGCGGGTGTGGACCGCGGCCGACCTCGCCGCCCACGCGCGCGGGGAGGCCCTCGCCCTGGCCGCCCGTTACGACGAGCGCAACGGCACGTCGCACGTCAGTGAGCGGGCACGCGCGCGTATGGCGCAGCGGCCGCTGGTGGAGCGGCTGCCGTTGGGGGTGCGGGCGGCGCGGCCGGCGCCCTCGGTGGTGGCGCCTCCCGCTCCGACACAGGAGGCCGCCGAGCCGGAGCCGGCCGACCTGCTGGCCGAGGCGCGGCGGTTGTCGGACACTCTGCAGCCGCACGCCGTGGAGGCGTGGGCGGCGGTGGCGCGGGCCGCCGAAGGGATCGAGCTGGACGCGCGCGACCGCGCGGAGATCGTCGACCACGAGGCGATGGGACGCGGCCCGGAGGGCGCCGAAACGTTCGAGCGGGCCGCGGAGCTGTACGCGGAGGCGGGCGACCCGGGAGAGGCTCTGGCGGCACGCGCGCGTGCCGCGTACGTCCGCGCCCTCGCGGGGGACGTCGACGAGGCGCTCGTGGCGGTCGCCGACCCCTACGACCGCGTCCTCGCGCTGTACGCCGAGGGCGGCACGGAGGTGCGGCAGGCGGCGGGCGTCCTGATGGGCCGGGCGCGGATCCTGATGCGGCGCGTCCACGAGGCCGACGGGCCCTTGCCCGAGTCCGTCCTCACGGAGGCCGAGACGGCCGTACGGGAGCTGCTCGCGCTCGTCGACGGGCGGGCCGGAGACGACGTGCGGCTCGCCGCGCGGGTCGCCGAGGGGCACGCGATGCTCGCGGAGCTGGCGGCGCGCTCGGGGAACGCGGAGGCGGGCGCGGAACTGTTCGCGCGTGCGGCTGGGGAGTTCGTCGCGGCGGGCCTGCCGTGGTTCGCCGTGGAGTACGAGGCCCGGCTGGCCGGGCTCGCGCACCAGCTGGGCGACCTGGTGGAGGCGGAGCGGGCGCTGCGGGCGGCTCTGGAGCACGGCGGCGCCTTCCTGGAGCCGGTCGGACGGGCCCAGCTGCATCTCCAGCTCGCTGAGGTCGTCGGCGGCCGCGGGGAGGCGGAGGAGGCCGCCGAGCACGCCCTGGAGGCGGCGCACTGGGCCGACGAGGCGGGCGAGGGCCCGACGCTCGGCGCGTGGGCGCGGCACCAGCTGGGCGGGTTCCTGGTACGGCAGGGCCGCTGGGCCGAGGCCGCGGAGGTGCTGGAGTCGGCGCTGGCGGACCTGAGCGCCGAGACGCACGGCGACGGGGTCGTCGTCCAGACGCAGTGGTGGCTCGGCGACTGTCTGAGCGAGCTCGGCGAGCACCGGGCCGCCGCCGAACGCCGGCTCCAGGCCGCCGAGACCGCCCGCCACTGGCCCGAGCAGCACGACCACGCGACCCTGGCGCACCTGGCCGCCGAGTCCCTCGGCCAGGCGGGGCTGCCGGCCGAGGCAGACCAGGCCTACGCGCGCGCGGGCGAATTGTGGCGCTCCCTGGGCAACGTTCACGGCCTCGTCCGCTCCCTGCGCGCCCGCGCGTGGCTGGCCCTGCGCACGGAGGACGGCACGGAGGCGGCGCGGGAGCTGATGACGAGCGCCGTCGAGGAGTGCGCGGACGCGCTGGGCGCGGCGGACGACGAGGAGACGCGCGTGCGGCTCGTCGTGGAACTCGGTCACACCCACCGCCAGTACGGCGACCTGCTCGCCCGCTCGGCCTCCGAGGACGCCGACGACGACGCGATCCGGGCCGCGCTGGAGGAGGCCCTGTGCCAGATGGCGGAGGCGGTCGCCGTGTTCGTCTCCCTCGGGGACGACGCCCTGCACGCCCGCACCGGCGCCGAACTGGCCGCGGGCTGGCTGGAGACCGACCTGGGGCGGCCGGCGGACGCGGCGGCACGCGCACGTGCGGTGCTTCGGGCCTACGCGGACGGGGAGGCGGAGGTCGATTTCGAGGGCGGGGGTGACGAGATGGTGGGGGCTCGGCGCGCGGAGGCGGAGCAGTTGCTTCAGGTTGCGGAGGAACAGAAGGATCGTTGAACGATCCCCTGACGACGGAAGGATTGTTGAACGATCCCATCAGGACCAGGGAATCGTTCAACAATCCCCCCAAGGCGCCCCGAGCACGGAGATCGTTCAACGATCCTCCCCGAGGCGCTCCCAGCGCGGGGATCGTTCAACAATGCCCCACAGGCAGGAGAATCGTTGAACGATCCCCCGCCCCCCACCTCAGCCCACTCCCCCTCCCCCTACTCCACACCGATCAACAACAACGCCCCCTGCCGCCCACCCCGATACACCACCGTGTCCACCGCGAGGTACCCCTCCCGCACCCGCCCCTCCAGCCGCTCGGCAATCCCCTCCGGAGCCTCGTCGCCCAGCACCAGGGTGACCAGCTCCCCGCCCGCCGCCAGCATGCGGTCCAGGACGGTTTCGGCGGCGGCGGTGACGTCGGCGCCGATGACGGCGACGTCGCCGTCGATGAGGCCGAGGACGTCACCGGCCTGGCAGATGCCGGCCATGGTCCAGGACTGGCGCTCGGCGACGGCGACCTCGGCGTAGCGGGTGGCGCCGGCCGCCGAGGTCATCGAGACGACGTCCTCGTCGAAGCGGCGGTCGGGCTGGTGCACGGCGAGCGCGGCGATCCCCTGGACCGCGGACCGGGTCGGGATCAGGGCCACCCGGACGCCCTCCGAGCGGGCCTGCTCGGCCGCCGCGGCCGCGGTGTGGCGCAGGTCGGCGTCGTTGGGCAGCAGCACGACCTCACGCGCGTGGGCCCGGCGTACGGCCTCGACGAGCTCGCCGCTCGCGGGCGGCTCCCCGGGGCGCGCGAGGACCGTCGTCGCGCCGGCCTCGGCGTACAGCCCGGCCAGGCCCTCGCCGGGGACGACGGCGACCACCGCCCGCTGGGCGCGCTCGCGGGGCGAACGTTCACCCCCGCGCGCGTGCACGTCGTCGGCGCCGAAGTGGGTGATGCGGATCCGGTACGGCCGTCCGGCCTCGACGCCCGCTTCCACGGCGGCGCCGGCGTCGTCGACGTGCACGTGGACGTTCCACAGGCCGTCGCCGCCGACCACGACGAGCGAGTCCCCGAGGGCGTCGAGCCGCTGCCGCAGCCGGTCCACGGCCGCGTCCTCGGCCTCCAGGAGGTAGATGACCTCGAAGGCGGGACCGCCCTCGTCCGCCGCCTGGTCGGCGCCGCAGGCCTCCGCCTCGGCGGACTCCAGGGGCCCCGCGGTCCCCACGCACGCGTGCGTGTCGGCACCGGAGGGCACCGGAACCCCCGGCCTCTCCCCCGTGAACGTCTCCACCAGGGCCGCGAGCACCGCCACCAGCCCGCGCCCACCGGCGTCGACCACCCCGGCGCGCTCCAGGACGGCCAGCTGGCCCGGGGTCGCGGCGAGGGCCGCGCACGCCCCCCGGTAGGCAGCCCGTGCGACCGTCCCGCAGTCCCCCTCGGCACCCTCGGCCGCGTCGGCGGCGGCCGAGGCGACCGACAGGACCGTGCCCTCGACGGGGTGGGCCACGGCCCCGCGGGCGGAGTCGGCCGCGCGCCGCAGGGCCAGGCGCAGCCCGTCCGCGTCGGTGTGAGCGGCCTCACCCTCGGCGGCCAGCACCTGCGCCATGCCGCGCAGCAGCTGCGCGAGGATCGTCCCGGAGTTCCCGCGCGCGCCGATGAGCGCGCCGTGCGCCATCGCGCGCGCGGCGTCGGCGAGCGAGGGGCTCCCGGCGGGCGCCGAGCCGGCCTCGTACCCGGAGAACACGGCTTCGACGGCGGTCGCCGCCGACTCGACGGTCAGGTAGAGGTTGGTGCCGGTGTCCCCGTCCGCGACCGGATAGACGTTGATCGCGTCGATCTCCTCGCGTGCCCGCCCCAGCGCGCGCAGCGCGAGACCGCACCAGGTGCGCACCGCGAGAGCATCGAAGAATGTCTGCGGCACCTGCGGCACCTGCGCCTCCTTGAGCTGCTGGACTGGGACGCAGCGTAGACCCAGGGCGGGTGCCCCCCGGAAGAGGGCCGGGGCCGGGCCCCTGAGCAGGCATGGTAGTTTCGTTGTACTGGCGCAGTCGTTGTATGCTGCTCCGGTTGCCCGATGCAGATCGGGCTCTCCCCCTGGCAACGCCACTCAGATCTTTGATCCTACGATCGCGATCCCGGCATGCCGGGATCAACCGTAAGTGCATCTGAAGTCTTTGGAGTGACCCGTGGCTGCCAACTGCGACGTCTGCGGCAAGGGGCCGGGCTTCGGCAACAACATCTCGCACTCGCACCGCCGTACGTCCCGCCGCTGGAACCCGAACATCCAGCGTGTGCGTACCGTGGTCGGCGGGACGCCGAAGCGCGTGAACGCTTGCACCTCGTGCATCAAGGCCGGCAAGGTCTCGCGCTGACGCACATCCCCCACCTCTCGAGTTCGCTCGAGGCGGGGGGACCCCCATCGCGCGCGGCCACTGCTGGTTCGCTGCAGAAAGCCGGTCCATCTCGGTGGACCGGCTCTTTGCTGTGCCCCGGAGTGAGCGCCGGGTGTTCAAGCGACCGCTTGAACGATCACGCAGACGACGGCCCAGGCGTCCAAGCGCCGCCTCGCCCCGCCCCGAGCCCCCATCCGTGATCCACCGGCCCGATCCCCCCGCCCAGCGCGAACCCGGCCGCGATGGCCCCCGTGACGTACGCCTTGGCCGCCGCCACCGCCTCCGGCACGGACCGCCCCTTCGCGAGGTGTGACGCGATCGCCGAGGCGAGGGTGCAGCCCGTGCCGTGCGTGTGCCGGTTGTCGTGCCGGGGTGCGTGCAGCCAGTGCTCCTCAGACCCGTCGGTGAGCAAGTCGACGGCGTCACCGGGGAGATGACCGCCCTTGACGAGCACCCAGCGCGGCCCGTGGGCCAGCACGGCCGCCGCCGCCTCCCGGAGCTGTTCCTCGGACTCGACGTGGACACCCGTGAGTTGGGCCACCTCGTCGAGGTTCGGGGTGGCGACGGTGGCCACCGGCAGCAGCTTGGTGCGTACCGAGTCCAGTGCCGAGGACGCCAGCAGCGGGTCCCCGTGCTTGGAGACACCCACGGGGTCGACGACGACCGGCACGTCCGTACCGGCGATCAACTCGGCGACGGTTTCGACGAGTTCGGCGGACGCCAGCATCCCGGTCTTCACGGCCTGGACGCCGATGTCGTCGACGACACTGCGGTACTGCGCCCGCACCGCCTCCACGGGCAGCTCCCAAGCGCCCTGCACGCCAAGGGAGTTCTGAGCCGTGACGGCCGTGACGACACTCATGCCGTGCACGCCGAGCGCGAGCATCGTCTTCAGATCGGCCTGAATGCCCGCGCCCCCACCGGAGTCGGAGCCGGCCACGGTCAGCGCCCTCGGCAGACTCATGACTCGATGTCCCCGAAGTGGTCCCAGCCGCCCTTGCTGGTCCAGGGCGCCCCGTCGACCGTCACCTGGGGCAGGGCGGACGGGTTGAGGACCTCGCCGATCACCTTCCAGCGGGCCGGCAGCTTCACGTCCGGCGGGAAGGTCGCCACGATCGCGTGGTCCTCTCCCCCGGTCAGCACCCACTGCATGGGGTCGACGCCGACGGCCTGGCCGATGTCGTTCATCTGCGAGGGGATGTCGATGGCGCCGGAGCGGATGTCGATGCGGACCTTGCTGGCCTCCGCGATGTGCCCGAGGTCGGCGATCAGTCCGTCGCTCACGTCGCACATCGCGGTCGCGCCGAGCGAGGCGGCCGCCGGGCCCGCGTGGTAGGGCGGTTCGGGGCGGCGGTGGGCCTCGACGAAGGCGCGGGGCGAGCGGAAGCCGCGGGAGAGGACCGCGTACCCGGCGGCGGACCAGCCCAGCCAGCCGGTCACCGCGACGAGGTCGCCGGGCTGGGCGCCGGCCCGGGTGATCGGCTCCTGGTTGCGCAGATCGCCGAGCGCGGTGATCGACACCATGATCATGTCGCCGCGTACGACATCGCCGCCGACCACCGAGGCACCGGCGACCTGGCACTCGTCGCGCAGGCCGTCCATCAGCTCGGTCGGCCAGGTCACCGGCAGTTCGGCGGGTACGACGAGGCCGAGCAGCAGGGCGGTCGGCACGGCGCCCATCGCCGCGATGTCGGCGAGGTTCTGCGCGGCGGCCTTGCGGCCCACGTCGTACGCCGTGGACCAGTCGCGGCGGAAGTGCCGGCCCTCCAGCAGGATGTCGGTGCTGGCCACGACCCGGCGGTCGGGCGCGGCGACCACCGCGGCGTCGTCGCCGGGTCCGACCCGGACCGCCGGGGTGGTGGTGAGACGGGAGGTGAGCTCCCTGATGAGCCCGAACTCCCCGAGCTCACCAACAGTGCCCTTCATCGCCCTAGCTCCCCTTCTGTCCCTGTCCGTGCCCGGTCGCGCGTCACCAGTGTCCTCGATACCGTCGAGGAGACCGTCAACTTCTTTCGTGCCTGCACCCCGGCGCGCGAGCCGTGGCCCCCGCAGGTCTCCCCGCGGCGAGCGGCGACGCGATACCGTGGCGTTCCTTTTCCCCACATGATCCTCGTGGCCGCCGTGGAGGTTCCGTGGTACAGGCGTACATCCTGATCCAGACGGAGGTCGGCAAGGCGTCGACCGTCGCCGAGACGATCAGCAAGATCCCTGGGGTCGTCCAGGCCGAGGACGTGACGGGCCCGTACGACGTCATCGTGCGGGCCCAGGCCGACACGGTCGACGACCTCGGCCGCATGGTGGTCGCCAAGGTCCAGCAGGTGGACGGGATCACCCGTACCCTGACCTGCCCGGTCGTGCATCTGTAGCCCCCGTCTACGCTTGGCCGGTGAACCCTTTCCGTCACCGGCCAATTGTTCTGCCCTCGCTGGCCCTCCTGCTGGCCGCGGCGGGCTGCTCCTCAGCAGACGGTGACGCGTCGGCGGCGGTTCCCAGCCCCGCGGCGAAAGCCGTGCAACTGTGCCGGAACCTGGACGAGGCGCTGCCGTCGAAGGTGGACGGTCTGGACCGCCGGGATCCCGAGCCCGCCTCCGCGCTGACCGCGGGCTGGGGGAACCCGGCGATCATACTGCGCTGCGGTGTGGAGCGGCCGCCGAAGATGGTGGATCCGAAGGTGGCCCAGGGCGCCGACCCGGACGCGGTCGCCGGCGGTGTGAACGGCGTCGACTGGCTGATGGAGAAGCGGGACGACGGGGGGTACCGCTTCACCACCGCCAGTCGCCGTGCCTATGTCGAGGTGACGGTGCCGAAGGGGACGGACAGTTCGTCGGTGCTGATCGACCTGGCCCCCGCCATCAAGAAGGCGATCCCCGAGGGGATCGCCGACTAGTCGCCGCGCCGGCGGGGCCGTCGTTCGCGTGCGGGTCGCGTGTGGCTGGTCGCTCCCCCGCTCTCGGCTTCTCCCCCACTCTCGGCTTCGCTCGACGAGCGGGAGGGACCCCCTGAGCGGGAAGGCCCCCCATGCGCGGGAGGGACCCCCACGCGCGGGGACCCCAGCGCGGCCGAGCCGCGTATCGATACGGCCCCGCGCCCCTCAGGCGGCTACCTGAGCCCCGTCGAACGGCGCAGGGCCGCCTGGACGAGCCGGTCCACCAGCTCCTCGTAGCTGATGCCGCTCGCCTGCCACATCGCCGGGTACATCGAGATCGGCGTGAAGCCGGGCATCGTGTTGATCTCGTTGATCACGAACTCCCCGTCCTCCGTGAGGAAGAAGTCCGCGCGGACCAGCCCCTCGCAGGACGCCGCCTCGAAGGCGTCCACCGCGAGCCTCTGCACCTCGGCGGTCTCCTCGGGCGTCAGCGGGGCCGGGACGATCCCGGGGGTGGAGTCGATGTACTTGGCCTCGAAGTCGTAGTACGCGTGCGCCTCCGGCGGCGGGATCTCGGCGGGTACGGAGGCCCTCGGCCCGTCCTCGAACTCCAGCACCCCGCACTCGATCTCGCGGCCGCGCAGCGCCGCCTCGACGAGGACCTTCGGGTCGTGCCGCTGGGCCTCGGCGATCGCCTCGTCGAGCCCCGACAGGTCGTCGACCTTGGTGATGCCGATCGACGAGCCCGCGCGCGCGGGCTTCACGAAGAGCGGCCAGCCGTGCTCGCCGGCGAAGTCGATGATCTTCTTACGGGCGGCCGGCTCGTCCTGCTGCCACTCGCGCGGCCGGATCACCACGTACGGGCCCACCTTCAGCCCGAAGGAGGTGAACACCCGCTTCATGTACTCCTTGTCCTGGCCGACGGCCGAGGCGAGCACGCCCGAGCCCACGTACGGGACGCCGGAGAGCTCCAGCAGGCCCTGGAGGGTGCCGTCCTCGCCGTAGGGGCCGTGCAGCACCGGGAAGACGACGTCGACCTCGCCGAGCGCCTTGGGCACCGATCCGGGCTCGCTGTAGACGACTTCGCGGCTCGCGGGGTCGACGGGAAGCACCACGCCGCCCTCCTGCGACTCGGCGAGCTCCTCGACGCTGGGCGTGCGGCGGTCGGTGATCGCCATGCGCTCCGGGGCGTCGGCGGTGAGCGCCCACCGGCCGTCCCGGGTGATCCCGATCGGCAGGACCTCGTACTTGGTCCGGTCGATGGCCTTGAGGACGGCGCCGGCGGTGACCACGGAGATCCCGTGTTCGGAGCTGCGGCCGCCGAACACGACGGCCACACGCGGCTTGCGAGACGGCTGCTCGGGGCTCTGGGGGAGGTTCTCGGTGCTCATATCGCGTTGAGAGTACCCGGTGGTAGGGCCCGGAGACAGCGTCGACTCGGGGGGTTGCTCAGCGTCGTTCGGGCTTCGCGCTGCGCGACATCAGCTCCTTCAACGCCACCACCGGCGGCTTGCCTTCGTGCACGATGCCGACGACCGTCTCGGTGATGGGCATGTCGACGCCGTGCCGGCGCGCCAGATCCAGTACCGACTCGCAGGACTTGACGCCCTCGGCGGTCTGCTTGGTGACCGCGATCGTCTCCTGCAGGGTCATGCCCTTGCCGAGGTTGGTGCCGAAGGTGTGGTTGCGGGACAGCGGCGAGGAGCAGGTCGCCACCAGGTCACCGAGCCCGGCGAGCCCGGAGAAGGTGAGCGGGTCGGCGCCCATGGCCAGGCCGAGCCGCGTCGTCTCGGCGAGGCCGCGGGTGATCAGCGAGCCCTTGGCGTTGTCGCCGAGCCCCATGCCGTCCGCGATGCCGACGGCGAGCCCGATGACGTTCTTCACCGCGCCGCCCAGCTCGCAGCCCACCACGTCGGTGTTGGTGTACGGGCGGAAGTACGGCGTGTGGCAGGCGGCCTGGAGGCGCTGGGCGACGGTCTCGTCGGTGCAGGCGACCACGGCCGCGGCGGGCATGCGCGAGGCGATCTCCCTCGCGAGGTTGGGCCCGGTGACGACGGCGACACGGTCCCGGCCCACCTTGGCGACGTCCTCGACGACCTCGCTCATCCGCATGGTCGTACCGAGTTCGACGCCCTTCATCAGCGAGACGAGGACGGTGTCCGGGGCGAGCAGCGGGTGCCACTCGGCGAGGTTGGCGCGCAGGGTCTGCGAGGGGATCGCGAGGACGGTGAAGTCGGCGTCGCGGGCGGCCTCGGCCGGGTCGGCGGTGGCGCGCAGGTTCTCGGGGAGTTCGACGCCGGGGAGGTAGTCGGGGTTGGTCCGCGTGGAGTTGACCGCGTCGGCGAGCTCGGCGCGGCGCGCCCAGAGCGTCACCTCGCAGCCCGCGTCGGCGAGGACCATGCCGAAGGCGGTGCCCCACGATCCGGTGCCGAAGACAGCCGCCTTGACGGGCTTGCTCACGTGCCGCTCTCCCCTTCTCGGACGGTCGACCGACCGGGCTGCGTCTGTGCCTGCGTCCGGCGCCGCTGCTCGATCCGCTCCCGGCGCGGGTCGTAGGGCGTGTCCGGCGCCTTCTCGCCGCGGATCTCCTCCAGCTGGCGGGTGATGGCGGCCATGATGACCTCCGTCGCCTCCTTCAGCAGCTCGGGAGTCATCTCCTTGTCGTAGAACCGCGCGAGGTCCACGGGCGGGCCGGCGAGGACGTGGTGGGTCTTGCGCGGAAGGAGGTTGGGTTTCTTGGCGTAGGGCGGCAGCAGTTCGTTGGCGCCCCACTGCGCGATCGGGATGACCGGGCACTTGGTCTGCAGGGCGACGCGCGCGGCACCGGTCTTGGCGGTCATGGGCCAGCCGTCGGGATCGCGGGTGAGGGTGCCCTCGGGGTAGAAGGCGACGCACTCGCCGCGCTCCACGGCGTCGATCGCGGCCCGGAAGGCGCTGAGCGCGTCCGTGCTCTCGCGGTAGACGGGGATCTGTCCGGTGCCGCGCATCGCGGCGCCCACGAATCCCTTCTTGAAAAGCCCGCTCTTCGCCAGAAATCGCGGCACTCTTCCGGTGTTGTACTGGTAGTGCGCGTATGCGAAGGGGTCGATGTGTGAATTGTGGTTCACCGCGGTGATAAATCCACCCTCGACCGGAATGTGTTCCATTCCGCGCCAGTCCCGCTTGATCAGAACCACCAGCGGCGGTTTGCAGAGGACCGCTGCGAAGCGGTACCAGAAGCCGATTCTGCGGCGGGGCACGCGGACACCTTCCTCTAGGACTTCCCTGACTTCCCTCCGGGGCCAGGGGGCCGCACAAGTGTCGCCCCGGGCCGCCGGTCTGTCGAGAACACCGTACGCCCCGATCACGCTGCCGCCGGAAGAGCCGGGTGACAATGGCGGCGACGAGAGAGGGACGGTACACCGGTGCAGTGGAGCTTGGTCATACCCCTGAAGCCCTTGGCGCTCGCCAAGAGCAGGCTCGCGGACACCGCGGCCGACGGGCTGCGCCCGGGACTCGCCCTCGCCTTCGCCCAGGACACGGTGGCGGCCGCCCTGGCCTGCCCGGCGGTACGGGATGTGGCAGTCGTCACGGACGATGTGCTGGCCGGTCGGGAGCTCGCGGCGCTGGGCGCCCGTATCGTCCCCGACGAGCCGCGCTCCGGCCTGAACGCCGCTCTCGCGCACGGAGCGGACGCCGTACGCGCCACGCGCCCCGACAGCGCGCTCGCCGCCCTGAACGCCGACCTTCCCGCCCTCCGCCCGCTGGAATTGGCCCGGGTCCTGGACGCGGCCGGGGAATTCCCTCGCGCTTTTCTCCCCGATGCGGCCGCAATCGGTACGACCCTTCTCGCGGTGGCCCCCGGCCATGAATTGCTCCCCGCTTTCGGCGCCGACTCCCGCGTCCGCCACCGTGCCTCGGGAGCCGCGGAACTCCGCCTCGACACGGTGGATTCCGTACGCCAGGACGTGGACACCGGCGAGGACCTGCGGGCGGCCCTGGCCCTGGGGGTGGGCCCCCGAACGGCCGCGGCGGCCGCGCGCCTGCTGATTCCGGGGCAGTAGGCTGCCGACCATGCAGGCCACCGCGTACACGTACGACCCCGACACCCGCAGCGGACAGGTGCTGCTGGACGACGGCACCCCGGTGCCCTTCGACGCGCCGGCGTTCGACGCGGGCGGGCTGCGGCTGCTGCGGCCGGGTCAACGGGTGCGGATCGAGACCGAGGGCGAGGGGGACGCCCGGCGCGTCACCCTCGTGACGCTGCAGACGTTCTGAACGCCGAAGATCTTCCGGACACACCGCGGGCCGGGCTCCGAGAGGGAGTCCGGCCCGGCGTGTGAGTGCCCCTGAACCCCTGTGCCTAGCGGGCAGTGGTCTTCTTGGCGGTGGTCTTGCGGGCGGTCGACTTCTTGGCGGGGGCCGTCGTGGCCGTCGCCTTCTTCGCCGGCGCCTTCTTGGCGGTGGTCTTCTTGGCCGCGGCGGTCTTGGCCGTCGTGGTCTTCTTGGCGGCCGCGGCCGTCTTCTTGGTGGTGGCCTTCTTCGCGGTCGTCTTCTTGGCGGCGGCCGTGGTCTTCTTCGCGGCAGCCGTCGTCTTCTTCGCCGGGGTGGTCTTCTTCGCGGCGGCCGTCGCCCTCTTCGAAGGGGCGGCCTTCTTCGCGGCGGCCTTCTTGACCGTCGCGGTGGCACCGCCGGACAGGCTGCCCTTGGGGGCCTTCTTGACGGCGACCTCGCCACCGCGCGGCAGCTTCTTCGAGCCGCTCACCAGGTCCTTGAAGCCCTGGCCTGCGCGGAAGCGCGGAACGGACGTCTTCTTGACCCGAACCCGCTCGCCCGTCTGGGGGTTACGGGCGTAACGCGCCGGGCGGTCGACCTTCTCGAACGAACCGAAGCCGGTGACCGAGACCCTCTCCCCCGCGACGGTCGCACGGACGATGGCGTCCAGGACCGCGTCGACCGCGTCGGCGGCCTGCTGGCGGCCGCCCAGCTTGTCGGCAATCGCTTCTACGAGCTGCGCCTTGTTCACGTCTTCCCCTTCGGAGACATCGCCAGAACGAAAGTGTTCAAGCTTTTTCGCACGTTAGGCAGATATATACCGCAAATCAAACACGAAACGGGCTAATCACCCTTGTGCCGCAACGAACTCGGCTGCTCCGGAGGCGATCAGCGGCCCTCTTCGGGCATTCGCCCCTCGTCGAGGTCCGCCATGAACCGCTCCAGTCGCCTTGCCGCATCGGCGAGATCGTGCTTGGCCGCGGCCGTAATGACCAGCAGCTTCCGGGTCAGCGCCATCCGTACGCCCTCCGGGACTTGCAGTGCGCGCACCCTTGCGTGCGCTTCCTTGAGCTGGTTCGCGACCGCCGTATAGAGCTCGAGTTGGCCGTCGTGTTCCATGCACAGATTGTGCCATCTGGGGCGAGTTGTCGCCCGCTCAGGGGGCAACTGCCGCCTCAGACAGCCTTCCGGGCACCTTCGGAAGCCGCGTCCACACAGGGCGCGTACCCCGGCAACCACCGCCTTAACGTGGGAAGTTGGGAGGAAGCGTGAGGAGCGGCGGGGCCGAACGGGCGCGGACATGGCCGTACCCCCGATCGGGCCGATCGGGGGTACGGGGGGTGTCTCGCGGTGGCCGAAACTCGACCGGTTGCCGCGCGGATCCGATACGGATCAGTCGCGGACGGACGTGGATCAGGCCTGGAGCGTCCGCGGCTTGTACGACGGGCGCTTGGCCTCGTACGCGGCGATGTCGGCCTCGTTCTGGAGGGTGATGGAGATGTCGTCCAGCCCGTTCAGCAGCCGCCAGCGGGAGTTCTCGTCCAGCTCGAAGGAGGCGGTGATGCCCTCGGCACGCACCTCACGCGCCTCAAGGTCCACAGTGACCTCAGCAGTCGCGTCCTTCTCGGTGAGCTCCCACAGCGCGTCCACGATCTTCTGCTCCAGGACCACCGTGAGCAGGCCGTTCTTCAGCGAGTTGCCGCGGAAGATGTCGGCGAAGCGGGAGGAGATCACGGCCTTGAAGCCGTAGTTCTGCAGCGCCCAGACAGCGTGCTCACGAGAGGAGCCGGTGCCGAAGTCGGGACCGGCGACCAGAACGGTCGCGCCCTGCCGCTCGGGCTGGTTGAGGATGAAGGTCTCGTCCTTGCGCCAGGCCTCGAACAGCCCGTCCTCGAAACCGTCCCGGGTCACCTTCTTGAGCCAGTGAGCGGGGATGATCTGGTCGGTGTCGACGTTGGAGCGGCGCAGCGGGACGGCCCGGCCGGTGTGCGTGGTGAATGCTTCCATGACTGATCAGACTCCAGCGGGCGTACGGGTCTCGGCGTCGGACAGGTCGGCCGGGGAGGCCAGATGGCCCAGGACCGCGGTGGCCGCCGCGACCTGCGGCGACACCAGGTGCGTACGACCGCCCTTGCCCTGCCGGCCCTCGAAGTTGCGGTTGGAGGTGGACGCGGAGCGCTCCCCCGGGGCCAGCTGGTCGGGGTTCATGCCGA
Organism: Streptomyces aurantiaciflavus; assembly: GCF_049808595.1. Taxonomy (NCBI): domain Bacteria; kingdom Bacillati; phylum Actinomycetota; class Actinomycetes; order Kitasatosporales; family Streptomycetaceae; genus Streptomyces; species Streptomyces aurantiaciflavus. Next base: position 20,884 of record NZ_JBNCAQ010000021.1, on the reverse strand, counting down.
GGCACATCGAGCAGCCCGCGTGCCGCCACTCGGCGCCGGCCTCCTTGAAGACGACGTCCAGGCCCTCGGAGACGGCCTGCAGACCCACGCGCGCGGAGCCGGGAACGACCAGCATCCGTACGCCGTCGGCGACTTTGCGGCCCTTGAGGAGCTCGGCGGCGGCGCGCAGGTCCTCGATACGGCCGTTGGTGCAGGAGCCTACGAAGACGGTGTCCACCTTGATGGAGCGCAGCGGCTGCCCGGCCTCCAACCCCATGTATTCCAGGGCCTTTTCGGCGGCGAGGCGCTCCGAAGCGTCTTCGTACGAAGCGGGGTCGGGGACGTCCGCCGAAAGCGGCGCGCCCTGGCCGGGGTTGGTGCCCCAGGTGACGAACGGCGACAGTTCGGCGGCCTCGATGACGACCTCGGCGTCGAACTCGGCGTCCTCGTCGGTCTTCAGCGTCTTCCAGTACGCGACGGCCGCGTCCCAGTCCTCGCCCTCGGGGGCGTGCGGGCGACCCTTGAGGTACTCGAAGGTGGTCTCGTCGGGGGCGATCATGCCCGCGCGGGCGCCGGCCTCGATCGACATGTTGCAGATGGTCATCCGGGCCTCCATCGAGAGCTTCTCGATGGCGGAGCCGCGGTACTCCAGGACGTAGCCCTGACCGCCGCCGGTGCCGATCTTCGCGATGATCGCCAGGATCAGGTCCTTGGCGGTGACGCCCTCGGGCAGTTCGCCGTTGACGGTGATGGCCATGGTCTTCGGGCGGGCCATCGGCAGGGTCTGGGTGGCCAGCACGTGCTCGACCTGGGAGGTGCCGATGCCGAACGCGAGGCCGCCGAAGGCGCCGTGCGTGGAGGTGTGCGAGTCGCCGCAGACGACGGTCATGCCGGGCTGGGTCAGACCCAGCTGCGGGCCGACGACGTGCACGACGCCCTGCTCGACGTCGCCCAGCGGGTGCAGCCGCACACCGAACTCGGCGGCGTTCTTGCGCAGCGTCTCCAGCTGGACCCGGGAGACCGGGTCGGCGATGGGCTTGTCGATGTCGAGGGTCGGGGTGTTGTGGTCCTCGGTGGCGATGGTCAGGTCGAGACGGCGCACCCGGCGGCCGCTCTTGCGGAGGCCGTCGAAGGCCTGCGGGCTCGTCACCTCGTGCAGCAGGTGCAGATCGATGAAGAGGAGGTCGGGCTCGCCCTCGGCGCGCCGGACGACGTGGTCGTCCCAGACCTTCTCCGCGAGTGTCCTACCCATCGCTTTCCCTTCGGCCGGCAAGCGTCCACCGGCCCAACTAGAGATCTTGAGGAGGCGGCCGCCGCCCGCGCCCCTTGTCCGGGCGCCCGCCGCCGGGCCCGTTTCGATCCGCGGGCCACTGTGCCTTCGTGACATCCAGGGTGGCGCGTTCCACGGAAAATTGAACTTGCGTTTCACAGAGTGAGACGTGAGTATCGTTGCATGGACAACAGTAGCGGCGTCGGCGTTCTGGACAAGGCAGCCCTTGTCCTGAGCGCCCTGGAGTCCGGTCCGGCCACCCTCGCGGGCTTGGTCGCGGCGACCGGACTGGCACGACCCACGGCCCACCGGCTGGCCGTGGCTCTGGAACACCACCGTATGGTGGCGCGCGACATGCAGGGCCGTTTCATCCTCGGCCCGCGCCTGGCAGAACTGGCCGCGGCCGCCGGCGAGGACCGTCTCCTCGCGACCGCCGGCCCGGTGCTCACCCATCTCCGTGACGTCACGGGCGAGAGCGCGCAGCTCTACCGCCGCCAGGGCGACATGCGCATCTGCGTCGCCGCGGCGGAACGCCTGTCCGGCCTTCGGGACACGGTCCCGGTCGGCTCGACGCTCACGATGAAGGCGGGCTCCTCGGCGCAGATCCTCATGGCCTGGGAGGAGCCCGAGCGCCTCCACCGCGGCCTGCAGGGCGCCCGCTTCACCGCGACGGCCCTGTCGGGCGTACGACGCCGGGGCTGGGCCCAGTCCATCGGCGAGCGGGAGCCGGGCGTCGCGTCCGTCTCCGCGCCCGTCCGCGGCCCCTCCAACCGCGTGGTGGCCGCCGTCTCGGTCTCCGGTCCCATCGAGCGCCTGACCCGTCACCCGGGCCGTATGCACGCCCAGGCGGTCATCGACGCGGCGGCCCGCCTGTCGGAGGCGCTGCGCCGCACCGGCTGACCCCCGGGGGCTTTCGGGACGTCACCGAAAGGGTGCCCGCCTCAACGCCGCGGCAGGCCCCCCTCGGTTCCCCGCCCCCCTCAGACGGTCCCCCGGCCGCCCCGGACGAGCGGTGCGCGAACCGCTGCGCTGCCCGCCGCCCCCGGTTCCCGACCGGCGGCACCCCCGTGGCCGCCGCGAGGCCGAAGGGCGGCATGTCGACGTGGATCGACTCGTACGACCCCTCGGGCACGATGTACGCCTCGTGCCGGAACCCGACGTCGCCTCGCACCTTCCCCACCCGCTCCTTACGGTCGGCGCCCCCACGCCCGATGGTGGAACATGCCGGGCGAGGCCGCGTACGCATAGAGCTTCTCCTTGGACTCCCAGTACTGGGCCAGGTAGTACGTCCGCGGTGAAGCAGTGAGCAACACGCGCCCCAGCAGCCCCCCGGTCGCCGTCCCGCGCGAGCTCCCCCAGCACGCGGAACATCGACAGCATGATCGGGGAGCCACTGGTGGGCCCTGCCGCAGGTTCCGGAGCCGGAGACGGAGGACGAGCACGTGCGGGCCGCGCGCCGTGAGGTGGAACAGCTCTTGGAGACACTGGGCTGGTCGAACGGCCAAGCCCTGATCGCCGTCTCCCCCGCCTGTCGTTCCCTGGTGGTGGCGGTGGCGACGCTCCGGCGGCTCGGCTACGACTGGGACCCCGAACTGATCGGGTCCTACGGCCGGTTGATGCACCAGGCGGCCGTCCTGGACTTCGTGGAGACCCAGCCCTCGGAGGCCGAGAAGGTCGAGACGGCGGTCGCGGGAGCCGTCTTCGTCGAGCCCATGCTCCAGGCGCTGCACCGGCTGGCGCAGGAGGAGGAGTCGGCGCGCAGATACGGCTTCGAGTGAGCCGGAAACACGAAAAGGCCCCCCACCGAAGTGGAGGGCCTTTGTCTCGCGTACCCCCGACCGGATTCGAACCGGCGCTACCGCCTTGAGAGGGCGGCGTGCTAGGCCGCTACACAACGGGGGCGTGGACTCTGCGTTTCCGCAGGTCCGAGCTGGTCTACCTGGACTCGAACCAAGACTAACTGAACCAGAATCAGTCGTGCTGCCAATTACACCATAGACCAATGTGGTTTAGACCAGTCGTACCCCCGACCGGATTCGAACCGGCGCTACCGCCTTGAGAGGGCGGCGTGCTAGGCCGCTACACAACGGGGGCCCTAGCGATCCCGAGTTGATCGAGATCAGTACCCCCGACCGGATTCGAACCGGCGCTACTGCCTTGAGAGGGCAGCGTGCTAGGCCGCTACACAACGGGGGCTTGCGGATGTGATCCGCGAGTGCAGATGAGCTCTGCGAGCTGGCCTACCTGGACTCGAACCAAGACTAACTGAACCAGAATCAGTCGTGCTGCCAATTACACCATAGGCCACTGGAACGCAAGCCCCTGAGGGGATCTTGTTCTAGCTTTGCGCCTCCGGGTTCCGGCCTCTCGGCCCGCTCCTCGGCGGCGCAGGAAGAACATTACCCGAAGGTGGACTGCGCACCAAAACGACTATCCGTGCCGAGGATCGCGGGAAGTTCGGCGAGGGTGACGATCCGGTGGCGTCCGGACGGCAGCTCGACGGTGGCCGTAGCGCCGTAGCGGTCGATCCACACGGAGAGCAGACCGGCGTCCGCGGCGCCCTGTCCGTCGATCTCCGGGTGGTCGCCGACGTACGCCACCTGGTGCGGGGGCAGAGCGAGGGCCTCGCAGGCGGCGAGGAAGGCGGCGGCCTGCGGCTTGGAGACGCCGAGCTCGGCGGCGCACAGGATGGCCTCGAAGCGGTCGTGCACACCGAGGACGCGGAGCTTGCGGTCCTGGACGTGGATGCTGGAGTTGGAGAGCACCGCGTGGCGGTGGCTGGCGGCGAGGGCGTCCAGGACGGGCAGCACGTCCGGGAAGAGGGCCCAGGCGGCCTCGTAGTGACCGATGTAACGCTGGAACCAGGCGTCGGCCTCGGCGTCGGTCATCTCCCGGTCCAGGAAGACCCGTACGCGATCGCGGCGCTGGCCCTCGAAGGTGGTCTCGCCGGCGGAGAAGCGCGCCCACTGCTGGTCGGTGACCTCCCGCCACCGGGTGAGCGCCTCCTCCGGACTGCCGTACCCGTCGAGGAGGCCTTCGGCCGCGAGGTGGCTGCGCATGCCCTCGCGGTCCGCGGTCGTGTAGTCGAAGAGGGTGTCGTCGACGTCCCAGACAACGGCTCTGATCGCCATGCCACCGACCGTAACGCGCGAGTGGGGGGCGCGTCCGGCGTTCCCGGCGGTCGGGACGGGGGTGCGGTGTGGGCCGGCACACTGATCGGTCACGGCCCGCGCGACGTACGACGCGGAGTGCCTGCCTCGTCGACGAGAGCGACGCCGTCCGGGTGAACGCCGAGGGGCGGCAGCCGGTGACCCGGTCGCCGCCCCTCACGCGTGTGCGCGTTACGCCGCCAGCTTCGCCAGTGCCGCGTCGATGCGGGCCAGCGTCTCCTCCTTGCCCAGGACCTCCAGGGACTCGAAGAGGGGCAGGCCGACCGTGCGGCCGGTGACGGCCACGCGGACCGGGGCCTGGGCCTTGCCGAGCTTGAGGCCGTGGGCCTCGCCGGCGGCCAGGACGGCCTCCTTGAGGGACTCCGGGTTGGTCCAGTCGGCCGAGTCCAGCTGCTCGCGGGCCGTGCGCAGGAGGGCGTCGGAGCCCTCCTTCATCGCCTTCGTCCAGCTCGCCTCGTCGAAGACCGGCTCGGGGAGGAAGAGGAAGTCGACGTTGTCGGTGATCTCGGAGAGCACCTTCAGGCGGGTCTGGGCGTGGGGGGCGATCGCCTGCCACTTGGTCTCGTCGAAGTCCTCCGGCGCCCAGGGGGCGAACGGCGCCTTCAGCCAGGGACGGCAGCGCTCCGTGAAGTCCTTCACGTCCAGCAGGCGGATGTGGTCGCCGTTGATGGCCTCGCACTTCTTGAGGTCGAAGCGGGCCGGGTTGGGGTTGACGTCCGCGACGTCGAAGGCCGCGACCATCTGGTCCATCGTGAAGATGTCCTGGTCGGCGGAGAGCGACCAGCCCAGCAGGGACAGGTAGTTGAGCAGGCCCTCCGGGAGGAAGCCGCGCTCCCGGTAGAGGTTCAGGCTCGACTGCGGGTCGCGCTTGGAGAGCTTCTTGTTGCCCTCGCCCATCACGTACGGCAGGTGGCCGAACCGGGGGATCTGCTGGGCGATCCCGAGCTCGATCAGTGCCTTGTAGAGGGCGATCTGGCGCGGCGTCGAGGAGAGCAGGTCCTCGCCGCGCAGGACGTGGGTGATCTCCATCAGCGCGTCGTCGACCGGGTTCACGAGCGTGTAGAGCGGGGCGCCGTTGGCGCGGACGATGCCGTAGTCCGGGACGTTCTCCGGGGTGAAGGTCAGCTCGCCGCGGACCAGGTCCGTGAAGGTGATCGTCTCGTCGGGCATGCGGAAGCGCACGATGGGCTCGCGGCCCTCGGCCTTGTACTGCTCGACCTGCTCCGCGCTCAGGTCGCGGCAGTGGCCGTCGTAGCCGGAGGGCCTGCCGGCGGCGCGGGCGGCCTCGCGGCGGGTGTCCAGCTCCTCCTGGGAGCAGTAGCAGTGGTAGGCGTGGCCGGCGTCCAGGAGCTTGGCCGCGACGTCCTTGTAGAGGTCCATGCGCTGCGACTGGCGGTACGGCGCGTGGGGGCCGCCGATCTCGGGGCCCTCGTCCCAGTCGAAGCCCAGCCAGCGCATCGAGTCCAGGAGCTGCTCGTAGGACTCCTCGGAGTCGCGGGCCGCGTCGGTGTCCTCGATGCGGAAGACCAGCGTGCCCTGGTGGTGCCTGGCGAACGCCCAGTTGAACAGGGCGGTGCGGACCAGGCCCACGTGGGGGTTACCGGTGGGCGACGGACAGAAACGGACACGTACGGGGGAGCCGGGTGCGCTAGCCACGCTTGACAACCTTGTTGGTGAGAGTGCCGATGCCTTCGATGGTGACGGCGACCTCGTCGCCGACGTTGAGGGGGCCGACCCCTGCCGGGGTGCCGGTGAGGATCACGTCGCCCGGGAGCAGCGTCATGGCCTCGGTGATGTTGACGATCAGGTCCTCGATGGAGTGGATCATCTCGCTGGTGCGGCCGAGCTGGCGCTGCTGGCCGTTGACCGTGAGCTGGATGGTGAGGTCGCTCGGGTCGAGGTCGGTCTCCACCCAGGGGCCGAGCGGGCAGGAGGAGTCGAAGCCCTTGGCCCGCGCCCACTGCTTCTCGCGCTTCTGGACGTCCCGCGCGGTGATGTCGTTCGCGCAGGTGTAGCCGAAGATCACGTCCTTGACGCGCTCACGCGGGACCTCGCGGCACATACGGCCGATGACCACGGCGAGCTCCGCCTCGTGGTGGAGGTCCTCGGAGAAGGGCGGGTACTGGATGTCGTCCCCGGGGCCGATCACGGAGGTGGAGGGCTTGAAGAAGGCGAACGGGGCGTCGGGCACCTCGTTGCCGAGTTCGCGCGCGTGCTCGGCGTAGTTGCGGCCGAAGGCCACGACCTTGTTGGGGAGCACGGGCGGGAGCAGCCGGACCTTGCTCAGCGGCACCTTCGTGCCGGAGAGCTCGTGTTCCGCGAACGGGATGCCCTTGATGATGTCGAGGACGAGCTCGTCCGGCTTGTCGCCCTCGACCGCGCCGAAGGCGACGTTCCCGTCGATGGAGAACCTGGCGATGCGCACGGGTTGGTTGGCCCCTTGCTGAGCTGGCTGGAGTGTGACGCTCCAGGCTAACGCGGAAGGGCGCCCCCGGACGGGGACGCCCTTGACATCCGTGGCCGCCGCCTTGAGCATGCGGCGGTTCGCGCGCGTACTACTCCGCGGAAGACGCGGCGGAGGCCCCGACGGGGACCTCGGTGAGGATGGTGCGCTTGGGGTTGGCAGTCTGGGCCGGCAGATCGACGGAGTGCTCCGGCTGCTCCGGGAGCGTCAGGTCGTCGGCGTCGCTGAGGTGCGCCAGCGTCGTGCGCCGCGGGTTGGCGATCTTGTGGAACATCGTCGTCGTCTTCACTGTTGTACTGGGCCCTGTCCTGTCCGGGCGCCCGGCGGGCCGGGGCGCGGCCCGCGCGTGGGCGCGGCTTGTCGGTTTTGCCATTTCTGTAAAGCCTCAGGCTAGGCACGCCATTCCCGTTGATCGCGTGAAGGTCACATGATCGGCGTGTGAGTTTCCTCACGGATCCACGGTTAAAACGGTCAATTCAGACCCTCAAAGCACCGCAACGAAACGGACATCTGCCACCTGAAGCCCTCATTCCGCTCCTGATCATGGCGACTGGGACACCTGTCACCCATCCGGGCTTCGCCCTGGTATGACCGGGTTACCCTGGATCACCTTCTACGTGTGGTGATCCACCCCTTACGGGCTGTCACGGATGTCACAGCCCGGCCAACACACCTTGTTGGAGATCCGTCACTGTGCTGGAATCTCACGGACCGCCGCGGGATCGAGCCGGCGCGCAAAGGGCGCACAGCAGCGCCGAGTGGCGGCGGAAGGGGGAACCAGCGCCGGTCACTCACGACTCGGAGGGCGTATTCAGGACGCCCTTCAAGACGCCGACACCGTCCTTCCGTTGACGCGGAGGGGCGCCTGGTCCAGAGGTTGCGACGCTAGTGCAGGGACGTTTCAAGAGGGATGGCAGCGCTTCGGCAGAGCCGGAGCCGCATGGCGGGACCGACCGCGGTTCCTCGCCCCAGCACGCCCAGAACCCGGGTCCGGCCCCGTCCGGCGACGGCGGTGAGCGCCCCGGGCGCCCCGCCGCGTCCACGTCGTCGAGCGCCCTTCCCCCGACTCCGACGGTGACCCCGCCCGCCGGCCCCACCAGCACCGGCTCGCGCATGGCACTGCGCAACTGGCGCATCTCCACGCGTCTGGTCGCGCTGCTGACCCTCCCGGTGGTCGCGGCCACCACGCTGGGCACCCTGCGCATCAGCCAGTCGATGGACGACATCAAGCAGCTCGACAACATGCGGCTGCTGACGGACATGACCAAGCAGGCCACGGACCTGGCCGCCGCGCTGCAGGACGAGCGCGACCGGTCCGCCGGTCCGCTGGCGCACGGCGCGAAGGCGACCGACTTCACCGTCAAGGGCGTCCGCGAGAAGACCGACCGGCAGCTGTCCGCGTTCAGCGACGCCTCGGAGGAGATCGACGCCTCCAGCAAGGACGGCAACCTCCAGGGCGTCCGCGACAGCCTCGTGGGCCTCCTCGGCGACCTCGGCAACATCGCCAAGATCCGTAAGACGGCCTACGCGGAGCCGAAGAACTCCACCCAGACGGTGGAGGCCTACCACCGCCTCATCACCTCCCTGCTCGACCTGTCGCAGGACATGGCGCAGGCCACGAGCAACCCGGAGATGATCCAGCGCACCCGCGCGCTGGCCGCCTTCTCCTCCGCCAAGGAGTACGCCTCCGTCCAGCGCGCCACCCTCTCGGCCGCGCTGCCGGTGAACGACGACGACTTCGGCAAGCTCTCCGAGAACGACCGGCAGTACGCCGAGGCCGCGCTGGAGAACCAGGACTCCGAGCTCGCCAGTTTCCGCAGCATCTACGGCGACGAGGGCGCCGAGGAGCTGCTGCAGCCCATCGAGCAGGGCAGCCCGACGATCGAGGACGCCGACACCTACGCCACCCGTGCGCTGAGCTCGGCCAGTGGTCTCTCCTCGCTGGACAAGCGGTCGTACCAGGACTGGTTCGACGCCAGCTCGACCAAGATCCGGCAGATGACCAACATCGAGACCACGCTGCTCGAGGACATGGAGCAGACGGCCCGTGAGCTGCGCGCCGAGTCGGAGCGCGAGGCGATCATCTCCGGTGCGCTGATCCTGCTCGTGCTCGGTGTGTCGCTGGTCGGCGCGTTCGTCGTCGCCCGGTCCATGATCCGCTCGCTGCGCCGCCTGCAGGAGACCGCCACCAAGGTCGCCCAGGACCGGCTGCCCGAGCTGGTCAAGCAGCTGTCCGAGTCCGACCCGCAGGACGTCGACACGTCCGTGGAGTCGGTCGGTGTGCACTCCCGGGACGAGATCGGCCAGGTGGCCGCGGCCTTCGACGACGTGCACCGCGAGGCCGTCCGCCTCGCCGCCGAGCAGGCCCTGCTGCGGGGCAACGTCAACGCGATGTTCACCAACCTCTCGCGCCGCTCCCAGGGCCTCATCCAGCGTCAGCTCTCGCTCATCTCCGAACTGGAGTCCCGCGAGGCCGACCCGGACCAGCTGTCCTCGCTCTTCAAGCTCGACCACCTCGCGACGCGTATGCGCCGTAACGGTGAGAACCTCCTCGTCCTCGCGGGTGAGGAGCCCGGCCGCCGCTGGACCCGCCCGGTCCCGCTGGTCGACGTGCTCCGCGCCGCCGCGTCCGAGGTGGAGCAGTACGAGCGCATCGAGCTGGCGTCCGTGCCGACCACCGAAGTGGCCGGCCGCGTCGTCAACGACCTCGTGCACCTGCTCGCCGAGCTGCTGGAGAACGCCACCTCGTTCTCCTCCCCGCAGACCAAGGTCAAGGTCACCGGTCACGCGCTGCCCGACGGCCGGGTGCTGATCGAGATCCACGACACCGGCATCGGCCTCTCCCCCGAGGACCTCGCCGCGATCAACGAGCGGCTCGCCTCGCCGCCCACCGTGGACGTCTCCGTCTCCCGCCGCATGGGCCTCTTCGTGGTCGGTCGTCTGTCGCAGCGGCACGGCATCCGCATCCAGCTGCGCCCGTCCGACTCCGGTGGTACGACCGCGCTGGTCATGCTGCCCGTGGACGTCGCCCAGGGCGGCAAGAAGCCGCAGCCCAAGCCCGGTCAGGGCGCCGTGTCCGGCGGTCCCGCCGCCGCGCAGGCCGCCGCCGGTGCCGCCGCGGCCCGTCGCCAGGGCCAGCAGGGCGGTGCCCTCGGCGGCGGTGCGCCGGCCGGCGGCGGTGCCCTCGGCGCCGGTCCCGGTGCGGGCGGCCGCCTCGCCCCCGGCCAGGGTCCCCGGGCCGCGCTGCCCGGCCGGGACGGCGGTGGCCGTCCCGGTGCGCCGCGCGGACCGCAAGGTCCGGCCTCCCCGCAGCAGGGCCGCCCGGCTCCGGCCGGCGCGGGCGCCGGCTTCGGCGGACAGGCACCGGGTGCGCCGCAGGGTCTCCAGGCGACCGGTCCGGGTGCGCCCGGCCAGGGTCAGGACATGTTCGGCGGCGGCCGTCCGCCCGCGCAGCCGCAGCGCCAGAACGACAACCGGGGCGAGCAGGGCGGCCGTGGCCGTCAGGCGCAGCTTCCGCCGCGCGGCGGCCCACGGGCCGAGCTGCCCGGCGGCAACCAGCAGCGTTCGGCGAGCTGGGGCGACGAGAACGCCCAGCCCCCGGTGCCGCGCACCCCGCTGGACGCCCCGCGCGGCCACGAGGAGCCGGACGTCGCGCAGACCTCCCGCATGCCCCGCATCGACGACCGCCAGGGTCCCGGCTCGACCGCGGAGATACCCGCGATCCCCCGGATCGACGAGCGCCAGAACCCCGGTGGCCCCGCGGACTTCTCCCGTCCCGGTGTGAACGGCGCCCAGGACACGGGCCGGTTCCCGGCCGTCAACGGCAGCCAGGACACGGGTCAGTTCCCGGCCCCCGGCGCGGGCGGCCAGCAGGACGGCTTCGTCCGCTCCGACGTCTTCGGCGCCCCGGGCGGCCAGAACGCCCCGGCGGGTCCGGGCCGGTTCGCCCCGCAGCAGGACTACGACAACGGCTCGACCGGTCAGTTCCCCGCGCCCGGCTACGACGGCTCCACCACCGGCCGGCACGCCCTGCCCGGTCGCCAGGACCCGGCGTCCACGGGCCAGTTCGAACGACCCCAGACCAACGGCGGCAACGGCTACGGCTCCCCACAGCAGCAGCCCGTCCCGCCGCGCCCCGCCGCCCGTCCCGAGCCCGACAACAGGGGCGCCGCGCCGCGACCCGACGACGGGCGGGGTGACGGGTGGGCACTGCCGCCGGCCCCGGGTCCGGGTGACGGCCGTACCCCGCTGTACGACACGCTGGAGACCAACTGGTTCCGCGGGCAGCAGGGCAACGGAAACGGCAACGGCTCCGCTCCGGCGCCGCAGCAACAGCAGCCGCAGGCTCCGGCTGCTCCCCAGCGTCCCGCGGCAGGCGGCGCCACGACGTCCTCGTGGCGTACGTCGCCGAACGACGAGCTCGTCCGTCAGGCCGAGCGCGTCCGGCAGCCGGCCGCGGGCGGCGTCACCACTTCCGGCCTGCCGCGCCGGGTGCCCCGGGCGAACCTCGTCCCGGGCACGGCTCAGCAGCAACAGCACCAAACCGGTCCGCAGGTCTCGCGTGCGCCTGACGACGTACGCGGACGGCTGACCAATCTCCGTCGGGGTATCGCGCAGGGTCGTCAGGTCGGCAACGGCCAGACCGGCAGCTTCCCGAACCCCACTCACCAGCAGGAGCGTTAGTTGAGCCAGATGAGCCAGGCGGCACAGAATCTGAACTGGTTGATCACCAACTTCGTGGACAACACCCCCGGGGTGTCCCACACCGTCGTCGTGTCCGCCGACGGGCTCCTGCTCGCCATGTCCGAGGGCTTCCCGCGCGACCGTGCCGACCAGCTGGCGGCCGTCGCGTCGGGGCTCACCTCGCTGACGGCCGGGGCCTCCCGGATCTTCGAGGGCGGGCATGTGGCACAGACGGTCGTCGAGATGGAGCGAGGGTTCCTCTTCCTCATGTCCGTCTCGGACGGCTCGTCCCTCGCCGTCCTCGCACACCCCGAGTGCGACATCGGCCTCGTCGGCTACGAGATGGCGCTGCTGGTCGACCGCGCGGGCGCGGTGCTCACCCCGGACCTGCGCGCCGAGCTCCAAGGCAGTCTGCTCCACTGACCGTCCCGGCAACACCCACCGCACCAAATCACCGTCCGGCCGACACAATCCCCCCACCGGCCTCGACGGACGGCACGACTGACCGAGACATGCTGTCCCGCCCGGAGGATCCATGACCCCGCCCACCGCCTCTCATGATCCGTACGCGGAGCCGTACGGGGACGAGGGCGACCAGCCGCTGGTGCGTCCGTACGCGATGACCGGCGGCCGGACCCGGCCGCGCTACCAGCTCGCCATCGAGGCACTGATCAGCACCACGGCCGACCCGGCAGCGCTCATGGGGCTCCTTCCGGAGCACCAGCGCATCTGCCACCTGTGCCGCGAGGTGAAGTCGGTCGCGGAGGTCTCGGCGCTCCTCGCCATGCCCCTCGGCGTGGCGCGGATCCTCGTCGCGGACCTCGCCGAGGCCGGCCTGGTGGCCATCCACCAGCCGGGCGGCGACGAGAACAACGGCGGCGCTCCGGACGTGACGCTGCTCGAAAGGGTGCTCAGTGGACTTCGCAAGCTCTGACGGAGGCCGGGCCACCACCTCCGCGAAGATCGTGGTGGCGGGCGGCTTCGGCGTCGGCAAGACCACGTTCGTGGGAGCCGTCTCCGAGATCAACCCGCTGCGCACGGAGGCCGTCATGACGTCCGCGAGCGCGGGCATCGACGACCTCACCCACACCGGGGACAAGACCACCACCACGGTGGCCATGGACTTCGGCCGTATCACGCTCGACCAGGACCTGATCCTGTACCTGTTCGGTACGCCGGGTCAGGACCGTTTCTGGTTCATGTGGGACGACCTGGTGCGCGGCGCCATCGGCGCGGTGGTGCTCGTGGACACCCGGCGTCTGGCGGACTGTTTCCCGGCCGTGGACTACTTCGAGAACAGCGGTCTGCCGTTCGTCGTCGCCCTCAACGGCTTCGACGGGCAGCAGCCGTACCAGCCCGAAGAGGTGCGCGAGGCGCTGCAGATCGGGCCGGACACCCCGATCATCACCACCGACGCCCGGCACCGGGCGGACGCCAAGAGTGCGCTGATCACGCTGGTCGAGCACGCGCTGATGGCACGGCTGCGGTAGCCCTCAAACAGACCGTGCCGTACGGCAGTTGTCGTAGACACTCGGGAGCCGACTGTGGCCTTTGACACGGTCGGCTCCGGTGTTCATAACGTTTCGGCAGAGGAATCGGGTGGTACGGCCACGCGTCGCGGTCGCTCAGTCTCGCTGCGCGCACGAAGGCCCCGTCTTTTGACGGGGCTCGTTCTTTTTGACCGTTTTATCTGGGGCTTACATCACGTCGAACCGGCACTTCTCACTGTTTGGAAGAGCGCAGGTCGTCGTGCTGGAATGCCTGAACTGCCCAATAGTCAATGACGTACTCATGGTCGATGGCTGACCGGGCTCTGAGACACTGCGGCACGACGTAGGTGCCGACCGCCGAGAGGTTGTTGGTCGAGTGAGGCGAAGCAAGAAAAGTCCCGAGCCGGCGGCGCGGGGCAACTTCACCCCGCCGCCGCGCGGAGCGGCGCCCGCCCCTGTGCCCGGCTCGGAGCCGACGGCCGCACCCGCGAAGAGCGGCGGCCGTCTCTCCCCGCGCAACTGGCGCGTGCCGACCCGGCTGAACGCGATCCTGCTCATACCCGTGCTGGTCGGCCTGGTCATGGGCGGCTTCCAGGTGAAGAGCTCGATCGACACCTGGCAGGAGGCCCGCGACGCCGAGAAGGTCGCGAAGATCGTGGCCGCCGCCGGTGAGTACGCCGAGGCACTCCTCAACGAGCGGGACGTCTCCGCCCAGCCGCTCCTGCAGAACAAGAAGGACGACGAGACCGTCAAGGACGCTCGCGCCTTCACCGACCAGAAGGCCGCCGCCTTCCACAAGGAAGTCGTCGGCATGCCGGCCAAGCAGGGCCTGGAGCGCCGCCTGGACCTGGTGGAGAAGGCCGAGCCGGCCCTCGCGAAGATCCGCGCGGCCGCCTACACCCAGGCCATGGACCCGGTGAAGACCGAAGAGGGCTACGTCGCGGTCGAGCACCTGCTGATGGAGTTCTCCAACGAGCTCGGCCTGGGCACCGGCAACATCACCGCGTACGGCCGCACCGTGTACGCCATCGCGCTCGCCAAGGGCGCCGAGTCGCTGCAGCGCGCGATCGGCATGCACCTCCTGGTCCGGCCGAGCCCCGACGAGACGGTCTTCGCGGCGCAGGTCAGGGCCTTCACCTCCTACGCCTACCTCGAGAACGTCGCCATCCAGGAGTACGTCTCCGGTGGCACCACGCAGGACGCCGCGCGGCTCACCCAGGTCATGCAGCAGAAGACCGCGGAGGGCACGAAGCTGGCCGCCGACGCCAAGGCGAAGGCGGACGCCGCGGGTCAGGACTACGTCGCCCCGCCCGCGATGGACAAGATGATCCAGGCGATCGGCAGCGGCCAGAAGCCCGCCGATCTCGCCCAGCAGGGCATCACCGCCCAGGCCTGGATGACGGCCGCGACCCTGAAGTTCGAGGGCTACAGCCAGGTCGAGAAGGAACTCATCGACCGGGCGGTCACCGACGCCGGGCAGATCGCCTCCGACGCCCAGCAGGACGCCATCGTCAACGGTGGCATCGTCGTCATCGCCCTGCTCGCCGCGTTCATCATCGCCGGTCTCATGGCCCGCCAGATGAGCCAGTCCATGCGCCAGCTGCGCAACGCCGCCTTCGGTATCGCCGAGCAGCGTCTGCCGATGCTGGTCGACCAGCTCTCGCGCACCGACCCCGGCCGGGTCGACACCCGGGTCGCCCCGATCCCGATCAACACCACCGACGAGATCGGCGAGGTCGCCCGCGCCTTCGACCAGGTCCACCGCGAGGCCGTCCGGCTCGCCGCCGAGCAGGCCCTGCTGCGGGGCAACATCAACGCGATCTTCACCAACCTGTCGCGCCGCAACCAGTCGCTGATCGAGGGCCAGCTGACCCTGATCACCGACCTGGAGAACAACGAGGCCGACCCGGACCAGTTGGAGAACCTCTTCCGTCTGGACCACCTCGCGACCCGTATGCGCCGCAACGGCGAGAACCTCCTCGTTCTCGCCGGCGAGGAGCCCGGCCGCCGCTGGGACCAGCCGGTCCCGCTGGTCGACGTCCTGCGCGCCGCCTCCTCCGAGGTGGAGCAGTACGAGCGCATCGAGCTGTCGGGCGTGCCGGAGGCCGAGATCCACGGCCGCGCCGTGACCGACCTCGTGCACCTGCTGGCCGAGCTGCTGGAGAACGCGACGACGTTCTCCTCGCCGCAGACGAAGGTCCGTGTGACGGCCACCCGTCTCCCCGACGGTCGGGTCATGATCGAGATCCACGACAAGGGCATCGGCCTCACCGCCGAGGACTTCGCCGACATCAACCACAAGCTGGCCAACCCGCCGACGGTGGACGCCGCGATCTCGCAGCGCATGGGCCTCTTCGTGGTCGGCCGGCTGTCCGACCGGCACGGCATCCGCGTCCAGCTGCGCCCCTCGGGCGAGCAGGCCGGCACCACCTCGCTGGTCATGCTGCCGGACGCGATCACGCACGGCGGTGGCGGCGAACAGGCCGCCGACCGCGACGAGTTCACCGTCTCGCAGATCATCCCGGAGCAGCAGTACCAGGGTGAGGACTTCAACCAGCCGATGCGCACGGCGGCCGAACTCGGCTTCGACGACAGCCGCTACACCGAAGTCCCCGACGACCTCCGCGATCTGGACCCCGTGGGCCGCTCCCTGATGCGCGAGGAGCGCCGGGCGGCCCTGGAGGCCCAGACGCACGGCCAGCCCGGCCAGCAGCAGTCCCCCGAGACGCCCGCGTACACCGAGGGCTTCGACCAGACCCAGCAGCAGCCGGCGTACGACGCCCAGAACGGCTACGCGGCCGCGCAGAACGGCTACGACCCCGGCGCGGCCGGGGCCACCGGCTACGCCGAGCAGCCCGCGGCGTACGACCAGCAGACGGCGTACGAGGAGCGGCAGCGCCCGGCGTACGAGGACCCGTTCCTGGCGTCGAACGGCGCTGGGACGCGGGGCGAGGACTTCTCCTCCAACGGCGGTGTGCCGCAGAACGGCGCCTTCGCGTCGAACGGCGGCTACCCCGACCCCGCGTATGCGGAGCCGGCCCAGGAGGAGCGCACGCCGGACCGGGCGTCCTCGGCGGAGAGCTTCGCGCCGTACGAGGAGCAGCCCTACCAGGACGACTGGCCGCAGCAGAACGGCTACCAGAACGGCTACCCGGACCAGTACGCTCCGCAAGCGGAATCCACGCAGGCCGCTGACGCGAGTGAGCAGGACCGCGTAGGCTTCGACCGTCCGGGACCGGCCTCCTCCGCCGCCCACGCGCTGACCGACGCCGGACTGCCCCGCCGTGGATCGATCGCGGCGAGCGGTTCGAACGGCGCCGCGCGGCCCGTGAACCGCGAAGCGCCGGCCCCCACCCCGGAGAGCAACGGCGACAGCAACTGGCGCTCGGCGAACGACGAGCGCTGGCAGCAGGCCTCGCAGCTCCGGAAGCCCAAGGCGGGCGGGGTCACCTCCTCCGGCCTGCCGCGGCGGGTGCCCAAGGCCAACCTGGTCGAGGGCGCCGCCGAGAGCACCCCCCAGGGAGGCCCACAGGTCTCCCGCGCCCCGGAGGACGTCCGAGGCAGGCTGAGCAACCTGCGTCGAGGCGTCCAGCGCGGACGCAACGCAGGCAGTGAAACGAACGGCCAGGGCTTCGGTCCTGACAGCACCTACAACCAGGAGCGTTAGTGTGAGCCCGATGAGCCAGGCGGCACAGAACCTGAACTGGTTGATCACCAACTTCGTGGACAACACCCCGGGGGTGTCCCACACGGTGGTGGTCTCCGCCGACGGACTCCTTCTGGCGATGTCCGAAGGCTTCCCCCGCGACCGCGCCGACCAGCTCGCGGCCGTCGCCTCCGGTCTGACGTCACTGACGGCAGGCGCCTCCCGGATCTTCGAGGGAGGCAGCGTGAACCAGACGGTTGTGGAGATGGAGCGGGGATTCCTCTTCATCATGTCCATTTCCGACGGTTCCTCGCTGGCGGTCCTCGCCCACCCCGAGGCGGACATCGGCCTCATTGGGTACGAGATGGCCCTTCTGGTGGACCGTGCCGGTACGGTCCTGACGCCCGACCTTCGTGCGGAGCTCCAAGGGAGCCTTCTCAACTAACAACGGGACGGTGCGTATTGGCGTCCCGAGGCCGTAGGGTTTCGGGACGCGGCTTCCACGTGATGGGTGCCAGGCACAGTCGGAGGAGGAGAGAAAGTGGCAACACCCCCAGGCGGTTCCAATCCGGGTAACTGGTCGTACGGCCCTGCCCAGGGTCAGGGCGACGGTTCCCAGAACGCGAACCGTTACAACTTCCCCTCCGCTCCGAGCCAGCGTCAGCCGTACGCGCCGCAGAGCCCGCAGGGTCCGGGCCCGTCGCCGTACGACCAGCCGCAGGCGCCGCGTATCCAGCCCGTGCAGCCGCAGCGCCGCGGCCCCGAGCCGGCGCCCGCCGGGGCGTCGAACAACCCACTGGTGCGTCCGTACGCCATGACCGGCGGCCGGACCCGCCCGCGCTACCAGCTCGCCATCGAGGCGCTGGTGCACACCACTGCGCAGCCGCACCAGATGCAGGGCCAGCTGCCCGAGCATCAGCGGATCTGCAACCTGTGCCGTGAGATCAAGTCGGTAGCCGAGATCTCGGCCCTCCTGACAATCCCTCTCGGCGTGGCCAGGATCCTCGTCGCCGACTTGGCGGAGGCGGGACTGGTCGCCATCCATCAGCCCGGCGGCGACGAGAACGCCGGCGGCCAGCCAGACGTGACACTGCTCGAAAGGGTGCTCAGTGGACTTCGCAAGCTCTAGCGGCGGTCCTTCCCGCTCCACCACCTCGGCGAAGATCGTGGTGGCGGGTGGCTTCGGCGTGGGCAAGACCACGTTCGTCGGGGCCGTCTCGGAGATCAACCCGCTGCGTACCGAGGCCGTCATGACGTCTGCTTCGGCAGGCATCGACGACCTCACCCACACCGGGGACAAGACGACCACGACGGTCGCCATGGACTTCGGCCGTATCACCCTGGACCAGGACCTGATCCTGTACCTCTTCGGTACGCCCGGCCAGGACCGCTTCTGGTTCATGTGGGACGACCTGGTGCGCGGCGCCATCGGCGCGATCGTCCTGGTGGACACCCGCCGTCTCGCCGACTGCTTCCCGGCCGTCGACTACTTCGAGAACAGCGGCCTGCCCTTCGTGATCGCCCTCAACGGCTTCGACGGCAACCAGCCGTACAACCCGGACGAGGTCCGCGAGGCGCTCCAGATCGGCCCCGACACCCCGATCATCACGACGGACGCCCGCCACCGCGCGGACGCGAAGTCGGCGCTGATCACACTGGTGGAGCACGCGCTGATGGCCCGCCTGCGGTAGGGACACCCACAGAACGGCCCCTGTGCCTCCCGAGGGAGGCACAGGGGCCGTTCTTGTTGTCCGCTGCCCTGCGCTACCAGAGTCCGACGGGATCGCGGCCGGCCGCCCTGTGCAGGATGTCCCTGACGGAGCCCATCCCGTACCGGTCCTCGGCACTGGAGAGCGCGGCCACCTCCAGCAGGAGAGTCCGGATGTCGACCTGTGCGTCACGGGCTTCCTCGCACAGGTCGTTCAGCCAGACCATCTCGTCCCGGGGGTCGTGGCACTGGTCGCGCGCGGACAGGTACAACAGCTGCCGGCGGAGGGCCTCGGGGGTCCGCCCCCGCGGCGCACTCACGGCCCAGCAGAAGGAGGCGCAGCGGTTCAGCAGCGCCCGCACGGCGCGCCGGGTCCGTTCGTCACCCCGTTCGTAGAGCGCGAGCAGCTCACGCAGGGCCGCCTCCGCCTCCTCGCGGACGTTCGCCTCGTCCAGGGGGGCCGGACGCTCCCTCATCCCGCTGATCCAGCCGGGCTCGGTGATGTCCACCGGCCTCTCCCCCAGCGGCTTCAACAGCGCGTCGATCAGTTCGACCTCGTCCGCCAAGTCGCCCGGTACGCCCACCGGTTCCCCCTCCGTCGGCCTCAAGGGGGCCACGGTACGCGCGCGAAGGCCCCGGCCGCCATGAGGGCGGCCGGGGCCTGTGCGAGGCGCTCAGCGCCAGCTGTGCGGGGCGCGGAAGCCGGGCTCGCGCTCCAGGCGGCGCCAGCCTGCCCGGAGGCGGCCGCGGTGGACCGGGGTGGGCTCGGCGGTGCGGGCGGCGGCGCGGGCCAGGAGGATCGCCGTGATGGCGGCGACTTCCTCGGGCTCGGCGTGGCCCTTCTCGACGCGGATGTCAGGGGTGTCCATGGATGTCAGTCTCCGTGAGAGAGGTTTCCGCGGGGACACCGCGGAAAGTCCGCTGGGTTACTGCGGGGGGTTGCCGTGCTTGCGCGAGGGCAGGTCGGCGTGCTTGGTGTGCAGCATCGCGAGGGACCTGATGAGGACTTCGCGGGTCTCGGCGGGGTCGATGACGTCGTCGACCAGGCCGCGTTCGGCCGCGTAGTAGGGGTGCATCAGCTCGGACTTGTACTCCTTGACCATGCGGGCCCGCATGGCCTCGGGGTCCTCGGCCTCGGCGATCTGGCGGCGGAAGATGACGTTGGCGGCGCCCTCGGCGCCCATCACGGCGATCTCGTTGGTCGGCCAGGCGTAGGTGAGGTCCGCCCCGATGGACTGGCTGTCCATGACGATGTAGGCACCTCCGTACGCCTTGCGCAGGATCAGGGAGATCCGGGGCACGGTCGCGTTGCAGTAGGCGTACAGCAGCTTCGCGCCGTGGCGGATGATTCCACCGTGCTCCTGGTCGACGCCGGGCAGGAAGCCGGGGACGTCCAGAAGAGTGATGATCGGGATGTTGAAGGCGTCGCACATCTGCACGAAGCGGGCGGCCTTCTCACTGGCCTCGATGTCCAGCACACCGGCCAGGGTCTGCGGCTGGTTGGCGACGATCCCGACGACCTGCCCGTCGAGTCGCGCGAGGGCGCAGATGATGTTGCGCGCCCACCGCTCGTGGACCTCGAGGTACTCGCCGTCGTCGACGATCTCCTCGATCACCTTCGTCATGTCGTACGGGCGGTTGCCGTCCGCCGGGACCAGGTCGAGCAGGAC
Source organism: Streptomyces aurantiaciflavus (assembly GCF_049808595.1). NCBI lineage: Bacteria > Bacillati > Actinomycetota > Actinomycetes > Kitasatosporales > Streptomycetaceae > Streptomyces > Streptomyces aurantiaciflavus. The sequence goes on along the minus strand of NZ_JBNCAQ010000021.1, from coordinate 804 downwards.
GTCCGAGCGGCGGTCGGCCGGGTCGGTGCACTCCACTCGCGGCGGGTTCTCGCGGTTGTTCTGCGGCAGGAGGGAGAGGAGGTAGCGGACCTCCGCGATGCAGGTCTCCTCGTCGTCGTAGGCGAAGTGGCACACACCGGAGGTCTCGGCGTGCACGTCGGCGCCGCCCAGGCCGTTCTGGGTGATCTCCTCACCGGTGACGGCCTTGACCACGTCCGGGCCGGTGATGAACATCTGCGAGGTCTCACGGACCATGAACACGAAGTCCGTCAGCGCCGGGCTGTAGGCGGCGCCGCCCGCGCACGGACCGAGCATCACACTGATCTGCGGGATGACGCCGGAGGCCCTGGTGTTGCGCTGGAAGATGCCGCCGTAGCCGGCCAGCGCCGAGACACCCTCCTGGATCCGGGCGCCCGCGCCGTCGTTCAGCGACACCAGCGGCGCACCGGCCGCGATGGCCATGTCCATGATCTTGTGGATCTTCGTGGCGTGGGCCTCGCCCAGCGCACCGCCGAAGATACGGAAGTCATGGGCGTAGACGAAGACCGTACGGCCCTCCACCGTGCCCCAGCCGGTGATGACACCGTCGGTGTACGGCTTCTTCGCCTCCAGGCCGAAACCGGTCGCCCGGTGCCGGCGCAACTGCTCGACCTCCTGGAAGGACCCCGCGTCCAGGAGCAGCTCGATACGCTCCCGGGCGGTCAGCTTGCCCTTGGCGTGCTGCGCCTGGGTCGCCTTCTCGCTCGGCCCGGCCAACGCCTGCGCACGGATCTCGTGCAGCTCGGCCACGCGCCCGCGCGCGTC
>NZ_JBNCAQ010000020.1:83194-181358 GCF_049808595.1 Streptomyces aurantiaciflavus | reverse complement strand
GGGGTCGATGACGTCGTCGACCAGGCCGCGTTCGGCCGCGTAGTAGGGGTGCATCAGCTCGGACTTGTACTCCTTGACCATGCGGGCCCGCATGGCCTCGGGGTCCTCGGCCTCGGCGATCTGGCGGCGGAAGATGACGTTGGCGGCGCCCTCGGCGCCCATCACGGCGATCTCGTTGGTCGGCCAGGCGTAGGTGAGGTCCGCCCCGATGGACTGGCTGTCCATGACGATGTAGGCACCTCCGTACGCCTTGCGCAGGATCAGGGAGATCCGGGGCACGGTCGCGTTGCAGTAGGCGTACAGCAGCTTCGCGCCGTGGCGGATGATTCCACCGTGCTCCTGGTCGACGCCGGGCAGGAAGCCGGGGACGTCCAGAAGAGTGATGATCGGGATGTTGAAGGCGTCGCACATCTGCACGAAGCGGGCGGCCTTCTCACTGGCCTCGATGTCCAGCACACCGGCCAGGGTCTGCGGCTGGTTGGCGACGATCCCGACGACCTGCCCGTCGAGTCGCGCGAGGGCGCAGATGATGTTGCGCGCCCACCGCTCGTGGACCTCGAGGTACTCGCCGTCGTCGACGATCTCCTCGATCACCTTCGTCATGTCGTACGGGCGGTTGCCGTCCGCCGGGACCAGGTCGAGCAGGACGTCCGAGCGGCGGTCGGCCGGGTCGGTGCACTCCACTCGCGGCGGGTTCTCGCGGTTGTTCTGCGGCAGGAGGGAGAGGAGGTAGCGGACCTCCGCGATGCAGGTCTCCTCGTCGTCGTAGGCGAAGTGGCACACACCGGAGGTCTCGGCGTGCACGTCGGCGCCGCCCAGGCCGTTCTGGGTGATCTCCTCACCGGTGACGGCCTTGACCACGTCCGGGCCGGTGATGAACATCTGCGAGGTCTCACGGACCATGAACACGAAGTCCGTCAGCGCCGGGCTGTAGGCGGCGCCGCCCGCGCACGGACCGAGCATCACACTGATCTGCGGGATGACGCCGGAGGCCCTGGTGTTGCGCTGGAAGATGCCGCCGTAGCCGGCCAGCGCCGAGACACCCTCCTGGATCCGGGCGCCCGCGCCGTCGTTCAGCGACACCAGCGGCGCACCGGCCGCGATGGCCATGTCCATGATCTTGTGGATCTTCGTGGCGTGGGCCTCGCCCAGCGCACCGCCGAAGATACGGAAGTCATGGGCGTAGACGAAGACCGTACGGCCCTCCACCGTGCCCCAGCCGGTGATGACACCGTCGGTGTACGGCTTCTTCGCCTCCAGGCCGAAACCGGTCGCCCGGTGCCGGCGCAACTGCTCGACCTCCTGGAAGGACCCCGCGTCCAGGAGCAGCTCGATACGCTCCCGGGCGGTCAGCTTGCCCTTGGCGTGCTGCGCCTGGGTCGCCTTCTCGCTCGGCCCGGCCAACGCCTGCGCACGGATCTCGTGCAGCTCGGCCACGCGCCCGCGCGCGTCGACGGGTTCGACCGTCGTCAGGGGCCTGTCGTCCACTGCGGTCATGCGAGTTTCCTCCTCACGAGCAGGACAGGCTCGTACGAGCCGCCGTCGTACGGCTGTCGGGGATGCGGCCGTCGCTCAGCACCCACTCGGGCGGGAGCCGGCGCACGACCGTCTCGAGGACCGGCCCACGGACCGCCACGGCCGCCGCGTGGCCGGGACCGCACGGCACGTCCAGGACGCTCCAGCCGTCCGGCCGCGGCGGGGCCCCGGGGCCGCCGTCACCGAGGTACACGTCGGACGTCCAGCCACCTACCCCCTCGCCCGTCCCCTTGAGATACGCCTCCTTGCGTGCCCACAGGCGGGCGAAGGCGGCCGGACGCTCCGGCGGCGCGCGGCGCGCCAACTCCTCCTGTTCCCCGGGGTGGAGTGCCGACCGGCACAGCGTGACCCGTTCCGGGTGCGGCACCCGTTCGACGTCGACGCCCACCGGCGCGGGGGCCACGCCGACGAGCACCGCGCCCCGGCTGTGCGACAGCGAGAAGTGCGGGGCGCCGGGTCCGCCGCCGGCCAGCACGGGGCGGCCGTGCGGGCCGCCGCACCGGGGGCAGTCCGCACGGGCGAACGCGACGTCCTTCGCGGGGGTGCCCAGACGGGCACCGAGCAGCCGGCGCAGCGCGATGTGCGCGGCGACGTACAGCGCGCGGTCCGCGGGCCGCCGGAAGGCGTCCGCGCGGCGCCGCTCGGCCTCGTCGAGTTCGTCGAGGGGGAGCGGCGCGCCTCCGGGCGGGGTCAGCTGCCAGAGATCCAGCCGACCTGTGCGCACACGGAGCCCGGTCATGCGGACCGGCGGCGTACGTCGTCCAGCAGGAGGGCCTGCCGCAGGGTGTCCCCGGCCGGCGCGGACCCGGCGCGCACCGCGGCGACGAAGGCGGCGACCGTGGCCGCGACCTGGTCGGCGGGCTCCAGCCGGAGCTCCTCCGTGGTGCGCCCGTGCAGACCGATCACGGGCACGAAGTCGGCCGGCGGGGTGAACGCGCGGTCCACCGTGATCCGGCCCTCGCTGCCCCACAGCTCGTACCGGGAGAGGTAGGCGTGCTCCATGCCGAACGTGATGTGCGCGGTGACCCCACCAGGGGTGCCCAGCAACGCGGCCCCCGACGTCTCGACGCGCCGCCCGGCGCCCCGGGTGAGTCGGGCGCCGACGACCTCCAGCGCGGGGCCCAGGAAGTGCAGGGCGGCCCGCAGCGGGTAGAGACCGACGTCCGCCAGAGCGCCACCGCCGAGCTCCGGGTCGTAGCGGATGTCGCCGTCGGGCAGCGGGGGGATGGTGAACGCCGCGTGGAAGGAGCGGAGTTCACCGATCCGCCCCTCGGCGACGAGGCGCCGCACCGCCTCGTGCCGGGGATGATGGACGAACATCACGTTCTCCATCAGGGCCACACCCTGCTTCGCCGCGAGGTCCAGGAGCCGTTCGGTGCTCTCCGGGTCCGTCGTCAGGGGCTTCTCGGCCAGCACGTGCTTGCCCGCGTTCAGCGCCGCCTCCACCCACGGGGCGTGCAGCGCGGCAGGGAGGGGCACGTACACCGCCTGCACGTCGTCCGCGTCGAGCAGCTCGGCGTACCCCTGGACGGCACGGCATCCGAAGCGCCCGGCGACCTCCTCGGCCCTGCTCAGGTCGCGGCTGGCGACGGCGGCCACCTCCACGTCGGGGGAGGCGGTGAAGGCGGGCAGCATCCGCCGTACCGCGATGTCCGCGCAGCCGAGCACCCCGATGCGTACCGGCGTGCTCATCGGACGCCCGCCCGGGTGGCGTTGAGGCAGGCCAGCAGCGTACGAGCCTGGACGTTGAGGTAGTGGCCGTGGCGGACCAGCCAGGTGAGCTGGTCGGGGGTGACCCAGGCGTAGCCGGGCGGCGGATCGAGCGGGGCCTCCCGCTCGTCGGCGTCGACGATCAGATACCGGCTCTCCGCGTTGAGGAACCGGCCGCCCTCCTCCGAGTGCACCGCCTCGTACCGGACCCGGTCCGCCGGCACCTCGAGCACGGTGTCCAGGAACAACGGGCGTTCCTTCTCCGGGAGGTGGGCGTAGTTGCCCGGCGTGTACTGGACCGTGGGACCCAGCTCGACGGTGTCCAGGAAGCCGCCCTCGACCCGGGCGTGCACCAGCACATGGGGGATGCCGTCGAAGGTTCGGGTGAGGAACGCGGTGACGCCCAGGCCCACCGGCTCGAACAGCGGCTGGGTCCAGCTGGTCACCTCGCGGTTGCCGGCCTGGACGGCCACCGCCACCACCTTGAAGTAGCGGTCGTCCTCGTGCTCGATGGCCATCTCGTGGCGCCGCCAGCCGGGCAGCCCGGCCAACGGGACGCGTTCGGCGTGCACGTCGTGCCGGGCGCGCTCACCGGTGATCCAGGACAGCAGGTCGGCGTCGGAGTGCAGGGCGCCGGGCGCCGTCTCCGGGACGGGCAGGCAGGACAGGACCGTCCGCGAGTCCATGTTGACGACATTGTCGCGGTGCAGGAGCTCGGCGATCTGCCCCAGGGTGAGCCAGCAGAAGTCGTCGAGGAGGGGCACGTCGCCGGCCGCCTCCACGATCATGTTGCGGTTGGACTTGCGGTAGAACCAGGAACCGTGTTCGGACTGCAGGGCGTCCGCGATGATCCGGCCGCGCCCCGGACCGACGAAGTGCTCGATGTACTTCACGTCCGCGCCCCGGTGGGCCTTGGTGTAGTTGCTGCGCGTGGCCTGCACGGTGGGGGACAGCTGCAGCAGGTTCGGGTTGCCGGGCTCCATCTTCGCCTGCATCAGGAAGTGCAGGACCCCGTCGAACTCCTTGGCCAGGATGCCCAGGATGCCGACCTCGGGCTGCTTGATGATGGGCTGGTGCCACTCGGCGTACGGGCCGTCGCCGTAGGGGCCGTCCCGCTCGGTGACGTGCAGGCCCTCGACCGTGAAGAACCGGCCGCTGCGGTGCACGAGGTTCCCGGTGTTCTCCTCGAACGACCAGCCGTCCAGGTCGGCGAAGGGGATCCGGTCCACGCGGAAGGCGTTGACGCGGCCGCGCTCGGCGAGCCAGTCCTGGAAGTCGTCGGTCGACAGGTGCACGCCCCGGGTGGTGGCGGCCGACCGTGTCAGTCGGTCCGCCAACTGCTGGGCCGTGTCGCGCGCTTGAAGGGTCAGAGGCAGCATCAGAGAGAACTCCCCGTGTGCGTTGGGTCCGGGACCGATGGGTCCGAGTCCGATGGTCCGAGTCCGATGGGTCCGCGTGCGTGCGGCTGACGGCTCAGCCGACGTCCACGATGGTGAACAGGCCCTTCTTGACGAGCTTGATCCCGTCGGTGGCGTCCTTCGACCAGGTGATCGCGGCGTACCGGTCCCGCTCCAGGGGGACCTGCACCACCGACGACCGGCCCGTGGACAGGTGCAGGCTGCCCAGGCTGACCGAGGTGAACGGGGAATTCGGCGGGAAGGTGCCGTCGTCGGGCATGGAGGCGAAGTACGCCCTGAGGTCGGCCTCGGTGGTGCCGTCCGCGATCTTCACGAAGAGCAGCTCGTTGACCTGGCCGGGGATCTCGTTGACGTAGCGGAGGGGGCGGCCGGCGCGCAGGGCGCCGCGGATCTCGAAGCGCGGTCCGGCGCCGGGCACGTTCCTCGACACGATCGTCGCGGTCGGTGCGAGGCCCTGGTCCACGGCGTCGCCGGTGACGGTCAGCGGACGGTGGCGCGGCTGGGCGTCGCCCACCGTCAGGTAGTCGAACAGCAGGTAGGTGCCCGGCTGGAGGCGCTGGGTGAACGACCCCGGCTGCCCGGGATGGATCACCAGCCCGCCGAGCAGGGTGGCGGTGTCGTCCAGGTCCTTCGCGCCCTGGGGAACGTCGGACGGCGTGTTGGAGAGCGCGCGGGACAGGACGTCGCGGAAGTCGTCCCAGCTCTTGCCGTCCTTCAGCCGGGCCAGCCCGATCCATCCCTTGCCCGCCTGGGTGGTCGAGGCGTGGAACGTGGTCAGCCCGGGGCGGGTGGTCGCCGGTGCCGTCAACGCCTCGGCGGTCGAGGTGAGTTCGACCGTGTGGGACGTCTCGGCGGTGGCCGCGGTGGTGGGGCCGGCGGGCGACGGGGCCGCGACGGCGGGCCCCTGGACGCCGGCCAGCAGCAGCGCGGCGCCGGCCAGCGCGGTCGCCGTGCGCAGGGTGCGCCTCCTGCGTTCCGCGCCCTTCATGTGCTTCGGGCGCTCGGTCGTGTTCTGGCTGTCGTGGTTCATCGCGGGAACCTCACTGGCCTTTCCGGTGTCAGGCGGGCACGGGTGCCGAGGCATGGGCGGTCGCCGCACGTGCGCGGAGGGTGAGGCACGTACGGGGATCGGGCTCACGCGGCCCGGTCGGGTGCGCGGGCCCGGAGAGGCCGCCGGGGCGGACGCTCAGGCGTGCGCGGACGCGTCGGACGACACGGAGGACGTGAAGTCGCCGAGGATCCGCCGGAAGTAGTCCGGGCCGAAGCCCATCCACGCGACCTGTGGTACCAGGGCGCGCAGCTTCTCGGTCGAGATGACGTGCTGGCGGCCACCGGTCTCGACGAACTCCCGGCGCGCCCGAAGCCCGAGGGCCCGCCCGAGATGGTCGACGATGTCCTCCACCGGCACGGCGAAGCCCGACGCCACGTTGACCGTCTCGGCCCGCAGGTCCGTGGCGAGCAGATGGTCGATCACCGTGATGACGTCGCCGACGTCGATCAGGTCGCGGGCCGCGCCCCGGTGCACGCGGACCACGCCCTCGCGCAGCTGCCGTACCAGCGTGGGCAGCAGCTGGTGCTCGGGCTGGTGGGGGCCGACCAGATGACCCAGCCGGAGGATCAGGTGGTCGGCGCCGGAGTCGCGCAGCAGCTCCTCGAGGGCGAGTTTGTGCGCGCCGTAGGGGGTGCAGGGCGTCACCGGGGTGTCCTCCCGCCCGGGCCCCTCGGCGAGTCCGTACATGCCGGTCGCCGCAGTGGAGAAGAAGAGCAGCCGTCGGCCGGTGTCCCGGCACCGCTCCGCGACCTCGCGCAGCAGTGCCGCCTCGCGGGCGAAGTCCTCGTCGGAGGTACCGCTCGCCCAGGACACCCCGGCCGCCAGGGCCACGGTGTCCGGATGCCGGCCGGCCAGCGGGCGCAGGTTCCGCGCCAGGAAACCGGTTCCCACAATGTCCATACGTCGTCGTCCCGATCTCTGGAGGAGGATGAGGGCCCGAAAGGGCCGGTCCGGTTCAGCCGCGCGCGGCCACGAACTCCTTGATCGAGGCGGTGACGTAGTCGAGCATCTCGTCGGTGAGCGCCGGGTAGACCCCGATCCAGAAGGTGTGCTCGGTGATGATGTCGCTGTTGGTCAGTTCGCCCACGATCCGGTGCGGCTGGTCGATGTAGGCCGGGTGCCGGGTCAGGTTGCCGGCGAACAGACGGCGGGTGCCGATCCTGCGGTCCTCCAGGAAGTCCACCAACTCGGCCCGGCTGAACGGCGCTTCGGGGTCCACGGTGATCACGAAGCCGAACCAGCTGGGCTCGGAGCGCGGTGTGGCCTCGGGCAGCAGCAGACCGGGAACGCCGTCCAGGCCTTCCCGCAGCCGCCGCCAGTTGCGCTGCCGCGCCTCGATGAAGGAGTCGAGCTTGGCCAGCTGGGTCAGACCGAGCGCGGCCTGGATGTCGGTGGCCTTCAGGTTGTAACCGACGTGCGAGAAAATGTACTTGTGGTCGTAGCCGGCAGGCAGCGTGCCCATCTGGTACTTGAACCGCTTCAGGCACCGGTCGTTCTCGCCCGGCTCGCACCAGCAGTCCCGCCCCCAGTCCCGCAGCGACTCCACGATCCGGGCCAGCGCCAGGTTGGAGGTCAGGACGCAGCCGCCCTCGCCCATGGTGAGGTGGTGCGCCGGGTAGAAGCTGACGGTGGTCATGTCGCCGAAGGTGCCGGTGAGCTGCCCGTCGTACAGCGAGCCGACCGCGTCGCAGTTGTCCTCGATGAGGAACAGGTCGTGTTCCTGGGCGAGTTGGGCGATCTCGGTGACCTCGAAGGGATTGCCCAGGGCGTGCGCGATGATGATGGCCCGGGTCCTGGGACCGATCGCCGCGGCGACGCGGTCGGCGGTCGCGTTGTAGGTGGTGAGGTCCACGTCCACGAAGACCGGGATCAGGCCGTTCTGCAGGATCGGGTTGACCGTGGTCGGGAAGCCCGCCGCGACCGTGATGACCTCGTCGCCCGGCTTGAGCCGCCGGTCCTCCAGGACGTGGGAGGTCAGCGCCGACACGGCCAGCAGGTTCGCCGACGAACCGGAGTTCGTCAGATGAGCCTTGCGCCGCTTCAGGCGCCGGGCGAACTGCGACTCGAACTTGCGGGAACTGGGCCCGGCCGCGATGCGCATCTCCAGGGCGGCCTCCACCAGCGCCATCCGGTCCGCGTCCTCCAGGACCGCGCCGGACGGCCAGATCTCCGTCGTCCCCGGCACGAACTCGCGTGCCGGAGAGACCTCCTGGTGGTACTTGCGGACCTCTTCCAGAATGAGATCCTTGCGGTCGCTCATGGTCATTCCCCTTCCTCGGCCGGTGCGCCGGCCGTGATGCCGAGTGGTGTGCCGTGCGGCGGGCGCTCCGGCGGCAGTACGGATGCGAGAAGGTCGCGCAGGGAGTCGTCGACGCTGCGCAGCGGGCGCCAGCCGAGCAGGCTGCGGGCGCGGGAGACGTCCAGGCACTGCCGGGGGACGTCGGTGCGCGAGGCCGGCGCCTCGGCCGCCTCGACCACCGGGACCTCCAGACCGCTGAGCGCGATCATCCGGTCGACCAGCCCGCGCATCGGGACCGCCTCCCCACGGCCCACGTTGATCACCTGGCCGCCGACGGCCGCCGCCGGCGCCGTGGCCGCGGCCAGCACCGCCGCGGCGACGTCGCCCGCGTCCACGAGGTCGCGGGCCGTACGCAGCGGCGGCAGGTGCAGCGCGGCGGCCTTCTCGCCGCGCGCCTCGGCCCGGGCCGCATCGCCGAGATGGCCCACGACCCGGCCGAAGAGACTGCCCTGCGGCACTCCGGCACCGATCACGTTGGCGAGCCGGAGCACCACCCCGTCGACGCCCGGCTCCCGCGCGCCGCGCAGCACGGCGCGGGTGCCGAGGAGCTTCGTACGGCCGTACGGTGTCACCGGGGCCGGTACGTGCTCCTCGCCGGTGGCGCCGTCGGGGGCGCCGGCCCCGTACTCGTGGACGCTGCCGAGCTGGACCAGCCGTACCGGCGGGCCGGGCAGTGCGGCGAGCGCCGTGACGAGCCGGTCGACCAGCTCGGCGTTGCCCGCGGTCATCTCCGCCTCGTCGGCCCGCCAGGCCCGGCCGGCCGCGTTGACCACGACGTCGGCGCCGGCCAGGACCGCGGTGATCTCCTCCGCGGTCGCCGTGAGCAGGTCCAGGTGCGCGGCGGCCACCCCGCGGGCGTCGGCCGGGACGAGGTGAGCCGACGCGGAGACGGGCGGTGCGGCGGCGGACGGTGCGGCGGTGGCCGACTCCGGGTGGGCCGGAGCGAGGGCGGGCCGCGCGGTGCGGGAGACCAGCCGTACCCGGGCGCCCCGCGCGGCGAACGCCGCGCCGAGGTGGCGGCCCAGGAACCCGGTGCCGCCCAGGACCACGACCGAGAGCCCGGCCACCGGCCGGTCCTCAGGTCGCACGGCTCGTTCCGTGCTTGACGGCCTTCCACCAGTCGGGGTTGTCGCGGTACCAGGCGACCGTGTCGGCCAGGCCCTGCTCGAAGGTGATCAGCGGCGCGTAGCCGAGCTGCTCACGGATCTTGGACTCGTCGATCGAGTAGCGCAGGTCGTGCGCCTTGCGGTCGGCGACCCGACGGATCATCTCCTCGCCCGCGCCGGTCAGCTCCAGAAGCCTCTGGGTCAGCGCGAGGTTGGTGTACTCGTTGCCGCCGCCGATGTTGTAGATCTCGCCGGGCTTTCCCCCGTTGAGCACGAGGTGGATGCCACGGCAGTGGTCGGCCACGTGCAGCCACTCCCGGACGTTGCGCCCGTCGCCGTACAGCGGAACCTGGCGGCCCTCGAGGAGGTTGGTGACGAACAGCGGGATGACCTTCTCGGGGTGCTGGTACGGCCCGTAGTTGTTGGAGCAGCGGGTGATCGACAGATCCACGCCGTGGGTGCGCCAGTACGCCCGCGCCACCAGGTCCGAGCCGGCCTTCGAGGCGGCGTACGGGGAGTTGGGCGCCAGCGGCCAGTCCTCGGTCCAGGAGCCCTCCTCGATCGAGCCGTACACCTCGTCCGTGGAGACGTGCACGACCCGCTCGACCCCGCTGTCCAGCACGGCGTCCAGCAGGGTCTGCGTGCCCAGGACGTTCGTCCGGAAGAACTCGCCGGCGCCCTCCAGGGAGCGGTCCACGTGGGACTCGGCCGCGAAGTGGACCACGGCGTCGTGGCCGGGCAGCAGTTCGCGCAGCAGAGCCCGGTCGCAGACGTCGCCCCGCACGAACACCAGCCGCTCGTGCGAGGCGGGCAGGTTGTCGCGGTTGCCCGCGTAGGTCAGCTTGTCCAGGGCGGTGACCTGGGCGCCCTCCCAGCCGCTGTACTCGTCCGCCAGCAGGCTGCGCACGAAGTGCGAGCCGATGAAGCCCGCTGCTCCGGTGACCAGGATCCTCATGCCGCGACCTCCACTCGGGTGTGATCTCCGACGACCAGGCAGTGATGGTCCGTGCCCCGGCCGGTGGTGCCCACGGACGCGGCGCGCCCGATGAGCGAGTTGCGCAGGCCGCGGACGCCGGTGACCGACGCCTCGTCCAGGGCGATCGAGCCCTCCAGCCGGCTGTCCGTCACCAGGCAGTCCCGCCCGACGGAGGTGTGCGGGCCGACGTGGCTGTCCTCCAGCACCGTGCCCGCGCCGATGATCGCCGGTCCCTCGACGCGGGACCGCACGATGCGCGCGCCCGCCTCGACCACGACCTGTCCGACGAGCACGCTGGCGTCGTCGACCTGTCCCTCGACGCGCCGCGTCAGGCCGTCCAGGAGGTGGCTGTTGCACTCCAGGACGTCCTCGACCTTCCCGGTGTCCTTCCAGTAGCCGTCGTACCGGCTGGCGCGGACGTCCGCGCCGGAGGTCACCAGCCACTGGATGGCGTCGGTGATCTCCAGTTCGCCTCGGGCGCTGGGTTCGATCGCGGCCACCGCCTCGTGGATGGCGGCGGTGAAGAAGTACACGCCGATCAGGGCCAGGTCGCTGCGCGGCCGTTGCGGCTTCTCCACCAGGCGCAGCACCTCGCCGTCGGGGCCGAGCTCCGCGACGCCGAACGAGCGCGGGTCGGCGACCTTGTGCACGACGACCTGCGCGGCCGGACGGTGCCGGCCGAACTCCTCGGCGGTCGACGCCACTCCGTCGGGCAGCATGTTGTCGCCCAGGTACATCACGAAGTCGTCGTCGCCGAGGAAGTCACGGGCGATGACCACGGTGTGGGCCAGTCCGCGCGGCGCGTCCTGCGGTATGTAGGTGACGCTCACACCGAACCGGGAGCCGTCGCCGAGCACCGCCTCGATCTCGGGACCGCGGTTGCCGACGATGACGCCGACCTCGGTCACCCCCAGCTCCCGGACGGAGTTCAGCACATGGACCAGGACGGGCGTGTTGGCGATGGGGATGAGTTGTTTGGGCATCGAATAACTGAAAGGCCGCAGCCGGGTACCGGACCCGCCTGCGAGCACCAGAGCCTTCATCGAGAGGTCCTCTCGGTTCGTGTATTCATGCCAGTTGACCGAGCGCGGTGACCACGCTCGCGGGTGAGGGCATGGCGGCGATCTCGCGGGACAGCTCACGGGCCCGCTCGCCGTATCCGTCCTTGGACAGCAGCTCCTGGCAGGAGTCCGCGATGACGTCGGCCGAATCCTCGCCGGGCAGCAGTGTGATCGCGGCCCCCTGGTCGGCGACGCGGAGGGCCGGCTTCTCCAGCACGGCCCCCTTGGGGATGAGCAGTTGGGGCACCCCGGCGTTCAGGCCGGTCAGGGTGCTGACCCCGCCGGCGTGGTGCACGAGCAGATCACAGGTGGGCGCCACGAGGTCGAGGGGCACCCAGCCGACCCGCACGCCCGGCAGTCCGTCGCGCAGGGCGTCGGCGACCTGGTCGGGTGCGGCGACGACCAGTTCGACGTCCCAGGAGGCGACGTCCTCGGCGAGGCCCCGCAGGAAGTCGAAGTTCTTGTCGTAGCTCTCCTTGGCGACCCGGCTGCCGGAGGTCACGAGGATGCGGCGGCGCTCGCCCCTGCGGAACATCCACGGCTCCAGCCGCCGTTGGGCGTTCGCCGGGACGTAGCGCATCGGCTGCGCGGGGGCCGCGTCCGCCGGGCGCAGGCTGGGCGGGCAGATGTCCACGAACACGTCGGGGTCGGGCAGCCGGTCCAGCCCGAACTCCGCGAGTTCCGGCCGCAGTTCGGCGTCGGCGCCGGGATGGATCCCGTCGGCCTCGATGGCGTCCCAGGCCTGCCGCACATGCGGCACCCCGAGGTGCAGGGCGAGCAGGGGGGCGACGTAGCTCATCGTGCCGCCGACGATCAGGTCGGGCCGCCAGGCCCGGCCGAACTCCAGCATCCGGGGCAGGCTCGAGGCGGCCATGCGCGCGAACCAGCGCCCCGTGAACAATGCCTGGTCCACCGGGTCGGAGGGGATCGTCTCGGGGTTGCCCGCCCGGTCCGTGGTGATGAAGTGCCTGATCGGCAGGTCGGTGGTCGCGATGCCGGGCAGGCCCGACGAGACGATGTAGGGGACCATGTCGTCGTTCGCGGCCATGACGACCTGGTGGCCCGCGTTGCGGGCGGCGGTGGCCAGCGGGGCCAGGGCGAACACGGTCGCCGGGCTGCCCGCGGCGACGAAGAGCATCTTCACGCTGTCCCTGCCTTGTCGAATCGGGGCAGCAGACCTGCCCGTACGGCCTCGGCCACGGTCGGCGCCTTGGCGTCCTTGTCCGAGATGAGAGGGGTTTGCGGGCAGTCCCACGGCAGATCGAGATCCGGGTCCAGCGGATTGATGTCGATCTGCGTGCCCGGCACGTACGTGGTGGAGACGACGTAGCAGATGCAGGCGTCGTCGCTGAGCGCGAGGAAGCCGTGGCCCACGCCTTCGGGCACGTAGACCGATCTGCCGGAGTCCGCGTCCAGCACGTTGACCTGGTGCTCGCCGAAGGTCGGGGAGCCGATCCGCAGGTCCACGACGATGTCGCGCAGCGCGCCGCGCACACAGGTGACGTACTTGGCCTGTCCGGGCGGAATGCGCACGCTGTGGATCCCGCGCAGCGTGTGACGTCTGGACACGGAGTAGTTGATCTGCTGGGGGCGGAACGCGACGCCGGTGGCCTCCTCCAGCGCGTCACCGCGCATGGCCTCGTAGAAGGTCCCCCGCTCGTCGGGGATCTGGTCGGGTGTGATCAGGAAGGTCCCGGGAATGGTCATTTCCTCGATGCGCACTGCACGCTCGCCTCTCTCGGTACTGCGGCCGCCCGGGCCAGGTCCTCCAGATCGGCGGCCACGGCGGCCGGGGACGGCATCGCGGCCATCTCCGCGGCCAGACCGCGCGCCGACTCGGCGTACCGCGGATCGGACAGCAGGTCGTCCAGGGCCTCGCCGACGACCCGCGGGTCGTCCTGCCGCGCCGCCGTCTCCAGGGACAACCCCGCCCCGGTCGCGGCGAGCCGGTCGCCCAGCGGGAAGTGGTCCGCCAGCTGCGGAAGCGTCAGCTGCGGCAGCCCGAACGCCGTGGCGGTCATCGCCGTGCCCGCACCCCCGTGGTGGACCATCGCGTCGCAGGTCCCGAGGAACAGGTGCAGGGGGAGCGGGTCGATCGCCGTCACGCCGTCGGGCAGCGGCCCGATCGCGGTGCGGTACGGCTCGGGCAGCGTCACCAGGATCTCGGTGCCGGGCCGCGCGGCGAGGGCGCGCAGCAGAGCGCGGGTGAAGCGCTCGCCGTGCAGGGCGAGCGTGTTGCCCAGCGACACCGCCACCCGGCGTCGTCCGGCCCCCGGGCCCCGGTCCGCCCGCACCCAGGCCGGCACCTCGCCGCCCCCGTTGTACGGCACGTACCGGATCGGCACGCCCGGCTCGCCGTCCGGGATCCGCAGGGACGGCGGGCACGGGTCGAGCAGCACGTCCGGGTCCGGCAGACCCGACAGACCGAGCTTCTCGCACAGCTCCTGGAAGTCCGGGCGGACGAAGCGCCGGGCGGGGCCGGAGATGGCGTCCACCGTCCACCGGTGGTGCGCCACCGGCACCCCCAGCCGCGCCCCGATGACCAGGGAGCAGTACTCCAGCGGGTCGGCGAGGATCAGTTGCGGCCGGTACTCCTCGGCCACGTCGGTGTAGCGGTCCAGCAGCGAGGTGGCGTGGGCCCACCACACCCTGCCGTATCCGCCGATCAGCTCGGGGGCCGGCCGGGGCCGCGCCTGGAGCGGCCGCTGCTGTTCGGGCAGCCCCTTCAGCAGCATCGCGTTCACGTCGAACGGCTCGCCCACCCGGACACCCGTGAGCCCGCAGGCCCGGACGGCGCCGAACACGTCGGGCTGGCCGAGGACGGTCACCTCGTGCCCGGCCCCGCGCAGCGCCCACAGCAGCGGCACCAGAGGCTGGAAGTGGGTCGGTACAGGGGTGGAGATCACCAGTACGCGCATCTGACGGACAGTCCTCTCGGGGCGCGGTCAGCGCCGCTCGGCGGTCAGCCGCTCCAGCAGCGGAACGACGTCCTTCGGCGCCGGCGCGGCGAGCATCTCCTCGTACAGCCGGCGGGCGCCCAGCTGGAACGACGGTTCCTCAAGGAGCTGCACGAGCTGTTTGCGCAGCCCCGGGACGTCCAAGGCGTCGGGATCGGCGACCAGACCCGCCCCCATGTCCGCCACGTAGCGGGCCGTGACCATCTCGTCCCACATGACCAGCGGCATCACCAGCTGCGGCACCTGGAAAGCCACGGCGGAGGCGAAGGTGCCGCCGCCGCCGTGGTGGATGATCGCGGAACTGGTCGGCAGGACCTGGTTGAGAGGGACGTACTCGACGGCGCGGACGTTGCCGGGCAGCGTGCCCACCGCGTCGAGCTGCTGGCTGTTGAGCGTGGCGACGACCTCGATGTCCAGGTCGGACACCGAGTCGAAGAACTCCCGCATGGGGAAGCCGCTGAACTTGCCGAAGATCCGGCGCCGGCTCACCCCCAGGGACAGCACCACACGCGGCCGCTCGGGGCGTGAGTGCAGCCAGTCGGGAAGCGGGGCCGCGCCGGTGTACGGGACCCGCCGCACCGGGATGTGCGTCAGGTCCAGCGGCGCCCGCATCCGGGACTGGGTCAGGTCGAGGGTCCACTGGCCCAGCACCATCTCGTCGCTGAACTCCAGCCCGTACTTCTCCAGCACCGGGCCGAACCAGGCGAGCCACGGGTGCTCCGTCAGCTCCGAGCCGGGATCGGCCAGTTCCCTCTTCGTACGCTCGTGGATCACCGCGACGTTGTCCGTGCCCCACATCAGGCGGGCGTGCGCGGCGCCGCTGACCTGCGCGGCGATCGGCGCGGGGAACACCAGCGGGTCCCACAGCACCAGGTCGGGGCGCCAGGCGCGGGCGAAGTCGACCAGCTTGTCCAGCACCGGCCGGGGCGCGCCCGGCTGGGCCGGCTCCGGGTAGTACAGCCGGAACATGCCGGTGAGGATGGCGCGCGTCGTGCGCCAGGAACTCGTCTCCTCCGGCTCGTGGGCGTCGAAGCCGAGCGAGGGCCGGTCCGGCTCGGTGTCACCGGTGTGCGGGCCGAGCGCCTCCGGCAGCTCGTCCGCCGTGCCGAGCGGCACGGCCGTGAGCCCCGCCTTGCCGATGTTCTCGATCACCCCCGGGTCCATCACACCCGCGTGGCTCGCCACGACGACCTCGTGCCCGGCGCTCTGCAGCGCCCAGGCCAGTGGTACGACCGGATACAGGTGTGCCGTCGCCGGGAAGATGGTGAACAGGACACGCATCGTCGATCTCCGTTCGCGTCTCGTGCGCGTAGGTGTGCAGGGCTGAGGGGTGTGGTGTCACGCGGTGGCGTCGGTGCCGCGCCCGCGGGACGCGCAGGCGATCAGGGCTCCCGTCACCGACAGCGCGGTGAGGACCGTTAGGGCCGCGCGGTAGCCGGTGGCGGCGGTCGCGGCCACGGCCGGCAGGGCCAGCACGGGACCGAGTTGTACGGCCGTCTGGTAGACCGGCACGGCGGCTCCCCGGTGCTCGGCCGGGACACCGGACGAGGCCTGCAGATTGAGGGCCGCGAAGGACAGGACGAAGCCGGCCTCGACGCACAGCAGCACCGGCAGGACCCCGGTGGCGTACGACCCCGGCGCTCCGGTCAGCAGCGCGGTCGCGCAGCCGAGGGCCGTCGCGCAGCCGCCGGCCGCGATCAGCCGTTCGGTGCCGAAGCGCGCCACCGTCCGGCCGCTGAACGGCAGGGCGACCGCCAGCGGCACACAGGCCGGCAGGAAGGCGAGCGCCGTACGCCAGGAGCTCCACCCCCACTGGTCGTGCAGCCAGTGGGTGAGGAGCAGCAGCAGTCCCAGATACGTGCCGTTCAGCGTCGCCGCGCACACCGCCGACCGCACGAACGGGCCGTTGCGCACCAGCCGGGCCAGGGTCACCCGAAGGGGCACGGCGGCCGTCGGCGCGCTGTCCCGGGGGATGAGGCGCAGGCCGGCCACGAGCAGGAGCAGGGCGACCGGTGCGGGAAACACCGGGTTCCAGCGCCAGCTCAGTTCGGTGAGCGCGCCCGAGGACAGCAGGCCCACGGTGAACCCGGCCGCCCCGAACAGCGAGTACACCGACACCGCCCGGCGCTGTTCGGGTCCGGGGCGGAACGTGGTGCTGATGATCGCGAGGCCGGTGGGCGCGGTCAGCGCCGCGCACATGCCCTTCACCACCCGGGTGGCGATCAGTACGGCCCCCTGGTCGGCCAGCCCGCCGGCCACCGAGGCGGCGATGAACACCGGCAGCGCGGCGAGGTACACGCGCCGCCGGCCCCAGCGGGCGATCAGACGCGGACCGAGGAGCAGCAGCGCCGCGAACCCGGCGGCGAAGCCGCTCATCACCCACTGGCCCGCCCCCGTCGTGAGCCCGAGGTCGCGTTCCACGGCGGGCAGCGCGACCAGGACGACGGAGACCTCGAGGGCGTCGATGAGCATGTTGCCGGCGAGGACGAACAGCAGGGCCCGCTGTCCGGCGCCGGTCCGGGAGGCGGAGCGGGGGGAGAGCGTCGTCATGCGCTTGCCGTCCGTCCGCTCAGCCCCCGAGCAGGGTGCCGCCGCTGGCGTCCAGGTAGGAGCCGGTGATCCAGCGGGCGTCGTCCCCGGCGAGGAAGGCCACCACGTCGGCGATGTCCCGGGCCTCACCGACCCGGTTGAACACCGAGTAGCCCGCCATGGCGGCCACCGCCTCCGGGTCGTCGAAGATCGGCGTGCCGTTGTCGGTGATGCCCGGACCCACGCTGTTCACGGTGATGCCGCGCGGGCCGAGGTGCTTGGCGAAGTGCAGGGTGAGCTGGTCGATGGCGCCCTTCGTCATCGCATACGCCACCTCCTGCGGGTTGGCGACCCGGGTCAGCCCCGAGGAGATGTTGATGATCCGGCCGCCGTCGGGAAGGTTGCTCAGCGCGCGCTGCACCAGGAAGTACGGCGCCTTCGCGTTGACGGCGAAGAGCCGGTCGAACTGCTCGGGCGTCAGGTCCTCGGGGTTCACCCCGCCCATGACGCCCGCGTTGTTCACCAGGATGTCGAGGGTGGTGGCGCCGGTGCGCTCCTTCAGCTCCCGCTCCAGGGCCAGGAACAGCTCGTGGACGTCGCCGGGCACGCCGAGCTCGGCCAGCACCGAGAAGGCCCGGCCGCCGTCCTTCTCGATCGCGGCGACGGTCTCCTCGGCGGCCTCCCGGTTGCTGGAGCAGTGCACCGCGACGAGCGCGCCCTCGCGGGCCAGCCGCAGGGCTGTCGCCCGCCCGATGCCCCGGCTGGAGCCGGTGACGAGCGCGGTCTTTCCGGTGAGCTTGCCCATGGTGATCCTCCTGTGCGTGAGGTGCTGACGAGTCGGTGCGGGAGCGTCGGACCCGGCCGGCCGGCCGGACCGTGCCGCGGCGGGGCCGCCGCCGTCGAGCCCGCTGATCATCGCGCCGAGGTGGCGGCGGGCCGCCGGGATGTCCAGCAGCTCCCGGAACACCGCCCGCAGGGCGTCCACTTCGGGCCCGCCGAACAGCAGCTGCGCCTGCGCCTCGATGTTGGCGAGCGTGCGCGCGCCCACCGGGTGGCGGACCGCGTGATAGGTGTCGAGCAGGTCCGCGCCGGCCCGGCCGGCCAGATGCGCGGCGAGCTTCCCGCCGAGGTCCATCGCGTCCTGCAGACCGAGGTTGAGGGCCTGGCCGCCGACCGGCAGCTGGACGTGCGCGGCGTCCCCGGCGAGGAACACCCGGCCCCTGCGGTAACGGGCCGCCTGCCGCCGTGCGTTGTGGAAGGCGTTGACCCACACCGGCCGGGCGCCGCTGATGTCCTCGCCGGTGACGCGGGCCCAGACGGCGCAGACCTCCGCGAAGGCGGGGGTGCGGGCCGTGCCGGGGACCCGGTCGAACGCGTGCACCATGATGCGGGTGACGCCGTCCGGACCGCGGCGGGCGTTGGCCACGCCCTCCGGGTGCCGCTCGAAGCGCCGCTCGCGCAGGTCGATGTCCGCCAGATCGGCGCGCAGCAGTTCCTTGGTGGGACCGGCCCCGGGGAAGTCGAAGCCGCCCAGCCGGCGTACGGCGCTCTCCTCGCCGTCGCAGCCGACGACGTACGCGGCGCCGAGCCGCAGCCGCTCGCCGTCCGGGGCGGTGGCGACCACATGGACCCGGTCGGGTCCCTCGACCAGACCGGTCACCGTGTGACCGCGCCGCACCTCGGCCCCGAGCCCCGTCGCCCACTCCGCCAGCACGGCCTCGACCCGGGTCTGCGGTGCCTTCCACTGTCCGGCGTACGGGCTGTCCCCGGCCTCGGTCAGGTCGAGGCGGATACCGCCGAAGTGCCCGGGACCGGCGTCGGGCAACGGCCCGAACCGCGCCGGCAGGCCCCGTTCGTGCAGCAGCTCCATCGTGCGCGCGTGCAGGACCGAGGCCCGCGACTCGGTGGTCGGCCGCGTCAGCCGTTCCAGTACGGTCACCCGTGCGCCGCCGGTGCGCAGTTCCCCGGCGAGCATCAGACCGACCGGCCCGGCGCCGACCACGATCACATCGGTGTCCGGCTCGGCCATGGTCAGCGCTTGTTCTCGGCGTAGTCCTTGGCGTGACCGAGCGTCGCGCGGCTGTTGGCGCTCAACGCGCCGCGGACGTACTCCCGGGCGTCGGCGACGGTCGCCTCGGGACCCAGGATCCGGGCGATGTTCTCGGTGTTGAGGACCACGGTGTGCTGCGAGGTGGCGGCGACACCGCCCTCGTTCTCGGTGAACGTCCAGTAGCCGGTGTGCAGGGTCATCAACGCGGGCAGCGTGACCTGCTTGTAGGCGATCCTGTAGTGGGGGAAGGTCACCCGGTACGACTTCGTGGTGTGCGTCGAGCCGTCCTTGGCGCGGGTGTCCATCTCCAGGGTCTGCAGCCCCGGGGTGTCCTCGGAGAAGCGCACGGAGGCCACGTGCGGCAGCCGCTCCACCCACAGCCCGGCCTCGTTGACGAAGTCGTAGGCGTCCTTGGCCGAGCCGGCGATCTGCACGGTGTCCTCGAAGGAGAAGGTGATCTCCTCGGCGGCGTGGGCCAGTTCGACGTTGGTCTTCAGGGCGGCCAGCTCCGAGCGGGAGTTGCGGTCGACGGCCTCGTCGATCCACTTCAGGCCGGCCGGGTCGTCGTCGACGGCCCGGTAGTCGTGCAGCAGCCGGATCCGGGCGGACGCCTCGGACAGCGGCTCGATGATCCAGGTGCCGCCCATGGCGGCGACCGGCGGGGTGGAGACCTCCTGGCGGAAGGTGATCCGCAGGTTCTCCGGGTCCAGGGTGCGCCGGGAGGTCCAGTTCTTCGCCTCGCCGTTGGCGGTGGCCCAGATCCGGATGCGCTCCTCGCCCGCGCCGCGCTCCACGTGGTCGACGTAGATGGTGGGCGGGAAGATCCGGGGCCAGTTCTCCACCTCGGCGATCAGCCGGTAGACGGCGGCGGCCGGGGCCTCGACGGTGATCTCGTGCTCGACCTGACGGGTCGTCATCTCGTGCTCCTCCGTGTCGTTGTTCTGCCCGGGCCGGGTCTCAGAAGTTGCCCAGGCCGCCGCAGACGTTCAGCGCCTGGGAGGTGATGGAGGCGGCGGTGTCGGAGGCCAGATAGCCGACCAGGCCCGCGACCTCCTCGGGGGTCGAGTAGCGGCCGAGGGGGATCTTCGCCTGGAACTTCTCCAGGATGGCGTCCTCGGTGGTGTCGTAGGCGGACGCGTAGCCCTGGCGCACGCGCTGCGCCATCGGGGTCTCGACGTAGCCGGGGCAGACCGCGTTGACGGTGATGCCGGTGGGCGCCAGCTCGTTGCCGAGCGCCTTGGTGAAGCCGACGACACCGTGCTTGGAGGCCGAGTACGGGGCGCCGAGCACCACGCCCTGCTTGCCCGCGGTCGAGGCGACGTTGATGATCCGGCCGCGGTCCTTGGCGCGCATGCCGCCCGTGGTGAGCACCTCGCGCGTCATCAGGAAGACGCTGTTGAGGTTGGTGTCGATGACGTCGTACCAGAGGTCGTCGGCGATGTCGGCGGTGACTCCGCCGCCCGACCGGCCCGCGTTGTTGACCAGCACGTCGATCGTGCCGAAGCGGTCGACCGCCTGCTGCACGAACCGCTTGACGTCGTCCCGGGAGCGGACGTCGCAGGGGGCGCCGTCCACCTCCAGCCCCTCGTCGAGGAGCTCCTTGACCGTACGGGTCACGCTCGCCTCGGTGCGGGCGCAGAGGAACACCCGGTGGCCCTGGCCGGCCAGCAGCCTGGTCACCGCCAGGCCGATACCGCTGGTCGCGCCCGTGACGAGGGCGACCTTCGGGTTCTGCTGCGTCATGTCTGTCTCCTGCGTGCTTCGGTGGGCGGCGGCTGACAGGCCGCTGCCGCCGGGCCGGAGGGCACGCGGCGGCAGCGACGGGAACCCCGGCGCCCCCCCCGGGCCGGGGCGGGGGGACCGCGCCCCGCCGGTCCCCGCCGGGGGCATCGACGGTGGCCGGCGGGAACCGGCGGGCGCGGTCCGGGCTGGGCTCAGCCGATCCGGGCGGGCACCAGCAGGGCGTTGACGGCGTCGAGCAGCGCGCGCGGCGTCCTGGCGTCGGTCAGCGTGTCGTCGTCCAGGGTGACGCCGAACTCGCGCTCGATCCGGCTGCCGGTCTCCAGCATCGCCAGGGACTCGTAGCCCAGCGACTCGAAGTCGGTGTCGGCGATGTCGCCGTCGAGGTCGATGCCTTCGTCCGCGCCGGCTCCCTCGCGCAGGATGCGCTTGAGGTCGTCGAGGGTGAACTCATGGGCAGGCATGGGTGGCTGTCCTTTCGTCGCTGTTGTGGGGAAAAGTCACGGCCGGCCCTCCGCAGCCGTCGTGACCGATGTCGCTCGCCGGCGGGACGGAGCCCCGGATCATGCGGACGACACGGCCGGGGTCGCGGCGCGCACCACGGTCGCGGAGTTGAAGCCGCCGTGGCCGCGGGCGATCACCAGGGCGCTGCGCACCGGTGCGGTCCGCTCCTGGCCGACGACCAGGTCCAGGTCGTGGCCGGGGGAGGGGGAGATACCGACGGACGGCGGGATCACGCCGTCCCGCATGGCCAGGAACGCCGCCGCCAGGTCCAGGGGCGCCGCCCCCGAGTAGAGCCGCCCGGTCATCGTCTTGGGCGCCGTCACGGGCACCGCCCGGGCCCCGAACACCCCGGTGATCGCCTCGGCCTCGATCCGGTCCAGCTCGGGGATCGCGGCCGCGTCGGCGAACACCACGTCGATGTCGCCGGGCGCCGCCTGGGCGTCGGCCAGCGCCAGCTCGACGGCCTTGCGCAGGCCCGGCGGACGCCCGCTGCCCGGCCGGGGGTCGAGCGTGGCGCCGTATCCGGCGATCTCGCCGTAGATCTGCTGGGCGCCCCGCGCCCGGGCCTGCTCCAGTTCCTCCAGCACGAGCAGGGCACCGCCCTCACCGGGCACATGACCGTGCGCGGCCTCGTCGAAGGGGAGGTAGGCGCGCTCCGGGTCGCGGCTGGTGCTCAGCCGGTTGCTCGCCATCTGCGCGACCCAGCCCCACGGGCAGATCGAGGCGTCGACGGCGCCCGACATCACCAGCCGGGTGCCCTTGCGGATCTGCCGCCGCGCCTGGGCGACGGCGTCGAGCCCGCCCGCCTGGTCGCTGACCACCACACCGCTCGGGCCGCGCATGCCGTTGCGGATGGAGATCTGGCCGCTGTTGACGGCGTAGAACCAGGCGAAGGACTGGTACGCGCTCACGTACCGGCCGCCCTTGCTCCACAGAGCCTGCAGCTCCCGCTGGCCGAACTCGAAGCCGCCCGACGAACTGGCCGTGATCACGCCCATCTCGAACTCGGGCAGCTCCCCGGGGTGCACCCCGGCGTCCTGGAACGCCCAGTCGGCGGCCACGAGAGCCAGCTGGGTCATCCGGTCGGTCTGCGGCAGCAGCCGGCCCGGCAGATACTCCTCCGCGACGAACCCGTCGATCTCACCGGCCAGCTGAGCCGGATAGCGGTCGGGCACGAAGCGCGAGATCCGCCCGATGCCGCTGGTCCCCTTGCGGGTCGCCGCCCAGTAGGCCTCCGTGCCCAGGCCGTTGGGGGCGACGACGCCCAGCCCGGTGACGGCCACCCGGACACCTGTCGCGCTCATGCGGCCCTCCGATCGGGGCGGGCGAGCACCATGGCGCTCTGGAACCCGCCGAAACCACTGCCCACCGACAGCACCGCGTCGGTCCGCCAGTCCCGCGCGGTGAGCGGCACGTAGTCGAGGTCGCACTCGGGGTCGGGCGTGTGCAGGTTGGCGGTGGGCGGCACGACGCCGTGCTCCATCGCCAGCGCGCTCGCCGCGATCTCGATCGAACCGATCGCGCCCAGCGAGTGGCCCACCATCGACTTGATGGAGCTGACCGGCACGGCGTACGCGTGCTCACCGAGGCTGCGCTTGAACGCGGCCGTCTCGTGCCGGTCGTTCTGCTTGGTGCCCGAGCCGTGCGCGTTGACGTAGTCGATGGCTGTGGGGTCGAGGCGGGCCTCGTCCAGGGCCACCCGGATGGCCTCGGCCATCTCGCGTCCGTCGGGGCGCAGGCCCGTCATGTGGAAGGCGTTGCTGCGCGTGGCGTACCCGGCGATCTCGGCGTACACATGGGCGCCGCGCCGCCGGGCGCTGTCCAGCTCCTCCAGGACGAACACGGCCGAGCCCTCGCCCAGGACGAAGCCGTTGCGCGTCCCGTCGAAGGGGCGCGAGGCGTGCTCCGGATCGTCGTTGCGCGGGGTGGTCGCCTTGATCGCGTCGAAGCAGGCCACGGTGATGGGCGAGATCGGGGCGTCCGCCGCGCCGGCCACCATGACGTCGGCCGAGCCCTCACGGATCAGTTCGGCGGCGTAGCCCACGGCGTCCAGACCGGAGGTGCAGCCGGTGGAGACCACGGTGGTCGGCCCCTCGGCGCCCACCGCCCAGGCCACCTCGGCGGCGAAGGAGCTGGGCACCAGGTAGTTGTACAGGTGCGGGACCGCGTACTCGTGGTCGACGAGGTCCAGCCGGCCGCTGTCGCTGACGGTGCGGTACTCCTGGTCGAGCCCCATCGTCGCGCCGACGGCGCTGCCGATGGTCACGCCGGTGCGGTGCGGGTCGAGGGAGTCGAACTCCAGGCCGCTGTCCGCGACCGCCTCCCGCGCGGTGACCACCGCGAACTGGGCGGCCCGGTCCATCCGCCGGACCTCCTGGGCGCCCAGCCCCAGCAGTTCGGCGTCGAAGTCGACCTCGGCGGCGATCTGCGAGCGGAACGGGGACGGATCGAAGAAGCTGATCCGCCGGGTGGCGGTACGGCCGTCGGAGAGCAGGCTCCAGAAGTTCTTGGCGCCCACGCCGCCGGGCGCGGTGACCCCGATGCCGGTGATCACCACCCGCCGGGCGTGCGGGCCGCTCACAGCGCGGTCCAGTGGTAGAAGCGCTGCGCCATCGCGTCGGCGGGGGAGCGCCAGGTGGCGGGGTCGTAGGCGGTGATGAACGGCTTGAGGTCCTCGCTGATGCCGACGAACCGCGGGTCCGTCTTCGCGGCCTCGATCCGCTCGCCGCCGTCCTCGGAGTCGAAGTCCTGCAGGTGGAAGTAGAGGCCGCGGTAGGTGAAGAGCTGCCGGCGTCGGGTACCCATCCGGTGCGGCATCTCCGTGCCGTCGAACTCACCGAAGAGGCGGGCGACGTCCTCGGCCGCGTGCGGTTCCATCCGGGCCACGATCAACGTGCTGTGCATGAGTCTCTCCTTGTCAGGACTGCTGGATCCGGGACGGACCGAACCAGCGCTCCAGTGCCATGGGCAGGTCGTGATGGCTGCCCGGCGCCGCCCAGGCCACATGACCGTCGGGCCGCACCAGGACCGCCGACGTGCCCGAGAGCGGACTGTCGGCCGGGACGGCGTGGGGCTCCGCCGTGACGATGTCCACCCGGTCCGACCACCCGGCCGCACGGTCGCGGAGGACGGCGTTGTCCTCCAGGTCGAGCAGCACGCCCCGCCCCGCGCGCAACAGTTGGGTGCTGCTGGTCTTGCGCCGGTCGCCCACCAGCTCCAGGTGCGGCATGCGCAGCCCCAGCAGCGGGTGCCGGCCCGGTCCGACGTCGTAACGGATCTCCAGGCCGCTCACCATCCCGGCGAGATGGCGGCTGACCTCCTCGTAACGGATCAGCTCCGCCAGCACGTCGCGCAGGGGCTGGATCTCGTCTCCGCTGAGGAAGAGCAGACCCTGGGCCTTGGTGTTCATCATCAGCCGCTCGCCCACCGGGTACCGCTCGCCGTGGTAGGTCTCCAGCAGGGCCTCGGGCGCGGTGCCGCGGACCACGGCGGCCAGCTTCCAGCCGAGGTTCACGGCGTCCTGGATGCCGGTGTTCATGCCCTGGCCGCCGGCCGGCAGATGGATGTGCGCGGCGTCCCCGGCGAGCAGCACCCGGCCCCGCCGGTACTCGGTGACCAGCCGGGTCGCGTCGCCGAACGCACTCACCCACTCGTGCTCGGCGTGCGAGATGTCGATGCCGGTGATTCGCTGCCAGGCCGCCGCGACCTCCGCGTACGAGGGCGGCTCGGTGCGCCGGCGGGGCGGGGTGCCGTGCTCGCAGACGATGATGCGGGTCACGCCGCGGTCGCCGAGCGGGCCGCACATGACCATGCCGCCCGAGTACGTCTCACCGATCAGCCGCGGCTTCAGGTCCACGCCCTTGATGTCCGCGAGGTACATCTCCATGGTCGCCGCGGTGCCCGGGAAGTCGAAGCCGACGGCCTTGCGCACGGTGCTGCGGCCGCCGTCGCACCCGACGAGATAGGGAGCCGTCAGCCGGCTCTCCTCGCCCTCGGGACCGCGCACCTCGACCTCGACATGGTCGCCGTGGTCGCGCAGGGTGACCAGCTCGTGGCCGCGCCGGATGTCGGCGCCCAGTTCCCGCACCCACTCCTCGAGCATCGTCTCGGTGTCCGACTGGGGGACGGTCTTGGCCGCCTGGTGGATGCTGTCGAGGACGCCGAAGTCGACCGGCAGGCCGCCGAAGTGCCCGGCGTTGCTGGTCCCCATGTCGCCGAGCCGGTGCAGCAGGCCGCGTTGGTCGAAGACCTCCATCGTCCGGGTGGTGAAGCCCAGCCCGCGGGACTCGCCGGTGCGTTCCCGGAGCCGGTCCAGCACGATGACGTCGACTCCCGCAAGCCGTAGTTCCCCGGCGAGCATGAGTCCGGTGGGACCCGCGCCGGCGACGATGACGGAAGCGTCCATGGATGTGTCCTCCGGGGCGTCGGAAGTGGTGGATACGACGAGGCGGCGCACCGGAATGGGACATCGGTGCGCCGCCTCGGACAGGCCGTGCAATGCGGCCCTGATATGTGTGTGCCGGGTGAATCGACACAGTGCTGCGGAAGCTAATGAAGAGCTTCTTCGGAATCCCGTCCGATGTCAATGCAGATTTTCCAGCTCGACAACAAGCTTGTGTCAAACTCTTGTCAAGTCCCATTTCCAGGGGCAACAAAAAAGAAGCCCTGCCGGGGTGTCTCACCCTTGGCAGAGCTTCTATTCCGCTTCTTGTCGGCTACTGGCCGGCCTCGCCGGCCGCCTCCCGCGCCGGTCAGGCGCGGGCGCCGAGCGACGCGTGGATGTCCTGCTCGTGGTAGTACGTGCGGCCGTTGTGCGCGCGCCGTCGCCACCGGTCCTCGCTGGCGCGGCGATACACGCTGCCCGGCGCGACGCCCCACAGCACGGCGATGTCCCGGGCGGTCATCCAGCGCACCGCCGGCTCCTGCCGCTGGGCCGCGCTCGCGCCCTGTCGCAGCCACTCCTGACCGGACCATCGGTGGGCGGGATCGGTGTCGCAGCCGACCTCGACCGCGGTGTCGGCCGAGCCGCGCCCTGCGGCCGCCGTGAGAGCGCCCCGGCAGCCCGGCACCACGCAGTCGCCGACCGGGACGCGGCGCCGGGGAGCGGGGTCGATCACCCCGCGGGCCCGGCGCACACACCGGTTGACCTCGTCGGACAGCTCGCCGACGGCCTGGTGCGCGCCGAGCCAGTCGGCCTGCCGGAGCAGGAAGTCGGCGATGTCGGCCGGGGTGTCCCGGGGGGCGCCGGCCCTCCGTTCCTCGATCACCAGGGCGGCCCAGGACCGCAGGATCCCGAGGATCTCCGAGCGGGCCTCGGCCGCCGCCGTGTTGAACGGCATGCCGGGCAGCGGGCCGCCCGACGTGCGGTCGCGGGGCCGGTCGGCGCCGGTGAGCAGCCCGCCGCACTCGTCGTACAGGCGTGGCAGCCGCCGCAGGTCGTGGATGAGCCGGAGCCGGCAGGTCGGGCAGAGCCGGCTGCCGGCGGCGGCGATGTCGCGGGCCCGGCCCGCCGTCCCGCCGCGCCGGCACGCGGCGCCCTCGCACTCCAGCGGTCCGGTCGTCCTAGGTGCGGTCCTCGTGGTGTCCGTGCGTCCGTTTGTCATTTCCCCCACCGCCTCGATGTACGGCGAACCTATTTCGGGGATTCCGGCGCGGACAAGCGAAGGCCCGCTACATGTCATTTCTCTGTAGCGGGCCTTCTGTTTTTCTGAGTGACCTGTTCGGGAGATGTCCTCAGACCGCCAGGCGGGCGGCGATGCCGTCGAGGACGCAGTCCAGGCCGGTCTCGAACTGCCACTGCGGGTCGTCCTTGCGGTCGGCCTCGCCGATGTAGCGCGCGTACATCGGGAAGCGGCCGGTGCTCATGAGCCAGGCCATCTGCGAGGCCAGTCCCGACCGGGCCTCCTCACGGCTGGACCAGCCGTGCACCCGCAGCAGCTGGGTCAGCGCGATCTCCGTGTCGACCGCGCCGTGCACGTACGCGGTGACGGTGCTGTAGACCGCCATGGCGGTGTCCGCGTCGAGTCCGAGGCCGTCGAGCGCGGCCAGCGCGGCCTCGGGCACGGCCAGCTGGTTCGGGGTCGGCGCGCACCAGGTCGCACGGGTCACCCACGAGTGCCGCAGCAGGACCTCCCTGATGCGCAGGCCGAGCGTGCGCATGGTCGGGCGCCAGCCCTCGGCGCCGTCCGGCAGGTCCAGCTCGCCGTAGACGAAGTCGACCATCAGCTCGAGGAGTTCGTCCTTGCCGGTGACGTAGCGGTAGGCCGCCATGGGGGCGACACCGAGCTCGGTGGCCAGGCGCCGCATGGTGACCGCGTCGAGTCCCTCGGTGTCGGCGACGCCGACCGCGGCTCTGGCGATCCGCTGGGGGGTGAGGGTGGTGCGAGGGGCCGGCGCCGGGCGTTCCAGCCGTTCCCACACGGAGACGTGGTCCCTGTCCTCGGTCTGTACCTGTCTCTCCTGGGAGGCCATCGCAGGTGTTCCTTCCGCCGACAGTGCTGTGTACAGCGTATCAGGAGTGGACAACGTACACGCTGCTGTGTACGTTGTACGTGAACGATACGGCGTACACACTCCTGGAGGAGTTCCCATGACGGACGCGACCGGTGGCCCCCTGCGGACCGCGGTGATCATCGGCAGTACGCGGGACGGGCGCTTCGGCCCGGTCGTGGCCGACTGGATCACCGGACACATCGCCGAGCGCGAGGACATGACGGCCGACGTGGTCGACCTCGTCGAGACGCCGCTGCCGACCGTCTTCCCGGCCTTCGGCCAGACCCCCTCCGAGGAGGTCGTGGCCCAGCTCGGGGCGGTGTCGCCGCGGCTCGCCGAGGCCGACGCCTTCGTGATCGTCACCCCGGAGTACAACCACAGCTTCCCGGCGCCGCTGAAGAACGCCATCGACTGGCACAACGAGCAGTGGCACGCCAAGCCCGTCGGCTTCGTCTCCTACGGCGGCCTCGCCGGCGGCCTGCGCGCCGTCGAACAGCTCCGTGTCGTCCTCGCGGAACTGCACGCGGTCACCATCCGCAACACCGTCAGCTTCCACAACTACGGCGAGATCTTCGGCGCCGACGGCAAGCCGGCCGACCCCGGCTGCGACGTCGCGGCCAAGGCCATGCTCGACCAGCTCACCTGGTGGGCGCACGCCCTGCGCGAGGCCAGGCGTGCCCGCCCCTACGCCGTCTGACGTCCCGCCACTCCTGCCTTGGGGGCAGCGATGAACGACCCCTCGACACCCACCGCCGCAGCCGACCGGCCCGCCCTGCCCCGGCTGGGCGTCTTCGGACTGATGCTCGGCATCTTCCTGGCGACGCTCGACGGACAGATCGTCAGCACCGCTCTCCCCACGATCGTGGGCGACCTCGGCGGACTCGACCACTTCTCCTGGTCGGTGACGGCGTACCTGCTCACCATGGCCGCCTCCACCCCGCTCTGGGGCAAGCTCGGCGACCTCCACGGCCGCAAGGGCGCCTACACCAACTCCGTGGTGCTCTTCCTGATCGGGACGGTGCTGTGCGGCCTGGCCCAGAGCATGGGCCAGCTCATCGCCTTCCGCGCCGTCCAGGGCCTCGGCGCCGGCGGGCTGATGGTCGGGGCGATGTCGTTGATCGCCGTGCTGGCGGCGCCGCAGGAACGCGGCCGCATCCAGTCGATGGTGGGTGTCATGCTGCCGATCGCGTTCGTCGGCGGCCCCCTGCTCGGCGGATTCATCACCGACTACATGAACTGGCGCTGGACCTTCTACGTCAACGTGCCCATCGGGGCCGTCGCGCTGCTGGCCGTCGCCAAGGGCATACGGCTGCCCACCCAACGCGTCACGGGGCGCGTGGACTACCTCGGCGCGGCCCTGCTCACCGGCGGCATCCTGGCCCTCACCCTGCTGGCCAGCTGGGCCGGCACCACATACGCCTGGACGTCCTGGCAGATCGCCGCGCTCGCCGTCGTGATCGTGCTCTGCCTGGCCTGGTTCGTCCGCGTCGAACAGCGGGCCGCCGAACCGATCACACCGCCCCGGCTGTTCACCAGCCGGGAGTTCACCCTGGCCCAGGTGCTCAGCTTCCTGGTCGGCGCCGTCCTCATCTCCGTCGTCAACTACCTGCCGCAGTACATGCAGTTCGTCCAGGGCGCCTCACCCACCGTCAGCGGCCTGCTCATCCTGCCGCTGATGCTCGGTATGCTCACCGCCCAGCTGGTCACCGGACGGCTGATGGACCGCGGGGGACTGGACCGCGTGGTGCCGCTCACCGGCGGCGCCGTCACCGTCGCCGGCGCGCTGCTGCTGCTTCTGCTCGGCACGGACACCCCGCTCGTCGCGGCCTCGGCACTGACCCTCGTCACCGGAGTCGGCGTCGGCATCCTGATGCAGAGCACCCTGCTCACCACCATCGACAACGCCGCCCCGCGGGACATGGGCGCCGCCACCGGCACCGTCACCCTGGTGCGCACCATCGGCGGCTCCCTCGGTGTCGCGGTCCTCGGCGCCGTGCACAGCAGCCGCACGGCCGACGTCCTGGCCGAGCGGCTCGGCTCCGACGCGGAGCAACGGCTGACCGCCGGCGGCGAACTGACCCCCGCCCTGCTGAGGGACATGTCCGCCGGTGTGCGCCACACCGTCGAGGACGCCGTCAGCAGCGGGCTGCACGGTGTCGTGGTCGGCGCGGCCGCGCTGTCGGTCATCGCGTTCGGCACGGCGTGGTTCATCCGCGCGACACCGGTCCCCGACCCGGACACCGCCGCGGCGGCGGCCCCGGGGAGCGCGCCGGACAAGGACTC
This sequence comes from Streptomyces aurantiaciflavus, assembly GCF_049808595.1. NCBI lineage: Bacteria > Bacillati > Actinomycetota > Actinomycetes > Kitasatosporales > Streptomycetaceae > Streptomyces > Streptomyces aurantiaciflavus. The sequence goes on along the minus strand of NZ_JBNCAQ010000020.1, from coordinate 151,646 downwards.
CGTCCGCACTCCGCCCGCGGACTGAGCGCGGCCCGGCCGCACCCAGCCACCACCACCCCATCCAAGCCGCCGACCGCACGGTGCAATTCCCCCGTCGCCGTGCGGTCGGCTTCCTAGCGAAGGCGAACACTGATGTCCACGAATCCGGTCGAGCGTGTCAAGGACGTCCTGGTCCGTCCCTTCTCCCTGGGCGGCCTCACCCTGCCCAACCGTGTCGTGATGGCGCCGATGACGCGCGAGTTCTCCCCGGACGGCGTACCGGGCGAGGACGTGGCGCGGTACTACGCCCGGCGGGCCGCCGGCGGCGTCGGCCTGCTCATCACCGAGGGCACCTACGTCGGTCACGACTCGGCGGGCACCAGCGCCCGGGTCCCGCACTTTCACGGCGACGAGGCGCTGGCCGGCTGGTCCGCGGTGGCCGAGGCGGTCCACCAGGAGGGCGGCCGGATCATGCCGCAGTTGTGGCACGTCGGCATGGACCGCACCGCCGGCAACCCGCCCGTGCCCGACGCCCCGCGGGTCGGCCCCTCCGGCATCGCCCTGGACGGCACCCAGTCGGGCCGCGCGATGACCCAGGCCGACATCGACAACGTGGTCGCGGCCTACGCCACCGCCGCGGCGGCCGCCGAGGCCCTCGGCTTCGACGGCGTGGAGATCCACGGCGGACACGGCTACCTGGTCGACCAGTTCCTGTGGGCCTACACCAACCGGCGCACCGACGGCTACGGCGGGGACGTCGCCCGCCGTACGCGGTTCGCCGCCGAGATCGTGGCCGCCTGCCGGGCGGCCGTGTCCGAGGACTTCCCGATCTCCTTCCGGCTCTCGCAGTGGAAGATGAACCACTTCCAGGCCCGGATCGCCGAGACCCCGCAGGAACTGGAGACCATCCTCGGTCTGCTGTCCGAGGCGGGCGCCGACATCTTCCACTGCTCCACGCGGCGCTTCCACCTCCCCGAGTTCGAGGGCTCCGACCTCAACCTCGCCGGCTGGGCGAAGAAGGTCTCCGGCAAGCCCGCCATCAGCGTGGGCTCGGTGGGCCTGAGCAACGAGTTCCTCCAGGTGTTCCAGGGCGAGCAGTCCCGCGTCACCGACATCGGGGAACTGCTCGACCGCATGGAGCGCGAGGAGTTCGACCTCGTCGCGGTCGGCCGGGCCCTTCTCGGCGACCCGGAGTGGCTGGCGAAGATCCTCGCCGGGCGCACCGACGAGCTGACTCCCTTCCACGTGGGTCTGGTCGGCAGCCTTCACTGAGCCACCCGGCCCCCCGACCGACCGGGGGCCGACGCGGGGCCGACGCGTCCCGTCGCTCCGGGGACGGCGCCGGAGCGACGGGTCACGGCCCCCGGGTGTGGACCAACGCCCGGTGTCCTGCGGCCGCCGGAGTGCTCGTACGACCGGAAAGTCTGGAGGAACCAGGTGAACCCACGCTTGTTCGTGCTGACGTCGGCCACGTTCGCCATCGGCACCGACGGATTCCTCATCGCGGGGATCCTGCCCGACATCGCTCGGTCCCTCGACGTCTCACCCTCCGCGGCGGGCCAGCTGGTCACCCTCTTCGCGCTCGCCTACGCACTGCTCTCCCCGGTGCTGGCCGCGGCCACGGCGTCCTGGCCGCGGCGCCGGCTGCTGCTGACAGGGCTCGCCGTCTTCGTCCTGGGCAACGTGCTCGTCGCCCTCGCCCCCGCCTACGGCGTCGCGCTGACCGGCCGGCTGGTGGCCGCCGTCGGCGCCGCAGTCGTCACCCCGGTCGCCACCGTCGCGGCGACCGCCCTGGTCCCACCGGAGCAGCGGGGCCGGGCCCTTGCCGTCGTCGTCGCCGGGCTGAGCGCCGCGACCGCGCTCGGCGCCCCGCTGGGCACCGCCATCGGTGCCGCGGGCCACTGGCGGGTCTCCCTGTGGGGAGTGGCGGCTCTCGGCGTCGTCGCGGCCCTCGGCGTCGCGACGCTGCTCCCCGAGATCCCCGAGCCACCGGCCACCAAACTGCGCCAACGACTCGCGCCCCTGCGCGACATCCGCATCGTCACCGTGCTGTCGACGACCCTGTTCACCCTGACCGGCCTGTACACGGTCTACACGTACATCAGTCTCTCCTACGACCGGGCCACCGACGGCAGTGGCAACCGGCTCGCCCTCCTCCTCGTCGTCTTCGGTGTCGCCGCCACCCTCGGCAATGTGATCGCCGGCAGCCTCACCGACCGCTTCGGCGCCCGCCGGGTGCTCACCGTCGCCCTGCTGGTCTGCGTCGCCGACTTCGCCCTGATGCCCTGGAGCGGGGCCGGGCTGCCGGGCGCGCTCGTCGCCGTCGCGGCGTGGGGCGTGTGCGGTTTCGGTGTGCTCGTACCGCAGCAGCACCGGCTGATCTCCGTGTCCGGCGCCGGCGCCCCCCTGTCGATCGCGCTCAACGCGACCGCGACCTATCTGGGGGTCGGCCTGTCCGGCGTCGTCGGAGCCGCCGGCCTCCATCTCGTGGGCGCCCACCGACTGGGTCTGATCAGCGTGGTGTTCCTCGCCCTGGGCCTGTGTACCGCCGAACTGGCGCACCGGATCATCCGGAGCCGGGAGGACTCCGCGACGTCGGCGAAGGACGCCGTGCGCGTGCCGGACGCGCCGGGCGAAAGCGTCCGTTGACCGGGTTTCCCTCTTGGCGCGCTTTCTCCATTCCCCCATGGAATCCGCGCGCGGGTCTTGCTAGGGTGTAGGCGAAGCTCCGTTTACGGGACAGGTTCAAGTTCCCCGTCTTTCATGGGAATTGCCGAGTCCAGCGGCCATCGACTCATTGAGGCACGGTCGACGCCGAGGCCGGACGGAGCTGTTATTCCGCGCGGCCGTGAGAGGCCCCGATCGACGCAGATCCGGTGGTCTGCCGCACACCTTCGTACGAGGACGCACGCTTCTGTGGCGTCCGGCTGCGCGGGTACCCGTTGATCAGCAAAGGGGGAATGTTGATCGCCCTGCTCTCTGAAACCTGGCATGAAGTGGCGGACGGCAGAGGGGAGTCCGGACAGGAGTGGAGACGCATCAGCTCACTCATCGGTGAAAGCGGCGCCAACTGGGTCACCGACCCGGTGAGCCGTGTCGAAGAACTCACCGACCGGGAATTCGACGTGTTCATCCTGCTCGGCCGGGGTCTGTCGAACCAGCGCATCTCGGCCTCCCTCTACGTCACCGAGCGCACGGTCAAGTCCCACATCACGCGCATCCTCGCCAAGCTGCGACTCGACTCCCGCCTCCAGGCCGGCCTGGTGGCCCAGGCCTACACGCACTGGGTCGCGCTCAGCTCACAGTAGATATCCGGCAGTCAAGTGTACTTTCGTCCGGTGCGCTTCCCGTGCGGATGCTGATTGACTGCCGCAGTACTTGTGCAAGCTCCTTGGATCTCGTGTTCCGCAATGTTTTGACGGTCCGATTCGAGTGGAGTCACAGCGGGGATGACGGCAGAGGAAACGGCGGTTCTCTTTCCGGGTCAGGGTGGATTCGACGGAGCGGCTCTGCAGGCCGCCAGAATGAAGTACCAGCAAGTCGACGAGATTTTCAAGGCCGTTGACGCGGTCGCCGAGGAAATCTTCGGAAGTACGGTCTCCGCCGTACTCCTCGAAGGTTCTCCGCTGAGCGTCGACGACCTGCTGCAACAGCCCGACCACGTGTCCCAGTTGGCCATTTACGGCAGTGATGTGGCCGCCTGGCGCATTCTGCGGGAAAACGGTCTGCGGCCACGGGTCCTCGTGGGCCACAGTCTGGGCGAGATCGCGGCGCTCGCCGCCGCCGACGCCTTCTCCGTGGAGGACGGCGCACGTATCGTCGCGGAGCGGCTGCGGATCCTTCGGGACGCGGAGCCGGCCACCGGCCGGATGGCGGCCGTGGCGCTCGACGGGCGGCGCACCCGGCACCTGCTCGACCTGCTGGACGATCCGGCCCTGGCGGTGGCCGCCGAGAACCACGACCGGCAGACGGTGATCAGCGGCCCCGAGCGCTCGGTGCTGGCCGCGCTGCGCGTCGCTCGCGAACTGGGGGCCGGCGGCCTCCTGCTGGCGTCGCCGTTCGCGTTCCACAACCCGGCGCTGGAGCCGCTGCGGGCGCCGTTCGCCGCCCGCGTCGCCCGCCTGCCCCGGCAGGCGCCGCGCACGGCGGTGTACTCGCCCATCCTGCGCCGGGCGTACCGCGCGGACGACGACCTGGCGGACCTGCTCGCGCGGCATCTCGTCCACCCGGTCGACTTCTGCGGGACCATCCGCGGCCTGTACGACAACGGCGTCACGACGTTCGTCGAGGCGGGCGGACTCGGCTCCCTCGGCCGGTGCGTCCAACGCGTCCTCGCCGACGCCGGGGACCTCGCCGTCCGGTCCACCTTCACACTGGACGCGGGCGGACGGCTCGGCGTGGAGGAGGCCCTCGCCGGGCTGACCGACACCGGCGCCGACTCCTTCGAGCGGTTCTGGACCTCGTACGGCACACAGCTCGTCGAGCGAGTCCGGACACGGCTGTCCGCCACCGGCACCGGATCCTCCGCGGCCACCGGCACCGTACCCTTTGCGGCCACCGGGCCCGCGACCCCGGCGGAGCCCGCGCCGGCCGTCGCCCCCGCGGGCCCGTCGACGCCCGCGCAGCACCTCTCACCCTCGGGCCCGGCGGAGCCGGCGACGCCCGGCGCGGCCGGGGTGCCGGACCGGGCGGAGTTGCTCACCGCGGTGCGCGCGCTGTACGCGGAGGCGCTGGAGTACCCCGAGGAGGTCTTCACCGAGGACGTCCTGCTGGAGGCCGAACTCGGCATCGACTCCGTCAAGCAGGTGGAGCTCCTGAACCGAGTCACGGCCCGCTACGGGATCGCGCCCGCCGACAAGGGCTTCCGGCTGTCCGACTGCGACACCGTCGGCAAGGTGGTCGACCTGCTGCAGGCCCGTCTGGTGCGCGGCGACATGTCGGTCGCCGCCGCCTGAGCGGCTCACCCCGACCGGGCGCCGCGGCCTGTGCGCCCGCGCCCGGTCCCGAACCGCGCGACAAGGAGCAATCTCGCGATGCAGCAGCTCACGGGCAGACTCGCCCTGGTCACCGGTGGCGCCAGGAACATCGGCCGGAGCGTGGCCAGGGCCCTCGCCGAGCGTGGCGCCCACGTCCTGGTCAACTACTTCCACTCCCACGACGAGGCCGTACGCACCCAGGCGGAGCTGACCGCGCTGGGCGCCCGGGCCGACCTGATCAGGGCCTCCGTGGCACGGCAGGACCAGGTCGACCGGATGTTCGCGGAGATCGACGAACGCTTCGGCCACCTCGACATCCTGGTGAACAACGCGGCGAACGGCGCGCTGCTCCCGTTCGACCGGATCACCGACGCCGCCCTCGACAAGGCCCTCGACACCAACTACAAGGGCAGCCTGCGCTGCGCCCGTGCGGCGGCGCCGCTGATGGCCCGTCGGGGCGGCGGCTCGATCATCCAGATGTCGGCTCTCGGCAGCTCGCAGATGGTGATGGCCAACTACCTGGCCTGCGCGCCGGCGAAGGCCGCCGTCGAGGCGCTCACCCGCTATCTGGCCGTCGAGTTCGCCCCGCTCGGCATCAGGGTGAACACCGCCTCCGCGGCCATGCTGGTCAGTGAGGTCGCGGACGCGTTCCCGGACGCCGAGGCGATGCAGGAGGTGATCCGGGACGCCACGCCGCTCGGCCGGCTCGGCACACCGGAGGAGTTCGCCGCCCTCGTGGCCTTCCTCGCCTCCGACGACTCCCGCTGGATCACCGGCCAGACCATCCTCGCCGACGGAGGCCTGTCCCTGGGGGCCGCCCTGCTGTCCCCGCCGCGGCGCGACGGGACGACCGCACCGCGAGCAGAGCGGACCACCGCCCCTGCCGAGCAGGCGGCGGGTGGTGCTGCCGTCCCGGCGGGTGACGACGTGGCGGTGCCGGTCGGGGCGGTGGTGGGTGACGTGGCCGGTCCTGCCGAGGGTGGGGGCGGTGGTGGTGCCGTGTCGGTGGGGAGTGCGGTGGGTGACGCCGTGGGCGCGCCGGTCGGGGCGGTCGTGGGTGACGACGGGGCCGCGTCTGGCGGGGCGGTCGTGGGTGACGAAGTGGGCGCGCCGCTCGGGACTGTGGTGGGTGACGTGGCCGGTCCTGCCGAGGGTGTGGGCGGTGGTGGTGCCGTGTCGGTGGGGAGTGCGGCGGGTGACGCCGTGGGCGCGTCGGCCGGGGCCGTGGTGGGTGACGAGGGGGCCGTGTCGGCCGGGGCGGTCGTGGGTGACGGCGGGGCCGCGTCGGGCGAGGTGGTGGGCGAGGACATCGCCGTCGTCGGCATGGGACTGGTCGTCGCGGGCGCCAACAGCCCCGAGGAGTTCTGGGAGTTGCGCACCACGGGCGCGGACCTGTTCGTTCCCGTGCCCGAGGACCGCTGGGAGCGCGCGGCCTTCCACTCGACCGACCCCTCGGCACTCGACAAGGCGTACCAGGACACGTCCGTCTTCATCACCGGCTTCCAGCCGGTCGCCGAAGCCGTCGAGACGATGAACGCGCCCACCGGCGCAGGAGCCGGCGCGGACCACGAGCTGACCACCACCTGGCTGCGCCACAGCCTGGTCCAGGCGCTCCGGGGCGTGCACCGCGACCCCTCAGCCCGCCACTCCTTCCTGGTGGGCTACACCCCCGACGGCAGTCAGCACCTGGAGGAGGCCGGGGTCCTCGCGGGCATGGACACGCGGGCCCGTCGCATCGCCGGGTCCCTCGACCTCACCGCACCGCAGCGCGACCGGCTCCTCGACGCGGTCCACGACACCCTGGCCCGGCGGTACCGGCGCGGCGCCCACGCCCCGGAGCGGTTCCTGCCGCACCGGGTCGGACAGCTCGCGATGGCGGACGTCCTGCCCGCGGACACCGAGGTGCAGATGATCGACACCGCCTGCTCCTCCTCGCTCTACGCCATCGACATCGGCGCCCAGGGACTGCTGAGCGGCAAGCACGACATCGCCGTCTGCGGCGGCGCGTTCGCCCTGGCCCCGCGGGGCACCGTGCTCTTCTCCAAGCTGCAGGGCCTGTCCCGGCGCGGCGCGGTCCACTCGCTCGACGCGGACGCGGACGGCGTGATCTTCGCCGACGGCGCGGGCGTCGTCGTGCTGAAGCGGCTCGGCGACGCCCGGCGTGACGGCGACCGGGTCCTCGGTGTGATCAAGTCGGTCGGCGCCTCCTCCGACGGCCGGGGCAAGGCGGTCTACGCGCCCAACGCGGCCGGCCAGGACCTGGCGGTCCGCGCCGCGTTCGCCGGCGGCGGCTCACCCGCCGACGTGGACTGGATCATCGCGCACGCCACCGGCACCCCGGCCGGAGACCTCGCCGAGTTCACCACCCTGCGCGAGCACTTCGGCAGGGAACGGCCGGCGTACGTCACCTCCAACAAGTCGCTCATCGGGCACACCGGTTGGGCCGCGGGCGTGGTGTCGGTCATCGAGGCGCTGCTGGCCATGGAACACGGGACGATCCCGCGGCAGTTCCGGTACACCCGGGCACCGGAGTCGTTCGGCCTGGACGACAGCCTGCTGGAGATCCCCACCGAGAACGTGCCCTGGCCGGAGCCGACGGACCGGCCCCGTACCGTCGCCGTGTCGGGCTTCGGCTTCGGCGGCACGAACGCGCACGTGCTCGTACAGGAGCACCGCCCGAGCCTCGCGCGCCCCGCGGTGCCCGCCGGCACCGGCGACGACCCGGTGGTCTTCGTCGGGTGGTCGGCGCACGTCCCCGGCCTCGACCGCGACGGCGTCGAGAAGTGGATCGGCGGGCGGGGCAGCGGACCGGCCACCGGCTTCGGTTCCTCCTACCCGACACCGCCCCTGCACCGGGTACGACTGCCCCCGGCGACCGTACGCGCCATCGACCGCTGCCAGTTGATGATCCTGGAGTGCGCCCACGACCTGCGGGGCCGGCTCACCGGGTTCTGGGACGCCACCACCGCGTCGACCGGGGTGTTCGTCGGTCACATGGGGCCCACCAGGGCGGCCATGCTGTACGCCAACCGCTGCTTCCTCGACGACGTCGAGACGGCGCTCACCGAGGACCCGGCCACCGCGTCGCTGCCCGGACTGCCCGAACTGCTCACGGAACTGCGGCAGTCGGTGCGCGACGAGATACCGGCGTCGAACGAGGACTCGTTCCCCGGCATGATGCCCAACGTCATCTCGGCCCGGGTCGCCAACCACTTCGATCTGAAGGGCCCGAACATCACGCTCGACTCCGGCCACGCCTCGACCCTGACCGCCATCGAGACGGCCGCCCGCTATCTGCGGTCCGGCCGGGTGGAGTTCGCCCTGGCGGGTGGAGTCAACGGCAACGCCCTGCCGGAGTACGCCCGCCTGCTCGCCGGACTTCCCGAGGGCGGCGGTGAGGCCGAACTCGCCGAGGGCGCCTTCCTGTTCGCTCTGACCACCGAGTCCCGGGCCGTCGCCGCGGGACTGCCGGTCCTCGGCCACGTCGCGGACCTGACCGTCGGCGGCACTCCGGCAGCGGACCGCCGTATCGACGTCCTCCCGCCCCGGGCGGCGGTGGCGAGGCCGTCCGCGCCCTCCCCCGCCGGCTACCTCGGCGCGGCCGGCGCCGTGGGCGTCCTCCAGGCCCTGCTGGGACCCGCGGGCACGATGGACGTCACATGGGCGGCCCCCACCCCGCGGAGCACGGTCCGCCTGACCCTCGGCATCCCGTCCCGGGAGGCGCCGGCGGGGGCGGTTCCCGCCGAGGGGCCGGCCGGGCCCCGGGGAGAGGCGCTGCCGCCGCCCGCCCGGCGCCCCCGGGCAGCGCCGCTCGCGCTGCCCGCCCGGTTCACCGACCCCGGCCGTCTGGCCACGGGCGAGGCCCCGCAGACCGTGCGTCACGCGGCGGTGCTCACCGAAGTGACGGCGTCCGAGGCCCACGAGCGGGTCGCGTTCCTGCCGCCCGGTGTCGTCGTCCTCACCGACCTGCCCGACCTGGGCGCGTCCCTGCGGCACCTGCCGGCCGACGCGACCGTCCTGTGCACCGCGCCGGTCAGCGCGACCCGGCCCCGCTGGCACCACCTGCCCGAGCCCACCCCCGAGGCGATCCGCGCGGCGCTCGCGGACCACGGGCCGGTACGTCACCTGCGGATCGCCACCGACCTGACCCGCTCGGCGCCCCCGCCCGGCCCCCAGCCCGGCCCGTCCGCCTCCCCGGACGGCCTGGCTCCCTCCCTGACCGCCCTGCACGACGCGGCGTTCCTGGTGCTGCAGACCGCCCACACCGACCTCGCCGGCCCCGGATCGTCGTTCCTGACCCTGCTCCTCGGAGCCGTCACGGACGGCGTCGTGCACCCCTGCACCGGCCTGTTCTCGGGGCTGGTCAAGTGCGCGGGCCTGGAGCTGCCCGACGCCCTCACGTTCCTCCTCGCCACCGACGAACGGGGGCCGCGCAAGGGCGCCCTGCTCGTGGAGCGGGAGACCCGGGCCGTCCGCACCTTCCCCGTGGTCGTCCACATGGACGGCCGCCGCCACGTCCCGACGCTCCGGCCGGAGCAGGCCCTTTCCGGCGCCCCGGGACGGGGGAGCGTCACCGCCCGTCTCGGCCCCCACTCCGTCGTGGTCGCCGTGGGCGGTGCCCGCGGCATCACGGCCGAGGTGGTCACGGCCCTGGCGGAGCACTTCCGCCCACGGATCTACCTGCTCGGCAGCAACCCGCTGGACGACCACCCCGACGACGTCTTCGAGGGGGACGACGACACCTTCGCGGCCACCCGGCAGTCGTACATCCGCAGCCGACTCGCGGACGGCGGCCGGACGGTGGCGGACATCAACCGTGCCTTCGACCGGCTGCTGGACGCCCGCGCGGCCCGCCGCACCGTCCGCCGCCTGGAGGAGCTGTGCGGCCCCGGCCGGGTGACCTACCTGACCTGCGACGTCCGCGACGCGGCCGCGGTCACGCGGGCCGTGGACCGCGTCCTCGCCGAGCAGCCGGCCGTGGACCTGCTCATCAACGCCGCCGGACGCAACAGATCCGCCCTGATCAGGGACAAGGACTTCGCCGAGTTCCGGGCCATCCGCGATCTGAAGGTCCTCGCCCACCGCAACCTCAAGCGCGCGTTCGCCGGCCGGCCCCCCGGCACCTGGTGCAACTTCGGTTCGCTGCTCGGCCACTTCGGCCAGCTCGGCGAAGCCGACTACGCGGCCGGCAACGACCACCTCGCGACGGCCGCGGCCCATGCCGCCGCGCACGGCGCCGACGAGTTCACCGTCGGCTGGACGCTCTGGGACGCCGTGGGCATGGGAGCCGGCGAACTGACCAGGGCCTACTTCAAACGCGCGGGGTCCTACACCCACATGCCGGTCCACGAGGGCGTCCACCACTTCCTGCAGGAACTGCACGCCGACCGCCGTACGGCCTCCGTGGTGCACATCGGCCCGGCCGAACGGGAGACGATCGAGCGGTTCTACCCCGGCTACCTGGCATCCGGCGCCGACGTGCCCGACGTCCCCGGCAAGGGCACGTTCTACCTGCGCGAGCCGCTGTCGGCGGACGCCGACTCGGCCGTCTTCGCCTGCGCCTTCGACCTGGCCACCGACGGGTACCTCGCCCACCACACCGTCCGCGGCGTGCCGACCCTGCCGGGCACGTTCGTGGTGGAGATCGCCACGGAGGCGGCCCGCCACCTGGTACCCGGCCGCCGGGCCGTCGCCCTGGAGGACCTGCGGTTCGAGAACTTCCTGCGCGTCCACGCGGGTGTCCGCTCCACCCCCAAGAAGATCACCGCCCGGGTCGTGGACCGCGAGGACGACCTCACCGTGGTCGAGGTCCGCGTCACCGGCGACGTGCTGGCCCCCGGCGGCGTCCTGCTGGTCGAGGACAGGGTCCACTTCTCCGCACGGGTGCTGCTGCGCCCCGAGACGCCCGAGGCCCCGGCCTGGCAGCACTGGGACGACGCCGACGACACCCCCGTCGTCGACCCCTATCACGTACCGGCGTCCCCGGTGTCCCTGACGGGACCCTTCGTCTCCACGGCCCGCACCCGGCTGCACCCCCTCGGCAAACGGTCCGTCTACCGCGCCGCCGTCGCCGACCGGGACCCCGTCCTCTCCCGGTTCCTCACCCCCGCGATCCTGCTCGACGGCCTGGCCCGCACCGGTGTCCTGCACCTGGAGGACGACCGGCTCGTGCCCATCGCGGCACCCCTGTCCATCCGCCGGGTGGACCTGTACGAGGAGGCCAACGACATCGAACTCACCAGGCGGTACGGCCGGCTCCACCTCTACGCCACACCGCCCGCCTTCGACATGACGCACACCGCACCCGACAACCGGTTCGTCGCCGTGACCCCCGACGGCCGGGTCGTCGTCCAGATGAAGGACGTGTCCGCCACCGTCGTCGGCTACGTGGACGCGGACTCCGGGCGCCTGTACTCCCCGGACAAACAGCCGCTCCCCGACCCCGCCGACCCCGAGACGCTGAGGAAGGCCGGCTGATGGAGCACCGGACGACGACCACGGATTTCGCGAAGGACCGGGCCGAGCACGCGCCCGGACCCACCGGCAAGGTGCTGTTCGGCACGCTCAGCAGCTTCAAGAAGGACACCCTGCGCCTGCTGACGGAGCTCCAGCGCGAGTACGGCGGGGTGGTCCGGATGAAGATGGGCCCCTACCTCGTGCACCAGGTCACCGACCCCGAGGCGGTCAAGCACGTCCTGCAGGACAACGCGCGCAACTACGAGCGCGGCCGGTTCTACCGCGGCTTCCGCCTCTTCTTCGGCCAGGGCATGCTCACCACCGACGGCGCCGAGTGGCGGACCCGGCGCGCGGTCAGCCGGCCCCACTTCCACCGCGCGGCGCTGCGCGCGCGGTCCGGCACCATCACCGACACGGTGGAGGAGCTGCTGGAGCGCTGGGAACCCAGCGCGCGCACCGGCGAACCGGTCGACATCACCGACGACATGATGTGGCTGGCGATGGGCGTGCTGGGCCGCATGCTCTTCGGCGTCGACCTGCGCCGGTACGCCGACCGGCTGCTGCCCGCGGTCCGCTTCTCCCTGAAGGCCATGATCCTCACGGGCGAGGTCAAGCAGATGCTGCCCCGCTGGGTGCCCACCGCCTACCAGCGCCGGCTCAAGCGGCACCAGCGGACCCTCAACGACGTCATGGACGAGATCATCGACCTCCACCGGCGCGGCGGGGGCAGCCCCGACAGCGTGGTCGCCGACCTGCTCGAGGCGACCCACGAGGTCACCGGCGAGCCGTTCACCCAGCGGCAGATCCGCGCCGAACTGAAGACGCTGTTCCTCGCCGGCCACGAGACCACCGGCTGCGCCCTCACCTGGACGCTGTACGCGATCGCCCGGCACGAGGACGTCCGCGGCAGGCTCGACGCCGAACTGGCGGAGGTCCTCGGCGACCGGGTGCCCACCGCCGAGGACGTGGACCGCATGCCGTATCTGCGGGCGGTCGTCGACGAGTCGCTGCGCCTGTATCCGCCGATCTGGCTGTTCCCCCGGGACACGGTGGCCGACGACCGCATCGGCGGCCACCACGTCCCGGCCGGCAGCACGGTCCTCGTCCCGGTGTACGCCGCCCACCACAACCCCGCCGTCTGGGACGACCCCGAGGCGTACGCGCCGGAGCGGTTCTGCCCCGCCCACGCCGTCCCGGCCGCGAACGGCGCCGCAGGCGGCGGCAGTACGCCCCGGCAGCGGGACCGCTACGACTACTTTCCCTTCGGCGGCGGTGCCCGCAAGTGCATCGGCATGGACCTCGCCCTGCTGGAACTGCGGCTCGCCGTCGCCATGGTGGTGCGGCGCTACCGGCTCCGGCCGGCCGACGGCGACCAGGTCCGGCCGGCGGCGCTGGTCTCCCTGCGCCCGCAGCCCGGAGTGCTCCTGCACCTCAGCCCGGCCGAGCGGAAGGCGCCCCCGGCATGAGCGCCGGCACCAGCCCCTCGGCCCACGCCGAACCCGCCACGCCCCACCCGGCGGGCCCGGCCGTCGCCCCGGTGCACCGCGTCCGCTGGCGCACCGTCACCGAACCCGACCTGCCCCCGGAACCGGCACCGGCCCTCCGTCACGCCCGGATCCTGGTCTTCGGCGGCACGCCCCCGCTCGCCCAGGCCGTCACCGAGGCCCTGCGCGCCGCGGGCGCCGAGGCCCGCACCACCGGCGACGGGATCTGGCCGGTGCCGGGAGAGGTGCCCGACGGACTGCTGGACCTCGGGTACGCCGAGCCCTTCGTACCGGGGGAGCACCACGGCTACCGCCGCGCCCTGCGGCGCTCGGTGACCGCCCTGCGCGCCTGCTACCCGCACTGGCGCGGGGAATCGGACGCGCGCCGCCTGTTCTACGTGGCCGTCACCTACCTCGGCGGCGCCATGGGGTACGACACCCCGGACGGCCCGGATGCCCCGGACCCCGCCGACGGCCCCCCGGCCGCCGTGCAGCCGCTCGGCGGCATCTGGGCCGGACTCGCCAAGACCGTGCACCGGGAGATCGCCAACTGCAACACCCGCGTCGTGGACACCGACCTGGCCGACCTGGCGGAGCTGCCCCGGCTGATCACGCGTGAGCTCTACCGCTGGGGCCTGTTCGAGATCGGCCACCGCGCCGGACGCCGCCGCACCCTGCAGGCGGTCCGCGAGGAGGCCGGACCGCCGGCGCTGTCCCTGGACGCGAGCGACCTGGTGCTGCTCTCGGGCGGCGCACGCGGCATCGGCTGGCGGCTCGCCCGGACGCTGGCGGCCCGCCACGGCTGCCGGGTGGTCGTCACCGGACGCACCCCGCTGCCCGGCCCGGACGACCCGTGCCGGACGCCCGACGAGGAGCGGTTCAAGGAGTACGAGCGGAGCCTGTGGGCCCGGCGCCGGCAGGGCCGCCCCCTGGCCGCCGTCCGCGCCGCCGTCCACGCCGCCCGGCGCGACCGGGAGCTGGTCCGCCATCTCGACGAGGCCCGCCGGGAAGGCCTGCGCATCTCCTACGCGGTCTGTGACATCACCGACCGCGACCGGACTGCGGCCCTGGTCGCCCGGTACGGCAACGCGCTCACCGCCGTCGTGCACAACGCGGGCGTCGACACGCCCGCCCGGCTGCCCCGGAAGACCGACGACGACGTCCTGCGCACCGTCGCCACCAAGGTCGACGGCTTCGTCCACCTGTTCTCCGCGGTACGCCACCTGCCGCTCAAGTTCTTCTGCAACGTGGGCTCCCTCACCGGACGGCTGGGCGGCATGGTCGGCCAGCTCGACTACGCCGCCGCCAACGAGGGACTGGCCCGCCTCGGCCTCTGGGCGCGGCCGCGGGCCCCGTTCCCCGTCATGACGCTGTGCTGGCCCACCTGGGACCGGCTCGGCATGGTCGCCAACTTCGAGGCCACGCTGCGCTACATGGCGGCGCTCGACGTCACCGAGGGCCTCGACCTGTGGACGCGGGAACTGACCGCCGGCTCCCGCGGCGAGATCACCTACATCGGCCCGCTGGGCCGGGCCCTCGGGCCGCACCAGAGCCGCGGCTACCGGGTGAGCGCGGATCTGCCGGGCCACCGCGAGCTGCTGTCCGCCGTGTTCCACCTCGGCGAGCCGTACGCCCAGGTGCCGCACACGGCACAGACCGCGCTGATCGCCCTGGACCGCGCGCACGCCCCCGTCCTGACCGACGTGCTGGTCGGCGGAGCGGCCTCGCTGCCGGTGTCGCTGCTGCTGGAGAACGCGGTGCGGGGCGCGGCCTGGGTGCAGCCGGAGGACTACGCCCCGCTGACCCTGCGCGGTGTGCGGGACGTCCGCGTCACCCTGCCCGAACTGCGCCTGCGCCACGGCCGTATCGCCCTGCGCCGAACGGTCACCGCGGGCTACACGGACGGCCACTGGACCGCCGACGTCCGCTACCACCCCGCCGACGGCGACCGCGAGGCCGCCCGCCTGTGCCTGGTGTACGCCCGCGAGGACACGGAGGACGAGCACGCCGCCGAGCCGCCCGCCGCGTCGGCGCCGGATGAGCCGTACCGGCCCCGGCCGGATGCGGACGGGCCCGGTGAACCGGGCGGCGGCCTCCCGTTGAGCTGGTCGGGCCTCGTCCTGCGCAGGGCCCGCTGGCGCGACGGTCCGCGGGGCACCTGCGCCGCCGAGGTCCGTGAGACCCCGGCCGGCGATCTGTGGGTGCTGCCCAGCTGGCCCGTCAACGCGCTGCCGCTGACGGCGCTGGAGAACGTCTTCCGCCGCACGGCGGAGCACTGCGCGGGGCCCGTGCTCACGATCCGGCACATCGACGTACGGGCCGGGATCCCCCGCCCGGCCGCGGACACGGCGCTCGTCGTCCGGGGCAGTCCGCAGGCCGGCCGGTGGACGGTCTCCCGCCCCGACGGCGACCGCCGTGCCCTGCGCCTTTCCGGTGTCACCTACCGAGGAGATCTGCGATGACGCAGCCGACCGCCCCCGACGTGTCGCTGTCCGACGTCTACCGGCCCGAGTTCATCGACGACCCGTACCCGCTCTACCGGCGCGCCCGGGAGACGCACCCGGTGCTGTGGGACCCGCGGATGGGCGACGCCGGCGCCTGGATGGTCACCGGCTACGACACCGCCCTGACCGCGCTGCGCGACCCGCGGTTCTCCGCCCGCCGCCCGCAGTGGGACCCGGCGGCCGGCACCGAGCGCACCACGTCCCCCCTGCGCGCCCTGCACACCCAGGTGTTCGTCAGCGACCCGCCGGACCACCAGCGCATCCGCAGGGCGCTGTCCGGGCCCTTCCTGCCGCGGGCCGTGGACGCGATGCGCCCGGACCTCGAGCGGGCCGCGCACCGTCTGCTGGACGCCGTACTGCCCCGCGGCGAGATGGACTTCATGGCGGACTACGCCCTGGCCCTGCCGTCGGCGACGGTGTGCGGGCTCCTCGGCGTTCCCGAGGAGGACCGGGACCGGCTGTGGAAGTTCATCGTCAGCTGGGGCCTGCTCGTGGACGACGGGCCGTTCGGCAAGGAGAACCCGGAGTACCACCTGGGCGGCATCGGGAAGTACATGGACTACTTCCGCCGGCAACTGGACCTGCGGCGCACCCGGCGCGCCGACGACCTGATGCAGACGGCGCTGGACGCCTGGGACGACGGCGAGTTCCACAGCGAGGAGGAGCTGCTGGGGAACCTGATCTTCCTGCTGACGGCCGGGCGCACGACGACCGCCCACCAGATCGGCAACACCGTGCTGGCCCTGCTGGACCAGCCGGACGTGTACGCGGCCGTCGCCGCCGATCCCTCGCTGGTGCCCGCGGCCACGCCCGAGTTCATGCGGTACGACAGCTCGGTGCAGCTGACCCGACGGCGCGCGACCGAGCCGGTCGAACTGGGCGGCCGGACCGTCGAGCCGGGCCAGGAGGTGTTCGTCTGGATCGGCGCGGCCCACCGCGACCCCGCGGTGTTCGCCGACCCAGACCGGATCGACCCCGACCGTCCCCGCACGCCCAACCTCGCGCTGGGCCACGGCGCCCACTACTGCCTGGGCGGACGGCTCGGACAGCTCGTCAACGAGATCGCCGTACGGGCCTTCCTGGAGCGGGTGCGCCGGCCGGGGGTCGACCCCGCCGGAGTCCAGCGCACGCTCACCCCCACGTTCCGCGGTCCCCATGTGATGCCGATGACCTTCGACGCGAAGGAGACGTCATGAGCCAGGCCAGGCCCCCGCTGCCGGACTTCCCGGGATTCACCACCCTGGACCGGGAGGTCACGCTGGACCGACTGCCCGTCCGGGGCACCGTCCCGGACTGGCTGAGCGGCACGCTGCTGCGCAACGGCCCGGCGAAGTTCGAGGTCGGCGACTACCGGCTCACGCACTGGTTCAACGGCCTGGCCATGCTGCACGCGTTCTCCTTCGCGGACGGCCGGGTGAAGTACGCCAACAAGTTCCTGCGGTCGACGGCGTACGAACTGGCCACCACCAAGGACCAGCTCTACGGCAAGCAGTTCGGCATGGACCCCTGTGAGCGGCTCTTCGGGCGCCACTTCGCGGCCTACTCCCCGAACATCACCGACAACACCAACGTCAACGTGGCCCGGCTGGCCGGACGGTACTTCGCCTTCGCCGAACAGCCCCTGGCCAACGAGTTCGACCCGTACACCCTGGACACCCTGGGCCCGCTCCCGTCCGAGGACCAGGTCCCGGGCGAGACGTCCACCCCGCACCCCCACTACGACTTCGACCGGCGGGTGCTCATCAACTACACCACCTCGATGGCGGACCGCCCCGCCTACCGGCTCTTCTACGTCGCCGAGGGCGAGCTGGTCCAGCGCCCGCTGGCCACGGTCGACGTCGACGAACCCTGCTACATGCACAGCTTCGCCGCGACCGAGAACCACATCGTCCTCGTGGAGTTCCCGGTCGTCATCGACACCGAACGCTTCCGGCAGGCCCGCCACCCCTTCCTGGACACCTTCAGCTGGCAGCCGGAGCGGCCGGCCCGCTTCCTGGTCGTGGACAAGCGCGAGGGCCGACTCGTCGGCACCTTCGAGAGCGCGGCGTTCTTCGCCTTCCACCACGTCAACGCCGTCGAGACGGGCGGGGAGCTGCTGGTCGACATCGCGGCCACACATCATCCGTACGAGACCGTGCTCGGCCTCGAACCGACGGAGGACCAACTCGACCTGGAGGCGTACGGCTACCAACTGCGGCGCTACCGGCTGCCGTTGGGACGCTCGGGCGGCTCGGTGGGCTGGGAGCCCCTCGCGGACGCCGGCGTGGAGATGCCGCGCATCGACTACCGGCGGCACAACGGCCGGGCCTACCGCTACGCCTACGGCCTCGGGCACTCGCCGCGCAGCCTGCGCGCGATGAACAGGCTGCTGAAGGTCGACGTGGTGGCCGGTACGCACAAGGCCTGGTACGAGAAGGGCTGCTTCCCCGGGGAGGGCGTCTTCGTACCGCGCCCGGGCGGGACCGCGGAGGACGACGGCGTGGTCCTGTCAGGGGTGCTGGACGCCCGCAGCGGACGGTCGTTCCTGCTGGTGCTCGACGGGCCGTCCTTCGAGGAACTGGGCCGGGCCGAGGTGCCGCACCACATTCCGAACGACTTCCACGGACAGTTCTTCGCGGACCTGCACCGCTGACCCGGCCGGGGTCCGGTCAGGGGGTCCAGGCCTCGTGGAGGAACCGCATGGTGCCGACGCCGATGCCGCCGTCCGCGTACAGCGTCTGCCCGGTGACGTAGCGGGCCTCGGGGGAGCCCAGGAACGCGATGACACCGGCGATGTCGTCGGCCTCGCCGAGCCGGCCGAGCGGGAGGTAGGCCCCGCGCCGGGCGCGCTCGGCGGGGTCCGGCCCGAAGAGGTCGGCCGCCCCCTCCGTGCGGATCAGACCGGGGCCCACCGCGTTGACCCGGATTCCCGCGGCGGCGTACTCCGCGGCGGCCTGTTTCGTCAGGGCTATGACGGCGGCCTTCGCCGCGGGATAGACACCGGAATTCGCACGGGCGGTCTCGGCCAGGAAGGAGGTCACGTTCACAATGGCTCCGCCGCCGCTGCGGGCTATGACGGGGGCGAAAATCTGGGTGCAGAGCAGGTTTCCGAGCACATTGACATCGAGAACCCGACGGAAATGTTCGACGTCGATTTCCGCGAGGGAGCTGAAAGTCCACACTCCGGCGTTGTTGACCAGCAGATCGAGCCGGTCCAGCTCCTCCGCCAGGGTCCGGAGCGCCGCCGCGTCCCGGACGTCGCAGCGGAAACCGGTCCCGCCGACCGACTCGGCCGTGCTGTGCGCGGTCTCGTCCTGGTCGACGGCGACGATCGCGTAGCCGCGCTCCGCGAGCAGCGAGGCGGTGGCCCTGCCTATGCCGCGGCCGGCTCCGGTGACCAGTGCCACGGGCTTTTCGGACGCGTTGCTCATGGGATCTCCTCGTTTCCGGGAAGCATGAAATACCGCAGCATTCTCATGCGCTGCGGACACCTGCATTGAATATCCGGGACGCGGATTCTGTCAAAGGTCCCGGTGCCCGAAGAAGATGATTTCCCTGGATCCGAGAATGGAGTCAACGAATGTCAGTAACGGAAATTCGCGCGGCCGGACCGACCACGGCGCTCCGCCGGATGCTCGTCGGCGGCGCGTGGGTGGACGCGCTCGACGGCGCCGTCCTCGAGACCCTCGACCCCGCGACGGAGCAGGTGCTGGCCACCGTGCCGAAGGGCGGGGCCGCGGATGTGGACCGGGCCGTGCGCGCCGCCCGCGCCGCCGTCGACCCGGGATCGCCGTGGCGCCGTATGTCTCCCTCGCAGCGGGGCCGGATCCTCCACCGGATCGGCGACCTCGTGCTGGAGCACGCCGAGGAACTCGCCCTGACCGAGTCGCGGGACAACGGCAAGCCGGTCACCTACGCCTCGTTCGCCGACATCCCCATGGCCGCCGACCTGTTCCACTACATGTCCGGGTGGACCACCAAGATCGAGGGCAACACCATCCCCTTCTCGGCCGCGCCGCCCGGCAGCTTCCTGTCGTACACCACGCGCGAACCCATCGGCGTGGTCGGGCAGATCATCCCGTGGAACTTCCCCCTGATGATGGCGGCCTGGAAACTCGCCCCGGCGCTCGCCGCCGGCTGCACCGTCGTCCTCAAGCCCGCGGAGCAGACCCCGCTGAGCGCGCTGCGGCTGGGGGAGTTGATCCAGGAGGCCGGGGTCCCGGACGGCGTGGTGAACATCGTGACCGGCGACGGGGAGGCCGGCGCGGCCCTCGTGGCCCACCCGGACGTCGACAAGGTCGCCTTCACCGGTTCCACGGAGGTCGGCAAGGAGATCGTCCGGGTCTCGTCGGGCAACCTGAAGAAGCTCACCCTGGAGCTGGGCGGCAAGTCCCCGAACATCGTCTACGCCGACGCCGACCTCGACCGCGCGGTGGCCGCCTCGGCCGGCGCCATCTTCTTCAACCAGGGGGAGTCCTGCATGGCGGGCTCCCGTCTCTATGTGCAACGGCCGGTGCTGGACCAGGTGGTCGAGGGCCTGGTCGCCGAGATGGACAAGCTGGTCGTCGGCGTCGGTACCGACCCCACGACCCAGCTCGGCCCCCTGGTCTCCCGGGAGCAGCTCGACCGGGTCCGGGGATACGTCGAGTCCGGTGTGCGGGCCGGCGCCGTCCCGCACACCGGCCGGCAACCCCTGCCGGACACGGGGTACTTCACCTCACCCACGATCTTCACGGGGACGGAGCCCGGTATGAAGATCGTCGACGAAGAGATCTTCGGGCCGGTGCTGGTGGTCCTCCCCTTCGACCGGCTCGACGACATCGTGGACATCGAGCGCACCAACCCCTACGGCCTGGCCGCCGGTGTCTTCACCCGCGACATGGCCAAGGCGATCCGCACGGCCGACGCCATGCGGGCGGGCACCGTGTTCGTCAACACCTGGAACACCCTGGACGCGGCCCTCCCGTTCGGCGGCTACAAGCAGTCCGGCTGGGGCCGGGAGATGGGGCACGCGGTCCTGGAGAACTACCTCGAGACGAAGACGGTCATCGCCGACCTGTCCTGAGGAGAGCGGCCGCCGGGAGGCGGCCGCCCCTCGTCCGTCAGTCCGACGTACCTACCGCTTCCGGCGCCGCCTCCGAGCCCGGTTCCCTCTCCGCGTCCCCGGACAGATCCGGCAGCAGCCCGCACACGGCGTCCCGCTGGGCCGGGCCCATGACGTGGGCCAGTGCCTCGGTGACCGTTGTCGCCAGTGCCTCGGACGCCTCCCGCAGCAGGCGGCGGGCCTTGTCCGTCAGGGCGACCTCGATGCCTCGCTTGTCCCCGCACACCGACTTGCGGGTGACGAGGCCGGCGTGCTGGAGGCAGGCGATCTGGTAGGTGAGGCGGGTCTTGGGGCGGCCGAGGAGCTCCGCGATGCGGGTCATCCGCAGCCCTTCCCGCGGCTGTTCCGCCAGCAGGCACAGCACCAGGAACTCGTCGTGCGACACATCGAGCCGTTCCTTCACGACCGACCGCAGCCGCTGCTCCACCGCCCCGGTAGCCGCCAGCAGCAGCATCCAGGCCCGCAGTTCGTCCGGCAGCAGGCCGGTGCTCTGCGCGGACGGGCATTCGGGCAGGTCGGGGGCGTGCTCCTTGGGATCGGCCATGGGTCGAGTGTACCTGTCGTCCAAATTTGAATCAGGGGGTTGTTCAGTTTTGGATGACCCGCTAGCGTGAGGTCATCCAAATTTGGACACTCACGCAGGAGAAAGATCATGACTGTCGCCGTGGAAACCGGGCTCTGGCAGCTCGACACGCAGGCCTCCACCGTCGGCCTGAAGCACCGGACGATGTGGGGCCTGGTCACCGTCAAGGGCACCCTCGCCGCGGTCGGCGGTCAGGGTGAGGTGCGGCCCGACGGGTCCGCCGTCGGCACGCTGACCCTGGACGTCTCCTCCGTGGACACCGGCAACGCCAAGCGGGACGCGCACCTGCGCGGCGCCGACTTCTTCGACGTCGACCGCCACCCCGAGATCACCTTCGTGGCCCGCGGCGCCGAGCTCCGCGACGGCGACGCCGTACACGTGGTCGGCCAGCTGACCGTGCGCGGCATCAGCAGGCCCCTGTCCTTCACCGCGCGCCTCGTGGGCGCCGACGCCGACGCCCTCACGCTCGACGCCGAGTTCTCCGTGGACCGCGCCCAGTTCGGCATGAACTGGAACCAGCTGGGGATGATCCGCGGCCTCGCCACGATCACCACGACGCTCCGCTTCGTCCGCTCCGCGAGCTGACCGCCCCGCGGCCCGACTGTCGGCACGGCGCGCTCCCCCCGTCCGTGCCCGACGACGCCCGCGGACCCACCGGACGGACCGGGCCGCCCCGACCGACCGGACCGTGATCCGGCCTGGTGGGCGGGGTGCCGACGGAGGTGAGGAGGCTCCCCTCCGAGCCGGGTGAGAAGCACTCGTGTGACACCCGGGACGGTCGCGGACCGTGTCGCTGTTGGGCCGAACGGGTGACATGGCGTAAGAATTGGCTGGTGCAGGCATCAAGTGCGAGTCAGTTCGGGGGGAGCCGGTGAACCGCTACGACGTCACCGATGAACAGTGGGAAGGGCTCGCCCAGGTCGTGCCGTTGCGGGGCCGTGACGCCTGGCCGTCGGCGGTGGACCATCGCGCGCTGCCGGACGCGGAGACGGAGACCCGCCGCCGGTTCGTCGTCCTGCGGGTCAACGTCTTCGCCGACGCCCGTGAGGTCGCCGAGACCCTGATGGCGGGCATCCCGGTCCTTCTCGACCTCACCGGCGCGGAGACCGAGGTCGCCAAGCGCGTCCTGGACTTCTCCACAGGCGTCGTCTTCGGCCTGGCCAGCGGCATGCACCGGGTCGACCGGAACGTGTTCCTGCTGACGCCGCCCGGCACCGAGGTGAGCGGGCTCATGGAGGAAGCGGAGGCGCCGGGGGTGTGACAGGGGACAGGTGACACGGGCCATGTGACAGGGGCCGTGTGACAGGGACGTCCGTGTCCAGGATGTCCAGGGGCGTCCCGGCCGACGCCCCCGTCCACACCCCCCGTCGCCCGTTCGTAGGAAGCTCCCGAGGACGGAACGGTTCGCCTCCGCGGCGGAGTCCTACGGTCCGCACATGGCCGTGCCGCCCCCTTCCCCCGCGCCCTTGTCCCACGCCGTGTCCGTCGAGGAACCACCTGGTCCAGCCCTCCGACCGCGCCCGAACCGCCCCTGTCTCACCGAGTTGCGGCTGTCCGCCTTCGCCGGGCACCGGCGGGCCGGCTTTCCGCTGGGGCCGGTCACCCTGCTCGCCGGAGCCAGCGGCAGCGGCAAGACCACCGCGTTGCGGGCGTACGAGGCGCTGGCGCGGCTCGGGGGCGGGGCCGGGCTCGCCGAGGTGTTCCCGGATCCGGTCGCGTGCGTGCCGGAGCGGGCACGGCCCGACGCCCAGCGCCGCCGGGGCTTCCGCATCGGCTGCACGGCCGACGGGCCCGCGGGGCCGGTCCGGCTCGACGTCGCCGTCCAGGCCGAACCCGAGCTGCGCATCGTGGGGGAGCGGCTGAGCGCGAACGGGCTCGTGCTGCTGGAGACGGCGCTGCGCGATCCGGGCCGGCGCACGGTGCAGGCCGCCTGGCACACCGCCGGTTCCGCGCCGGTCACCCGCGCCCCGCTCCCCGACGACCGCCTGGGCACCGCGCTGCTCCCGCTGCGCGTGGCCGGCCGGACCGACGGACAGCGGCAGGTGCTCGCCGCCGCCGAACAGATGCTGGTGGCCCTGTGCTCCGTCTTCGCCTGCGACCCCCGGCCCGAGCGGATGCGTGCCCCCGTGCCCGGTGGCTCCGGCCGGCTGCTCGGCGGCTGCGACAACCTCGCCGACGTGCTCTGGCGCACCCGCGCGGAGTGCGCCCGGCGGCACGCGCAGCTCGTCGCCGCCGTGCGGGCCGGCTGCGCCGGACCCGTGACCGACGTGCTCGCCGAACCCCTCGGCGACGGCACCGTCCGCGCCCTCCTCGACCGGGGCGCCGGCCCCCGCACCGAACTGGCCCGCCTCGGCGACGGCGAACTGCGCTACCTCGCGCTCACCCTGGTGCTGCTGACCGGCCCCGGCGTCCTCGATGTCGACCCACCCGGCGAGGTGCCCGACGCGATGCGTGCCCTCACCGTCCTCGCCGACGGCTTCGACCGCGCGCTGGACGTACGGCAGCGCGGCGAGTTGCTGCGGCTCGCGGTCCGGATGGGCGAGCATGGGCACATCCGCTGTGTCGGGGCGGTGAGCGACGCCTCCTGGGCCTCCGGGACCGCCGGGGTCACGGTGGTACACCTGGACGCGTGACAGAACACCTCGACGTGGCGAAGCTGCAGCGCAGACTGGCCGAGTTCGCGGCCGCGCGGAACTGGCAGCCGTACCACACCCCCAAGAACCTCGTCTCCGCGCTCAGCGTCGAGGCCTCCGAACTGGTCGAGATCTTCCAGTGGCTGACCCCGGAGGAGTCGGCCCGCGTGATGGACGACCCCGACACGGCCCACCGCGTGACGGACGAGGTCGCCGACGTGCTCGCGTATCTGCTGCAACTGTGCGAGGTGCTCGGGATCGACCCGCTGGCGGCGCTGGACGCGAAGATCGACCGCAACGAGCGGAGGTTCCCTGCGCCGTGAGCGCCGGGCCGTCCGTCGGTGCGACGGGAACCCACCGCTCCGATATCACTCTCCGGAGTTGTCCAGCCGTCCGAAACCGATTTGTTGTCCACAGATTTCCGTCTTCCTCTGGCTTTTCGCCCCATCGCCCCTCACGCTGGGTAGTGGACAAGGGAGTTCGAGCGACGGACGTGCGAGGAGCACGTCGGGACGGACGGGGGCGGCCCATGGACGCGGTGCGGCTCATCCTGACGAGCAGGCGTGCTCTCGCAAGCAGCGACGACGGGCCTCGGACACTGACGGAGGTGTGGCAGGCGCAGTCCCTGGCCCAGGCGATCGGAAGCCGGCTCGCGGTCTCGGGTCCGCCCGAACTGCGCGGTGAGGCACTGGGGTTGACCGAGCTGGCGGGCAGAGGCTGCGGTGTGCTCGACGCCCCCGACCTCGACCCCGGCGACCTGCGCGCCGCCCAGCTCACCGAACTGGACGACGCCCGCGAGACCCTGCTCTGCCTCGGCGACCTGCTCGGCGAGGTCGGCATCGCCCTCGTCGGCATCGCCAGCGCGGCGGACGACGAGGGCACGTACTGGCAGTGCATGGAAGCCATCGACGCGGCGGACGAGTCCAGAGACCGCGTCCTGGAGATGCTCCGGAAGCTGGCGGCACGGGAGGGGGCGTTGCGGGAGCGGTGAGGCATCGACCGTCGGTCAGCCCGGGGTGCCTTCCGGCGAGGCCCAGGTGAACCCGGTCCGTCCGGCGCCGGGTGAGCGCGGGCGGGAGATCTCCAGCCCGTCCGGCGCCTTCTGGGCGGGGCACGGTCCATCCGGCCCGTCCGGCGTCTGGTCGGGGCTGGGCGCATCCAGCCCGTGCGGCGCCCTCTGGGCGGAGCCGCCCGTATCCAGCCCGTCTGGGGGCACCCCCTCGGGGGGAGTTCGAGGACGAGGCCCGTCGAGGGCCGAAGCGGGGGTCTGGGGGCGGCAGCCCCCAGGTCACCGGGACTGAACCCACCTCACTCCCGAACCGGCGGAGCCCTCCTGCAGGATGGAGGACATGGATCTTCGCATCTTCACCGAGCCCCAGCAGGGCGCGACCTACGACACCCTCCTCACCGTGGCGAAGGCCACCGAGGACCTCGGATTCGACGCCTTCTTCCGCTCCGACCACTACCTCAAGATGGGCGACGTGGACGGCCTCCCCGGCCCCACCGACGCCTGGATCACCCTCGCCGGCCTCGCCCGCGAGACCAGGCGCATACGCCTCGGCACGCTGATGACCGCCGCCACCTTCCGGCTGCCCGGCGTCCTCGCCATCCAGGTCGCGCAGGTGGACCAGATGTCCGGCGGCCGTGTCGAACTCGGCCTCGGCGCGGGCTGGTTCGAGGAGGAGCACACCGCGTACGGCATCCCCTTCCCGAAGGAGAAGTTCGGCCGGTTGGAGGAGCAGCTGGCGATCGTCACCGGCCTGTGGGGCACGGACGCCGGCAAGACCTTCGACTTCCAGGGCGAGTACTACGAGCTCAAGGACTCGCCCGCGCTGCCCAAGCCCGCGCAGGAGAAGATCCCCGTGCTGGTCGGCGGTCACGGCGCGAGCCGCACGCCGCGGCTGGCCGGGCGGTTCGCCGACGAGTTCAACATGCCGTTCGGCTCGGTCGAGGACAGCGAGCGGCAGTTCGGCCGGGTGCGGGCCGCCGCCGAGGAGGCCGGCCGCGGGGCCGACGCGATCACGTACTCCAACGTGCTCGTCGTCTGCGTCGGCAAGGACGACCAGGAGGTCGCCCGCCGCGCCGCCGCGATCGGCCGCGAGGTCGACGAACTGAAGCGCAACGGCCTGGCGGGCACCCCTTCCGAGGTCGTCGACAAGATCGGCCGTTACGCCGAGATCGGCTCGCGCCGTATGTACCTCCAGGTCCTCGACCTGCACGACCTGGACCACCTGGAGCTGATCTCGACCCAGGTGCAGTCGCAGCTGCCGTAACCCCTGGCGGTCCCGGTGCCGGACAACGATGTCCGGCACCGGGACGTGCTGGGGACCGCCCCGGACCGCTGCCGTCTCACCTGTGACACGCCTGTGACCGGAACTATGGCCTCCGCCACAGTCGGTGGGCCCGGTGCCCTGATGAGGTGGCCGGATGCGCAGACCCGCCCCCTTGATCACGGCCCTCACCGCCTGTCTGTTACTCGCTGCCTGTGGGTCGGAACGTGCCGGTACGCAGGACAGCGGACCTGGCGCGGCCGGCCCGCCGCCCCGCACCCAGTCACCGACCCGGGGATCGACGGCGTCCGGGTCACCGCGGTCACCATCCCGTCCCCCTCGCCCTCCCCCTCACGCAGCTTCTCGGTGACCGCCGACAGCCTCCCCGCCGACTCCGGCGTCTTCGCCGCCTACGAGGTCGTCAACCACGGCACGGAGGCGATGACGTACACGGTCCTCTTCGACTTCACGACGAGTGCCGGGGAGGTCATGAGCAACAAGCGGGAGACCGTGCGCGCCGTCGGACCCGGCAGGACGGTGCGGGGCACCGTCCGCCTGGGCGTGCCGGCCCCGGGAGCGTCGCCGGTGACGCAGGTCAAGGTCTCCGAGGTCACCAAGGTCCCCGCGGACGAGGCACCGGCCGAGGCGGGAAAGTGCCCCGCCTCCGGGATCCGCGTCACGGCCGACGAGGGCGATGCCGCCATGGGACTGCGCGTCGTGGGACTGCACCTGGAGAACTGCGGGAAGCGGGACTACTCCGTCAACGGTTACCCGCTGCTCGAACTGCTGGACGAGGACCGCGAGCCGGTCGAGGGCATCCGGATCCTCCAGGGCAGCGGCGACATCACCACCGCCGCGGGCCCCGACGAGGCGCCCCGGCCGGTCACCCTGAAGCCCGGCGAGTCCGCGACCGCCGGCCTGGTGTGGCGCAACACCACCGGCTTCGGCACGGCCGTCGACGTCCCGTACGTCCGGATCCGCGCGAAGGCCGGCGCCGACCCGGTGACCGTGACGCCCCGCCTCGACCTCGGAACGACCGGAAAGCTCGGCGTCAGACCGTGGAAGAGGGCAGAAGGCTAGGCCCGCCCGGCGGCTCAAGCCGCAGGTGGGAAAATCCCGGGTGCCCGCGGACCGTTCTCTGTACGTTGGAGGCACGCGGAGGCGCACCACCAGCGCTTTCGCACCTTCCGAACCCTTTCGAGGCAACCCACCGTGTTCCTGACCATCACCACCACCGGCACTCCCGAACGCCCCGCCACCGACCTGGGCTACCTGCTGCACAAGCATCCCGACAAGGCGCAGGCGTTCTCCACCTCCTACGGCAAGGCGCACGTCCTCTACCCCGAGGCCGATGCCGAGCGCTGCACGGCGGCGCTGCTGCTGGAGGTGGATGCCGTGGCGCTGGTCCGGCGCGGCAAGGCCAAGGGCCGCGGAGGCGCTCCCGACGCGGCGCTCGCGCAGTACGTCAACGACCGCCCGTACGCGGCCTCCTCACTGCTCGCGGTCGCGCTGAGCAACGTCTTCTCCAGCGCGATGCGGGGCGTGTGCAACGCCCGCCCCGAGCGCGCCGCCCAGCCGCTGCCGCTGCGCGTGGAGGTCCCCGCGCTGCCCGCCCGCGGCGGCCCCGACCTCGTACGGCGTCTCTTCGAGCCGCTCGGCTGGACGGTGACCGCCGAACCGGTGGCGCTGGACGCCGAGTTCCCGGAGTGGGGGGACTCACGGTACGTGCACCTGGTGCTGGAGTCGGAGACGCTGACCCTCGCCGAGGCCCTGCGGCACCTGTACGTCCTGCTGCCCGTGCTCGACGACGCCAAGCACTACTGGGTCGCCCCCGACGAGGTCGACAAGCTGCTGCGGGCCGGTGAGGGCTGGCTGCCCGAGCACCCCGAGCAGAAGCTGATCACCAGCCGTTACCTGTCGCGCCGCTGGTCGCTGACCCGGCAGGCGATGGAGCGGCTGGAGCTGGTGCGGCTGGCCGAGACCGACGACAGCGAGGTCGAGGAGATCGACAACGCGGTCGAGGCGGAGGCGGAGACGGAGGAGAAGCCGACCCCGCTCGCCGTACAGCGCAGGGACGCGATCGTCGCGGCCCTCCAGGAGTCCGGGGCCGCCCGGGTGCTCGACCTCGGCTGCGGGCAGGGCCAGTTGGTGCAGGCGCTGCTGAAGGACGTGCGGTTCACCGAGATCGTCGGCGTCGACGTGTCGATGCGGGCGCTCACCATCGCGTCCCGCCGGCTGAAGCTGGACCGCATGGGCGAGCGTCAGGCCTCCCGCGTCACGCTCCTGCAGGGCTCGCTCGCCTACACCGACACCCGGCTCAAGGGCTACGACGCGGCCGTGCTCAGTGAGGTGATCGAGCACCTCGACCTGCCCCGGCTGCCCGCCCTGGAGTACGCGGTGTTCGGCTCGGCGCGGCCGCGAACGGTCCTGGTGACCACCCCGAACGTCGAGTACAACGTCCGCTGGGAGAGCCTCCCGGCCGGCCATGTCCGGCACGGCGACCACCGCTTCGAGTGGACCCGCGAGGAGTTCCGCACCTGGGCGGCCGCGGTCGCCGAACGCCACGGCTACGACGTCGCGTTCAGGCCCGTCGGGCCCGACGACCCCGAGGTCGGACCGCCCACCCAGATGGCCGTCTTCGTGATGAGCACCGCCGACAGCAGGAACCCGAACGAGAAGGAGGCGAAGGCAGCGTGACCGAGACCCAGGTGTCCCCGAAGCAGGGCCGTGTCCTGCCCGTCACCGACCTCTCCCTCGTCGTGCTGATCGGCGCGTCCGGCTCGGGCAAGTCCACCTTCGCCCGCCGGCACTTCAAGCCGACCGAGGTCATCTCCTCCGACTTCTGCCGCGGCCTGGTCTCCGACGACGAGAACGACCAGAGCGCCACCCGGGACGCCTTCGACGTCCTGCACTACATCGCGGGCAAGCGGCTCGCGGCCGGCCGGCGCACGGTCGTCGACGCGACCAGCGTGCAGCAGGACGCCCGCCGCCAGCTGATCGACCTGGCCAAACAGTACGACGTGCTGCCCATAGCGATCGTGCTGGACGTCCCGGAGCAGGTGTGCGCCGAGCGCAACGCGGGCCGCACCGACCGCGCCGACATGCCGCGCCGGGTCATCCAGCGCCACACCCGCGAACTGCGCAGGTCCCTCAGGCACCTGGAGCGCGAGGGCTTCCGCAAGGTCCACGTCCTGCGCGGGGTCGAGGACGTCGAGCACGCCACCGTCGTCACCGAGAAGCGCTTCAACGACCTGACCCACCTCACCGGCCCCTTCGACATCGTCGGCGACATCCACGGCTGCGCCTCGGAACTGGAGGCGCTGCTCGGCAAGCTGGGCTACGTCGACGGCGTCCACCCGGACGGCCGCCAGGCCGTGTTCGTCGGCGACCTCGTCGACCGCGGCCCCGACAGCCCGGGCGTGCTGCGCCGCGTGATGTCGATGGTGAAGTCGGGCAACGCGCTGTGCGTCCCCGGCAACCACGAGAACAAGTACGGCCGTCACCTGCGCGGCCGCAAGGTCCAGCACACCCACGGCCTCGCCGAGACCATCGAGCAGATGGCGGGCGAGAGCGAGGAGTTCGTGGCCGAGGTGCGGGAGTTCCTGGACGGCCTGGTCAGCCACTACGTCCTCGACGGCGGACGCCTCGTCGTCTGTCACGCCGGTCTGCCGGAGAAGTACCACGGCCGCACCTCCGGCCGCGTCCGCTCGCACGCGCTGTACGGCGACACCACCGGCGAGACCGACGAGTTCGGGCTGCCGGTGCGCTACCCGTGGGCGGAGGACTACCGGGGCCGGGCGGCCGTGGTCTACGGCCACACCCCCGTCCCGGAGGCCACCTGGCTCAACAACACCATCTGCCTGGACACCGGCGCCGTCTTCGGCGGCAAGCTGACCGCGCTGCGCTGGCCCGAGCGGGAGCTGGTCGACGTACCGGCCGAGCGGGTCTGGTACGAGCCGACGAAGCCGCTGCGCTCCGAGGCGCCCGGCGGGCACGACGGGCGTCCGCTGGACCTGGCGGACGTGCACGGCCGGCGGATCGTGGAGACCCGGTACGAGGGGCAGGGCCGGATCTCGATCCGCGAGGAGAACGCGGCCGCGGCCCTGGAGGTCATGAGCCGCTTCGCCGTCGACCCGCGGCTGCTGCCGTACCTCCCGCCGACCATGGCGCCGACGGCGACCAGCCACGTCGAGGGGTACTTGGAGCACCCGGCGGAGGCCTTCGCGCAGTACGCGCAGGACGGTGTCGAGCGGGTCGTGTGCGAGGAGAAGCACATGGGCTCGCGGGCGGTGGCCCTGGTGTGCCGGGACGCCGAGGCGGCGCGCAAGCGGTTCGGTGTCGAGGGAGGCCCGGCAGGGTCGCTGTACACCCGCACGGGGCGCCCCTTCTTCGACGACGAGTCGGTGACGGAGGAGATCCTCGGGCGCGTGCGGGCGGCGGTGGACGAGGCCGGTCTGTGGGCCGAGCTCGACACGGACTGGCTCCTGCTCGACGCCGAGTTGATGCCGTGGTCGCTGAAGGCGTCCGGGCTGCTGCGCTCGCAGTACGCGGCTGTCGGCGCCGCGTCCGGCGCGGTCTTCCCGGGCGCGCTGGCCGCGCTGGAGGGCGCGGCGGCACGGGGCGTCGACGTCTCGGAGCTGCTGTCCCGCCAGCGTGGGCGGGCCTCGGACGCGGCCGCGTTCACGGAGGCGTACCGGCGCTACTGCTGGACGACGGAGGGACTGGAGGGTGTGCGCCTGGCCCCGTTCCAGATCCTGGCCGTCCAGGGCCGCAGCCTCGCGGCCCTGCCCCACGACGAGCAGCTGTCCCTCCTCGACCGTCTGGTGGAGCACGACTCCACCGGCCTGCTCCAGACGACCCGGCGCCTGTACGTCGACACGGCCGACCCCGAGTCGGTGCGGGCCGGCGTCGACTGGTGGCTGGAGATGACCGGCCGCGGCGGTGAGGGCATGGTCGTCAAGCCGCTCGGCGCGGTGGTGCGCAGCACAGAGGGCCGTCTGGTCCAGCCCGGCATCAAGTGCCGGGGCCGCGAGTACCTGCGGATCATCTACGGCCCGGAGTACACACGCCCCGACAACCTCGCCCGCCTCCGCGGACGCTTCCTGAACCACAAGCGCTCCCTCGCGATCCGCGAGTACGTCCTCGGCCTGGAGGCCCTGGACCGCCTCGCCGAGGGCGAGCCCCTGTGGCGCGTGCACGAGGCGGTGTTCGGCGTACTGGCCCTGGAGTCGGAGCCGGTGGACCCCCGCCTGTGACGGGGTTGTCCACGGCGAGGGCGGAGCCCCGGGGATGAGGGCGCTCTCTCACCTGCCGGGGTCGGGCGCTGCGTGGGCGAGGCTGAAGTCCAGGGGCGGAGCACCTGGCGGGGGCGGGGGCGGAGCCCCGTGGGGGTCTGGGGGCGTGAGCCCCCAGTGGGGGTGAAGGGGCGGAGCCCCTGGGATGGGACGGGTAGGGGCGGCGGGGGCGATTCTCCCCCGTCAGCACACCAACCGCAGCCGCTCCCCGCACACCCCCACCATCACCCTCTGCCCCCACGTCAGCTCCACCGCGTCGCTCTCGACCCCGTCCCCGAAGGCGATGAGCCGCTCCGACTCGACCGTGAGCGTCAGCCGCCCCCCGGCCGCCAGGTCGCCCGCGACCAGCGAGGTCCCCGTCACCGGGGACGGCCATGCCTCCCGTACGAACCACACGAGCCGCCGTTCCGTCGGCCCGGGCAGGCGGAGACCACCGCCCCGCTCCTGCCACACCGAGCGGATCCAGCCGGTCGCCCCCGTGCCCGTCCCCACGAGCACCCCGGAGGAGGCCTGGGCCTCGACGACACCCCCGTCGTCCTCGAGGCCCAGGCGGTATCGGGCGGTCTGGTGACCGGCGGCGCCGAGGTAGATCTCGTTGAGGGCCAGCAGCCGCTGCGTGTCGTCGGCGACGGCCTCGACCATGGTCAGTTCGGCCGTCTCCGTGCCGGCCGCGAGCGCGGACGGGAGCAGCACACCCGCGTCCCGCGGTCGATGGCGGACCAGCACCCCCGGATTGCGGCCGGGGTCCGTGTCGATGCCCACCACCGGCTGCCCCGCGAGGTACTTGGCGACGTTGGCCACCAGACCGTCCTGCCCGACCACGACGACCACGTCCTCGGGCGCGAACAGGAAGCGGTCCAGGTCGGCCCGCTCGACCCGCGTCTGACGCCAGGTCAGGGGGATCGCCGCCGTCACCTCCGCCAGCGCCCGCCTGGTTCGGCGGTGCCGCTCGGCGACCTCCTCGATGTCCCGGCCGCGGGAGGCGAGGAAGAAGGCGGCCTGGCCGTGGGTGCCGTGCCGGGCCACCAGCTCCTCGTACTCCGTGGTGCGGTGGACGAGTACGGCCCGCGGGGCGAGGCTCATTCCCGGTCCCCGGCGCCGAGCCGGGCGAGCAGCCCGGTCAGCACGTCGGGCGAGATGGTCACGCTGTCGATGTGCGGCAGGTTCTCCGCGAGCCGTGTCCCGGTGAGGGCGTGCAGGGTCGTCACGTCGACGTCGGCGTGCACGCGCAGCCAGGCCGCCTGGGCCTGCGCCCGCGCCTCGCCCACCTCGCGCGCCGCCTCGGCCTCCGCGCGGGCGAGCCGTACGGCACGGGACGCCTCCGCGTCCGCGAGGGCCACCGTGCGGGCGGCCTCCGCCTCGGACAGCCGCTGGGTGCGGTGCGCCTCGGCGTCGGCCAGCCGGATCTGCCGGGCCGCCTCCGCCTCGGCGAGCTCGACCGAACGGGCCGCCTCCGCCTCCGCGAGCCGCACCGTGCGCGTCGCCTCCGCCTCGGCCCGTACCTTGTCGGCGGCCGCGTTCTCCTCGGCCTCGCGCCGGGTGTTCGTACCGCGCTGCTCGACCAACTGCTCCTCGCGCCGGGCGAGTTCGATCCTGCTGGCGAGTTCGTTCTCGGCGATGGCCCGTTCCCGTTCGACGGCCACCGCCCGCCGCTCGTACGTCGCCCGGTCCGCCTCCTGCTGGATCTGCTCGCGGGCCGGCGTGCGCAGGGCCCGCTCCACCTCCGGTTCGGGACGCAGCGCCACCACGCGGACGGCCACGATCTCGATGCCGGTGGCGGGGAGGCGGGGCTCCGCGGCGAGGCCCGCCGCGACCCGTTCGCGCACCGACGTCACACCGTCCACCAGCGCCGACGCCAGCGGTGTGCGGGCGAGCACGTCCAGCGCGTGCTGCTGGGCCGTCTCCGTGAGCAGTGTGCCGAGCTGCTCCAGCGGCGCGCCCCGCCAGGCGCCGGTGTCCGGGTCGATCGAGAAGTCGAGGCGGGCGGCGGCGACGGCCGGGTCGCTGACGCGGTAGGTGACCGTCGCCTGCACGGCCACGTCCTGGAAGTCCGCCGTACGGGCATGGAAGGTCATCGCCAACTCCCGGTCGTCGACCGGTACTTCGGAGAGCGCGGCGGTCAGCGAGCGGAACCAGAAGCTGAGCCCGGGCCCGTCGTGCACCAGCTTGCCGGAGCGGTGGTGGCGGACGTGTGTCGTCGGAGCGCCCCGGAGATGGCGCCAGCCGAGGCGCCGGGTGATGTCGGCCACGGAATCCCCCTCGTTCGCGATTTTCGTCATCAAGACGATAATCGGCGGACGGGATTGTCGTCAAGAGGACGAAAACTGGGCCGCGCGGAATCGGCCCAGGAGCGGGTGAAGGCGGTCCCCGATGGTCAGGATGGAGGCATGGGATTCCATGTCGACTCCGAGGCCGGGCGGCTGCGCCGCGTCATCCTGCACCGGCCGGATCTCGAGCTCAAAAGGCTCACCCCCAGCAACAAGGACGCCCTCCTCTTCGACGACGTGCTGTGGGTGCGCCGGGCGCGCGCCGAGCACGACGGCTTCGCGGACGTCCTGCGCGACAGAGGCGTCGCCGTCCATCTCTTCGGCGACCTGCTCACCGACGCCCTGGAGATCCCGGCGGCCAGATCACTCGTCCTGGACCGGGTCTTCGACGAGAAGGAGTACGGGGTGCTCGCCACCGACCACCTCCGTGCCGCCTTCGAGAACCTGCCGGCGCCGGAACTCGCGGAGGCCCTCGTCGGCGGCATGACCAAGAGGGAGTTCCTGGAGGTGCACCCGGAGCCGACCTCCGTGCGCTTCCATGTCATGGAGCTCGACGACTTCCTCCTGCGTCCGCTGCCCAACCACCTCTTCACCCGCGACACCTCCGCCTGGATCTACGACGGCGTCTCCATCAACGCGATGCGCTGGCCGGCCCGGCAGCGCGAGACCGTCCACTTCGAGGCGATCTACCGCTATCACCCGCTCTTCCGCGCGGAAACGTTCCACGTCTGGTCCGAGGGGCAGGCCGACTATCCCTCCACCATCGAGGGCGGGGACGTCCTGGTCATCGGCAACGGCGCGGTGCTCATCGGGATGAGCGAGCGCACCACCCCCCAGGCCGTCGAGATGCTCGCCCACAAGCTCTTCGCCGCCGGCTCGGCCGAGACGATCGTGGCCCTCGACATGCCGAAGCGGCGCGCCCTCATGCACCTCGACACCGTCATGACGATGGTCGACGGCGACACCTTCACCCAGTACGCGGGCCTCGGCATGCTCCGCTCGTACACCATCGAGCCCGGCGTCGGCGAGAAGGAGCTGAAGGTCACCGACCATCCGCCGGAGCACATGCACCGCGCGATCGCCGCGGCCCTCGGCCTCAGCGAGATCCGGGTGCTGACCGCCACCCAGGACGTGCACGCGGCCGAGCGTGAGCAGTGGGACGACGGCTGCAACGTCCTCGCCGTCGAACCCGGCGTCGTCATCGCCTACGAGCGCAACGCCACCACCAACACCCATCTGCGCAAACAGGGCATCGAGGTGATAGAGATCCCGGGCAGCGAGCTGGGCCGGGGCAGGGGCGGGCCGCGCTGTATGAGCTGTCCGGTCGTGCGGGAGGCCGTATAGGCGCACGGGTGTGCGGACCGGCGTACGGGTGGCTGTATAGAAATGCTGAACATCGTATAGACTTCCAAGGGTCCTGTCACTGTACCTCTTCACCGCATCAATGGAGCGCCCCCATGGCGACAGTCCCGACCGCCCTCGCCGGCCGCCACTTCCTCAAGGAACTGGACTTCACCCAGGAGGAGTTCCGCGGTCTGATCGAGCTGGCCGCCGAGCTGAAGGCCGCCAAGAAGGCCGGGACCGAGACGCGGTACCTGACCGGCAGGAACATCGCGCTGATCTTCGAGAAGACCTCGACCCGCACCCGCTGCGCGTTCGAGGTCGCCGCCGCCGACCAGGGCGCCTCGACGACGTACCTCGACCCCTCGGGCTCACAGATCGGCCACAAGGAGTCCGTGAAGGACACCGCGCGGGTGCTGGGCCGGATGTACGACGGGATCGAGTACCGCGGCGACAGCCAGGCGAAGGTCGAGGAACTGGCCGCGCACGCGGGCGTGCCCGTCTACAACGGCCTCACCGACGACTGGCACCCCACCCAGATGCTCGCCGACGTGCTGACGATGACCGAGCACAGCGGCAAGCCCCTGACGGAGATCGCCTTCGCCTACCTCGGCGACGCCCGCTTCAACATGGGCAACTCGTATCTGATCACCGGCGCCCTGCTCGGCATGGACGTCCGCGTCGTCGCCCCGAAGACCTACTGGCCCGCGCAGGAGATCATCGACCGGGCCCATGAGCTCGCCGAGACCAGCGGGGCCCGCGTCACCCTCACCGAGTCGATGGCCGAGGGCGTCCTCGGCGCCGACTTCGTCGCCACCGACGTGTGGGTCTCCATGGGCGAGCCCAAGGAGGTCTGGGACGAGCGGATCGCGGCGCTCTCCCCGTACGCCGTGACCATGGACGTCCTGCGTGCCACCGGCAACCCGGACGTCAAGTTCCTGCACTGCCTGCCGGCCTTCCACGACCTCGGCACCAAGGTCGGCCGCGAGATCTTCGAGACCCACGGCCTGGAGTCCCTGGAGGTCACCGACGAGGTCTTCGAGTCGGCCCACTCGGTCGTCTTCGATGAGGCGGAGAACCGCCTGCACACCATCAAGGCCGTCCTCGTGGCGACCCTGGCCTGACTCCCTGCGCCGGCTCTCCTCACGCCGGATGCGGACGCCGCTGCGGCGGCACCGCGGCCAGCCTGAACCACACCGCCTTGCCGGACTCCGTGGGGCGGTGACCGCAGGCCGAGCTCAGGGCGCGGATCAGCAGCAGACCGCGCCCGTGCTCCTGCCAGGGGTCGGGCTCCCCGCCGGACGGACGGGTCAGGTCCCCGGGCGGCACCGGGTCGGGGTCGTGCACCTCGATCTGACAGCCGGTCGGCTGCAGTTGCACCACCAGCTCGATCGGCTCGTCCCCGGCGGTGTGCTCCACGGCGTTCGCCACCAGCTCGGCGGTGAGCAGCTCCACCGTGTCGCTGTCCGCCCCGTGCTCCAGCTCGGCCAGCGCCGTACGGACCAGTGCGCGGGCCACCGGCACGGCCGCGGCGGAGTGCGGCAGTGCGATGCGCCAGGAGGCGGCTGAGGCGGAGGGGCGTTCGTGCAAGGCGAGTCCGTTCATGGCGCAGGTTCCTGTGCTCGACATCAGGCTGTCCTGCTTTCAGCTTGAGGAATGGTACGGCGGCCGCCGGCGCAGGCACATGGCGGGTGCCGTACGGGACCTTCAGCCCCGTCACCGGGCGGCTTACCCGGCTGAACGGTCCCGCGCGCACCCCCGATCCCGTTGTTACCGCGTTATTGACGACCGGTGACGCCTGTGACGGGGACCGGTCACGCGGTGACACCTTCGTGGCATACCCGGCCGCCCTATCGCGCACTCATGACGACGGTCAGATATCGGTGATAACTTCGTGAGTGACCGCTCGTCGAGGAGGCCGCCCTCATGAGTCCCTTCACCGGCTCCGCCGCCCGCACCTCCGACTGGCACCACCTCCGCGTCACCCGCACCGACGGCATCGCCACCGTCACCCTCGCCCGCCCCGAGAAACTCAACGCGCTCACCTTCGGCGCCTACGCCGACCTGCGCGACCTGCTCGCCGAACTGTCCCGGGAGCGCTCGGTGCGCGCCCTGGTGCTGGCCGGCGAAGGACGCGGCTTCTGCTCCGGCGGCGACGTCGAGGAGATCATCGGCGCCACCCTCGCCCTGGACACCGCCCAGCTCCTCGACTTCAACCGGATGACCGGCCAGGTCGTCCGGGCCGTACGGGAGTGCCCGTTCCCGGTGATCGCAGCCGTGCACGGGGTGGCGGCCGGGGCGGGCGCGGTGCTCGCGCTGGCGGCGGACTTCCGCGTCGCCGACCCCACCGCCCGCTTCGCCTTCCTCTTCACCCGCGTCGGCCTCTCCGGCGGTGACATGGGCGCTGCCTATCTGCTGCCCCGGGTCGTCGGCCTCGGTCACGCCACCCGGCTGCTCATGCTCGGCGAACCGGTCCGCGCGCCCGAGGCCGAGCGCATCGGCCTGATCAGCGAACTGGCCGAGGACGGCGCGGCGAACGAGGCCGCACACCGACTCGCCCGCCGCCTGGCCGACGGCCCGGCCCTGGCGCACGCCCAGACGAAGGCCCTGCTCACGGCCGAACTGGACATGCCCCTGGCGGCAGCGGTGGAACTGGACGCGGCGACCCAGGCCCTGCTGATGAACGGCGAGGACTACGCGGAGTTCCACGCGGCGTTCACGGAGAAGCGGGCACCGAAGTGGCGGGGGCGGTAAGGGTGGTGTACCAGGGCCAACGGCGGTGTGCGGCCGACGCGAGGACGCCGACTCAAGGGGCGCGGGACTGTGCCGACATGCGGCTCCGCCGCGGGGCGCGACCAGCCCATGACGACCCGCAGTCGCATTCCATGACCAGCCACCCCCTCCGCGTAGCGATCATCGGCGGCGGCCCCGGCGGCCTCTACACCGCGGCCCTGCTGAAACGCCTCGACGCCGACCGCGAGGTAACCCTCTGGGAACGCGACGCCCCCGACGACACCTTCGGCTTCGGCGTCGTCCTCTCCGACGAGACCCTCGGCGGCATCGAGAACGCGGACCCGGTGGTGTACGAGGCCCTGGAGCGGGACTTCGTCCGCTGGGACGACATCGACATCGTCCACCGCAACACTCGCCACACCGCCGGAGGCCACCGCTTCGCCGCCCTCGGCAGGAAGAGGCTCCTGCAGATCCTGCACGAACGCTGCCGCTCCCTCGGCGTCGACCTGCGCTTCCACACCCAGGCGCCGCCCGTGGAGCGCCTCGCGGAGGAGTACGACCTCGTCGTCGCCGCGGACGGTGTGCACAGCACCACCCGCGAGACGTACGCCCATGCGTTCCGCCCCCATGTGGTCAGCCACCGCTGCCGCTACATCTGGCTGGCAGCCGACTTCGCCTTCGACTCCTTCCGCTTCGAGACCGCCGAGACCGAGCACGGCGTGATGCAACTGCACGGCTACCCCTATGCGGCCGACGCCTCCACCGTGATCGTCGAGATGCGCGAGGAGGTGTGGCGCGCGGCCGGTTTCGGGGAACTGGACGAGCAGGAGTCGATCGAGCGCTGCGCCAAGATCTTCACGGACGCGCTCGGCGGCCGGCCGCTCAGGTCCAACAACTCCACGTGGACCACCTTCCGCACGGTCGTCAACGAGCGCTGGTCGCACGGCAACGTCGTCCTCCTCGGCGACGCCGCCCACACCGCCCACTTCTCCATCGGCTCCGGCACCAAGCTCGCTGTCGAGGACGCCCTCGCCCTGGCCGCCTGCCTGGAGGAACGGCCGTCCCTGGAAGGGGCGTTGGCGGCGTACGAGGAGGAGCGCAGGCCGGTCGTGGCCTCCACCCAGCGTGCCGCCCGCGCCAGCCTGGAGTGGTTCGAGAACCTCGCCCTGTACGTCGGCCGGCCGCCCCGCCGGTTCGCTTTCGACCTGCTCACCCGCAGCCGTCGCGTCACCCACGGCAACCTCCGCCTGCGCGACGCGCACTTCACCGAGGCCGTGGAGCGCGAGTTCGGCTGCCCGCCCGGTACGCCCCCGATGTTCACCCCGTTCCGGCTGCGCGGCCTGACCCTGCGCAACCGGGTCGTCGTCTCCCCGATGGACATGTACTCGGCGACCGACGGCCTCCCCGGCGACTTCCACCTCGTCCACCTCGGCGCGCGCGCCCTCGGCGGGGCGGGACTGGTGATGACCGAGATGGTGTGCGTGTCCCCCGAGGGGCGCATCACGCCCGGCTGCACCGGCCTCTACACCGCCAGACAGGGCGAGGCGTGGCGGCGGATCACCGAGTTCGCGCACACGCGGGCGCCGGGCACCGCGATCGGCGTCCAGCTCGGCCACAGCGGGCGCAAGGGCTCGACCCGGCTGATGTGGGAGGGCATGGACGAGCCCCTGCCCGACGGCAACTGGCCGCTCGTGGCCGCCTCCCCGCTGCCGTACAAGCCGGGAAGCCAGACGCCCCGGGAGCTGAGCCGGGCGCAACTGACCGATCTGCGCGAGCAGTTCACGGCGGCAGCCGGGCGGGCGGCCCGGGCCGGGTTCGACCTGCTCGAACTGCACTGCGCCCACGGCTACCTGCTCTCCGGCTTCCTCTCCCCGCTCACCAACCGCCGTACGGACGCCTACGGCGGCTCGCTCGAGAAGCGGCTGCGGTTCCCGCTGGAGGTCTTCGACGCCGTACGGCGGGTGTGGCCGGAGGAGCGGCCGATGACGGTACGGATCTCCGCCACCGACTGGGCCGAGGGCGGGACCACGGCCGACGACGCCGTCGAGATCGCCCGCGCCTTCGCCGCGCACGGCGCCGACGCCATCGACGTCTCCACCGGGCAGGTCGTCGCCGACGAGGCACCGGAGTTCGGGCGGTCGTACCAGACGCCGTTCGCGGACCGCATCCGGCACGAGGTGGGTGTCCCGGTGATCGCGGTCGGCGCGATCTCCTCCTGGGACGACGTCAACTCGCTGATCCTGGCCGGGCGCGCCGACCTGTGCGCGCTGGGCCGCCCGCACCTGTACGACCCGCACTGGACC
Source organism: Streptomyces aurantiaciflavus (assembly GCF_049808595.1). NCBI lineage: Bacteria > Bacillati > Actinomycetota > Actinomycetes > Kitasatosporales > Streptomycetaceae > Streptomyces > Streptomyces aurantiaciflavus. The sequence goes on along the minus strand of NZ_JBNCAQ010000020.1, from coordinate 111,740 downwards.
CTGCACGCCGCCGCCGAACAGGGCTACGACGGACCGGGCGTCGTCTGGCCGGAGCCGTACCGGGCGGGCAGCCGGCCGCCGCGGACCGGGCGGACGGACGCGCCCAAGCCCCGGCTCACCCTGGGGAGTTGATACGTCACACGGCGGAGTCCCGCAGCCCGGCGAACTCCGCCCCCGCGTCCCGCAGCCGCTCGTGCAGCCCCCGGAACACGGCCGCCGAGCGGGCGCCCGGCCAGTCCTCGGGGAGCAGACGGGCGGGCAGGCCGGGGTCGGCGTAGGGCAGGTGGCGCCAGGAGTCCAGGGCGAGGAGGTAGTCGCGGTACGCCTCCTCGGGCGGGGTGTCCGTGCGCCGCTCCCAGGCGTGCAGCACGCGCGCGTGGCGGTCGAGGAACGTCTCGTGCTGCTTGGCGACGGCGGCCAGGTCCCACCAGCGGGCGACGGCCTCGACGGTCGGCGCGAAGCCGAGGTGCTCACCGCGGAAGAAGTCGACGTACGGGTCGAGGCGCAGCCGTCGCAGGGTGTTGCGGGTCTCCTCGTAGAGCCGGGCGGGCGCGATCCACACGCCGGGGGCGGCCGTGCCGAAGCCCAGGCCGGACAGCCGGGAACGCAGTACGTGCCGCTTCTGCCGTTCCGACTCGGGCACCGAGAACACCGCCAGCACCCAGCTCTCGTCCGCGGGGGGCGCGGTGGCGTAGATCCGCCGGTCGCCGTCCTCCATCAGCTGCCGTGCCTCTTCGGACAGTTCGTACCCGGCGGCACCCTGGTCCGTACGGGCCGGCAGCAGCAGTCCGCGTCGCTTCAGCCGGGACACCGAGGAGCGGACGGAGGGCGCGTCGACGCCGACCGCGGCGAGCAGCCGGATCAACTCGGCGACGGGCACGGGTCCCGGCGCGAAGCGGCCGTACGCGCCGTAGAGCGTGACGATGAGAGACCGAGGTGCGGGCTGGTCGGACACGATGATCATCTTAAGTCGTCGGCATCACTGCTGGTCACCATTGGTGTAACCAGGGGCGCGCAGCCTGAACCGCTGCAGTTTGCCGGTCGCGGTGCGCGGCAGCGCGTCCAGGAGGACGATCTCGCGCGGGCACTTGTACGGCGCCAGCTCCTCCTTGACGAAGGCCCGCAGCGCCTCCGTGTCGCGCCTTGCCCCCGCCCGCAGCACGGCGAACGCCACGACGACCTGTCCGCGTGCCTCGTCGGGCCGGCCGACGACCGCCGCCTCGACGACGTCCGGGTGCCGCAGCAGCGCCTCCTCCACCTCGGGGCCCGCGATGTTGTACCCGGCCGAGACGATCATGTCGTCGGCGCGGGCGACGTACCGGAAGTAGCCGTCGGACTCGCGGACGTAGGTGTCGCCGGTGATGTTCCATCCGTCGCGGACGTACTCCCCCTGACGGGGATCGGCGAGATAGCGGCAGCCGACCGGTCCGCGTACGGCGAGCAGTCCCGGCCGGCCGTCGGGGACGGGCGCGCCGTGTTCGTCCTGCACGCGCGCGTGCCAGCCGGGGACGGGGACGCCCGTCGTGCCGGGCCGGATCCGCTCGTCGGCCGCGGAGATGAAGATGTGCAGCAGCTCGGTGGCCCCGATGCCGTTGATCAGACGCAGCCCGGTCCGCTCGTGCCAGGCCCGCCAGGTGGCCGCAGGCAAATTCTCGCCGGCCGACACACAGCGGCGCAGCGAGGACAGGTCGTGCCCGTCGAGCTGGTCGAGCATCGCGCGGTAGGCGGTCGGCGCGGTGAACAGCACGGACACCCGGTGCCCGGCGATCGCGGGCAGCAGCTGCTGGGGGCCCGCCTGTTCGAGCAGCAGCGCGCTCGCGCCGGCCCGCAGCGGGAAGACCAGCAGCCCGCCCAGCCCGAAGGTGAAGCCGAGCGGGGGACTGCCGGCGAAGACATCGCTCTCATGGGGCCGCAGCACATGCCTGGAGAAGGTGTCGGCTGTGGCGAGCACGTCCCGGTGGAAGTGCAGGCACCCCTTCGGCCGTCCGGTGGTGCCGGAGGTGAAGGCGATCAGCGCCACGTCGTCGGCCGCGGTGTCCACCGCCCGGTACGGCGTGTCCGGCGCCGGCCGGCGCAGCAGGTCGTCGGGCGCGTCACCGCCGTACGTGGTGATCCGCAGCCCCGGGATGTCCGCCTTGGCGAGGTCGTCGACGGCCCGGATGTCGCACAGGGCGTGCCGCACCCGGGCGATCTCGGCCATCGTGCGCAGCTCGTGCGGGCGCTGCTGGGCCAGCACGGTGACCGCGATCGCGCCCGCCTTGAGCACCGCCAGCCAGCAGGCCGCGAGCCAGGGCGTGGTCGGCCCGCGCAGCAGCACCCGGTTGCCGGGGACCACTCCGAGGTCGCCGGTGAGCAGATGCGCCAGCCGGTCGACGCGGGCGCGCAGCTCGCCGTACGTCCAGGCCGGGCCGGTCGGGGTGTGGAAGACGGGCCGGTCCGGGGCGGGGCCGGTGAGGAGTTCGGCGGCGCAGTTCAGCCGTTCGGGGTAGCGCAGCTCCGGCAGGTCCAGGGAGAGCTCGGGCCACTGGCCGGGCGGCGGGAGGTGGTCGCGCGCGAAGGTGTCGACATGGGCCGAGACGTTCATGGCGGGTCGCCCCCTTGCCTTGGTGGGCGCCTTCCGGGCGCCGTGACGGGCGTCGTGGTGGGCTCGCCCGCCGAGCGTATCGCGTTGGTGACGGCAGTCAACAGTTCGCGATACGGTCGGGTCAGGCCCGGGAAGGCCAAAGGGAGGCGCCCGGCGCAGGCCGGCGGAGAGAGGGGCCCGGCGATGCCCGCATTCTCACTCGAACCGGAGCAGACCGCCTGGTGCGCCGAGCTGCGCGCGCTGGCCGCCGACCGGCTGCGCCCGCTCGCGGACCGCGGCGAACCGGGTCGCGTCAACCGCCCGCTCGTCGCCGAACTCGGCCGGCTCGGACTGCTCGCCCGCCTGTTCACCTCCGGCGCCGTCGACCTCTGCCTGATGCGCGAGTCCCTCGCGTACGCCTGCACCGAGGCGGAGACCGCGCTCGCCCTGCAAGGCCTCGGAGCCCACCCCGTCCACGCGTACGGCACCCCCGCCCAGCGGGAACGCTGGCTGCCCCGCGTCGCCGACGGCGACGCGGTGGCCGCCTTCGCGCTCAGCGAGCCGGGCGCGGGCTCGGACGCGGCGGCCCTGTCCCTGGCGGCCGAGCGCGACGGGCCGCACGGCTGGCGCCTGACCGGCGAGAAGTGCTGGATCTCCAACGCCCCCGAGGCCGACGTCTACACCGTGTTCGCCCGCACCACGCCCGGCGCCGGCGCCCGCGGCGTCACCGCCTTCCTGCTCCCCGTCGACCGCCCCGGCCTCACCGGGTCCGCCCTCGACCTGCTCTCCCCGCACCCCGTCGGCGCCCTCGACTTCGACGCCGTCCCGGTCACGCGGGACGACGTGCTCGGCGAGCCGGACCACGGCTTCCGGGTGGCCATGTCCACCCTCAACCTCTTCCGCCCCAGCGTCGGCGCCTTCGCGGTCGGCATGGCCCAGGCCGCGCTGGACGCCACCCTCGCCCACACCGCCCGACGGGAGGCCTTCGGCGGCAGGCTGAGGGACCTCCAGACCGTCGCCCACCAGGTCGCCGAGATGGCCCTGCGCACGGAGGCGGCCCGCCTGATGGTCTACGCGGCGGCGACGGCGTACGACACCGGCGCCCCCGACGTCCCGCGCCGCGCCGCCATGGCCAAGCTGCTCGCCACCGAGACCGCGCAGTACGTCGTCGACGCCGCCGTCCAACTGCACGGCGCACGGGCGCTGCGCCGCGGTCACCTGCTGGAACACCTCTACCGCGAGGTACGGGCGCCCCGCATCTACGAGGGGGCGAGCGAGGTCCAACGCGGCATCATCGCCAAGGAGTTGTACGCGAACCAGGAGGCCACGTGACCGTCGAGCGCATCAACCCGCCCGAACTCTCCCCGCCCGCCGGCTTCTCCCACGCGGTCGCCGTGACCGGGTCACGGCTGGTGTTCCTCGCCGGCCAGACCGCTCTCGACGCCGGCGGCAAGGTCCTGGGCGACGGCCTCCCGGAACAGTTCGAGCGGGCGCTCACGAATCTGCTGACCGCGCTGCGGGCGGCCGGCGGCACCCCTTCCGACCTCGCCCGCGTCACCGTCTACGCCACGGACGTCGCCGAGTACCGCGCCCATGCTCCCGAACTCGGCCGCATCTGGCGTGAGTTGGCGGGGCGTGACTACCCGGCGATGGCGGTCGTGGAGGTCGTGCGCCTCTGGGACGACCAGGCGACGGTGGAGCTCGACGGCTTCGCGGTGCTGCCGTAGCCTCCCGACGCGCCCCGGGCCCGAGCGCCGTGCCGCAAGGGTCGCGGTCCCGGCCGTGATTGGGCCGAGCCGGTGAATTGTGCGACCGCAGTCAACAGCCCCGCCGCCGGGGCAGGGGCCCGCTCCCGGGCCACCGCGGCCGGCTGCCGCGCAGGTCAGGGGCGGTGGCGGGCCCGGCCGGGCGGAAAGGGGGGCGCGCCCGCGTGCTCCCACCGGCGGAAGTGACTGTGTGCGATTCTTCGCTACAGCGCGTGGCTGGCCTGTGAGCCGGGCGAAATCGGCGGATGGGCGGGCGGCGGTCCCCGGCGAACAACTCCTGCCATCGGTCCTCCCCGGCGCCCGGCGCCCGCGACCGCGGTGTCGTCACAGCACCGGTCAGCACGCCGCACCGGACGTCCCGGGCTTCGCCCGGGCGCGCCGACTCCGAGGACAAGGAGGTCCCGCCATGCGGGTACTGATCGCGACGACCGGAACCATGGGCGACGTCGCGCCGCTCACCGGCCTGGGGGTACGACTACGGCAGGACGGACACGAGGTGTCCGTCGCCACCCACGCGCGGTACGCCACGATGATCCGCGCCTGCGGACTCGGCTTCCGCCTCCTGCCCGGCGAACCGGGCGACCTCCTCCACGCGATGCGCTGGCGGCCCCGCAGGGCGGACGGCATCCGCGGCGGCCTCGCGGTGGGGAGCACACTGCTGCCCGACGCGCTCCCGGCCGGCGAGGGCATGCTCGCGGCCATGCGGCAGGGGACCGACATCGTGCTGGCGAGCGGCGCACACGGCCTCGTGGGGAAGATCGTCGCCGACGCGTTGGGTCTGCCCAGCGTCGGCCTGGCCCTGCAGCCGCACTACCCGACCGACGAGTGGGCGCCGATGTGCCTCGGACGCCGCTCGCTCGGCCGGACCGGCAACCTCGCCCTCTCGCGCCGGCTCCCCGATCTGACGCTGACCCTCGCGGCGCCGCACACGCGTCGCCTCTGCGCCCGGCTGGGCCTGCCCCAGCAGAGCTTGTCCCGCCGGCGTGCCGGCCTGCGGAGCTGGCCGCTGTGGTACGGGTTCAGTTCCGCCGTCGTCCCCCGCCCCGCCACCGTGCCGGCCCACGTCCACCTCACCGGCTACTGGTGGCCGCACACACCGCGGGACTGGCGCCCCGGCCCGGAGCTGACCGACTTCCTGCAGGCCGGTCAGCCACCGGTCTACCTCGGCCTGGGCAGCATGCCCATGCCGCCGGCCCGCGCCGAGGAGGTCTCCCGCATGTGCCTGGCCGCACTGCGCCGGGCCAAGGTGCGCGGCGTGGTGCAGGCCGGCTGGGCCGGGCTGCGGGTGCAGCACGACGACGTCCTCACCGTCGGCGAAGTACCTCACCAGTGGCTCTTCCCCCGTACCGCCGCCGTGGTGCACCACGCCGGCGCGGGCACCACCGCCGCCGCGCTGCGCGCCGGAGTGCCCGCGGTGGCGGTCCCGATCTTCAACGACCAGCCCTTCTGGTCCGAACGGCTCCGCCGGCTGGGTGTCAGCGGCGGCACGGTCCCCTTCGCCGAGCTCACCACCGACCGCCTGGCCGAAGCCATCGGCCGCGCGGTCCACAACCCCGCCCACCGCCACCGCGCACGACGGATCGCCGCCCACATCGCAGCCGAGGACGGCGCTGCTCGCGCCGCGGAACTCCTGACGGAGCTCGCGGAACGCGGTGTGCCGAGCCGTCCGTGAGCCTAGGCCCCGGTGACCACCACACCCGCGAACGGAGCACCCCCATGACAGCCGACCGCATCGCACCCCTCGACCGCGCCCTCCTGTCGTACACCAGGCAGCCGGTGGTCACCACAGCCGTCTTCGACCTGAAAGGCCCCGCGCCCACCCTGGACGCCGTACGTGACCGGGTCCGCTCCCGGCTGCCCGGCCTCCCCGTCCTGTGCCGTACGGCCGGCCCCCGCAGCACCCGCTGGGGACACGCCGAACCGGACCTGGAACTGCACGTCCGGCACATGGAGGCCGCACCCGGAGGCCTCGACGACGCCACCCGCACCCTCATCGACCGGCCGTTGCCCTCCCCGCGGGCACCGCTGTGGGACCTGTGGCTGCAGACGGCGCCCGCCGCCGACCGCCACCGGCTGTGCCTGCGGTTCCACCACGGACTGACGGACGGCGTGGGCCACGTCAACCTCGCCGCCGCGCTCCTGTGCGACGGCCCCGTCGCCCCCTTCCCGAGACACCGCCCCGGCCGTCCGACCGTCGCCGGGATCGCGCGCCTCCTCCAGGAGACGACGCGCCGGCCCAACAAGGACTGGCCCGAGTTGTCCGCGCCGACCGGCGGCCCCAGCACCTGGTCCTACGCCGATGTCGACATGTCCCAACTGCGCGGAGCCGCCCGGCGGTTCGGCGGCACCGTCAACGACGTCTACCTCACCGCCCTCGCGGGTGCCTTCCGGGCCTGGCGCCGGCTCACCGACTCCGCCGGCCCCGCCGCGGCGCCCCCGGACCTGCCGGTCTGCATCTCCATGTCGGTTCGGCGGGCCGGAGACGAGTACATCGGCGGCAACTACGTGGTGGCCGCCAATATCGACCTTCCGGTCTCCACACCGGACCCGCTGGAGGCGGCCCGCCGGGTGACCGAGGCCAACCGCCGGCTGGAGGACATCCGCTACCGCAACAGCTTCCCTTCGCCCACCTCCCTGCCCGTGCCCACCGCCCTGCTGCGCGCGGCGCTGACCGCGGGCTCCGAGCGTTCCCTGGCGACCGCGACGTACCTGCCCTTCCCCGGTGTGTGGACCTGTTTCGGCACCCGCGTCGCAGCCACCGCCGCGCTGATCGTGCTCACCTGCAACACCCGCTGCTTCACGACCCTGCACCGCATCAACGGCAACGCGCGCTTCACCGCCATCCACGACTCGTCCCTGCCGCACGCCGAACGGTTGCCGTCCCTGTGGCTCGACGCCCTCGCCGAACTCGCGGACGCCGGCCCCGGCCCGCGACCGGGGCGGCACGCCGCACTGAGCACGCCGTGACGCCGCACGGCCCCGCTCGCCCAACGCCCCGACCCGCCCTCGCCTCGCCACGCCGGCCTAAGGAGTTCACCCCGTGGACGTCTTCGACAAATGCCGTGACTTCGACTCCGCCCGGCTGTACGGGCCACCCGGAACCTCTCCCTACTTCCGTCCCGTGCTGCCGGCCGCCCGTGCGGGTGAGGCGACCGTCGACGGCCGGACCGTGGTGATGGCCGGCTCGAACGACTACCTCGGCCTGGCCGGTGATCCCAGGCTCGCGGAGGCCGCCGTCCGGGCCGTACACGAGTACGGCACCGGCTGCTCCGGCTCCCGCCCCATGTGCGGCACACGGGAGGTCCACGAGCGGCTCGAGAGCGCCTGCGCCGCGTTCCTCGGCCGGGAGGCCGCCGTCATCGCGCCGTCCGGCCTGCAGACCAACCTGATGCTCGCCGGTCTGCTGGACAAGGGGGACGTGGTCCTGGGCGACCGGCAGAACCACGCCTCGCTGGTCGACGCCGTCAAGCTGGCCGGCGCCGACTACCACCGTTTCCGCCGGGACGACGTGGCGCGGGCCGAGCGGTTCTTCGCCGAGGCCGGCCCCGACGCCGGGCGGGTCGTCATCACCGACGGGCTGTTCTCCATGGAGGGCGACCTGTGCGACCTGCCCGGCATCACCGCTCTCGCCGCCCGTCACCACGCCCGCGTGGTCGTCGACTGCGCCCATGACCTCGGCCTGCTGGGCGCGACAGGCCGGGGCACACCCGAGCACTTCGGCCTGGAGGACCGGGTCGACCTGGTGACGGCGACCTTCTCCAAGAGCCTCGGATCGGCCGGCGGGGTCCTGGCCGGCCCGGCCGACGTGATCGACTACGTCCGGTGCCGCTCCCGGGCGACGGTGTTCACCGCCGCCATGGCCCCGCCCGTCGTGGCGACGGTGCTGGCCGCCCTGGAGATCGTACGGACCGAGCCGGAGCGCCGGGATCGCGCCCTGGACGTGGCCGAACGCATGCACAACGAGCTGCGCGCGCTGGGCTACGACACCGGGAGTTCGGTCAGCCCCATCATCCCGGTCGCCGTCGGGGACCACGACCGCTGCCTGGCCCTGTGGCACCGGCTGCTCGACGCGGGCGTCTACGTCAACCCGATCGTCGCCCCCGGCCGGCCCGAGGGACAGGAGATGCTCCGAGTCTCCTTCTCGCCGCTCCACACCGACGACCAACTGGAGCGGGTGCTCGACGCCTTCGCCACGGCCGGCCGGGCCGAGGGCGTCATCCCCCCGACCCCGCCCGCCACCTGGGAGCCGGTACGCGTCGCCCGCCCGACCCCGGCCCCCCACGTGCCCGCACCGCACCAGCCTGCCGCCGCAGAGGTCCGCTGACCTCCGCACGCCGCGACGCCCGCTCGACAAGTGGTGGTCCTCATGCCTCTCTCTCCGACCGTCACCCAGGTCCGACGCCGCTCGGAGCTGCACGACTTCATCCGGCTGCCCCACCGGCTCTACGCGGGCGATCCGCACTGGACCCCGCCGCTGGACGCCGGCCAACGCGCCCTCCTGGATCCGGCCCGCGGTCATCCCTTCCGGGAGTCCGCCGAGGTCCAGCCGTTCCTGGTCCGCCGCGGCCGTGAGGTCGTGGGCCGCATCGCGGCCCTGGACGATCCACGCCAGGGCGAGGGCGGCTTCGGCCTCTTCGAGAGCATCCTCGATTTCGAGGTGTCCGCCGCCCTGTTCACGGCCGCCTCCGACTGGCTGCGCCGGCGCGGTCGCGACCGGATGCTGGGACCGCTGAACCTGTCCACCAACCAGGAGTGCGGCCTGCTCGTCGACGGCTTCGGCACCCCCGCGGTGATGATGATGCCGTACAACCCGGCCCACTACCGGGACCTGTTCGAGGAGTCCGGCCTCAAGCCCGTCAAGGACCTGTGGAGCTGGACGATCGACCTGACCGCCCCCGTCCCGGACCGCATCACCCGGCTGCGCGACCGGGTCGCCCAGCGACACCGCTGCGTCCTGCGCCCCCTCGACCTCGGCCGGCTGGACGACGAGGCGACGGCTCTGCGGCGGATCTACAACGAGGCCTGGCACGGCAGTTGGGGGTTCGTGCCCTGGAGCCGGGCCGAGTTCGGCCACGCCCTCGGGGAGCTGAGGCCGCTGCTGGGCCGGAGCGTCGCCCTGGTGGCCGAAATCGACGGGGAGCCGGTCGCGTTCAGCATGCTCGTGCTGGACGCTGCCCCGGCCCTGCGCGCCGCACGCGGCCGGCTGTGGCGCCACGGACTTCCGCTCGGCGCGCTGCGCATGGCACGCGCGCTGCGCCGTACGCACACGGGCCGGGCCCTGCTGATCGGCGTCCTGGAAAAGTACCGGGGCCAGGGCATCGACGTGCTCCTGCGGGTCGCCAGCCTGGAACGTGCCCGGGCACTGGGCATGCGTACGCTCCATGCCGCCTGGACGCTGGAGGACAACACGTCGGCCAACCGCGGCATCGCCGCCATGGGCGGCACACGCAGCGTCACCCACCGCCTCTACGAACTCGGACTGTGAGGCGGCGTCCCATGCGTGTCCTTCGCGAACTCGGACTGTGAGGCGGCGTCCCATGCGTGTCCTCCTCACCGGCGCCACCGGCTTCGTCGGTGGCCACCTCGCCCGCCATCTGCTCGGGCTGGGTCACACCGTGACCGCCCTCGTCCGGCCCGAGACCGCCCCGGACGCCGTACGGCGGCTGTCGGCCGCCGGGGTCCACCCCACCCGTGCGCGGGCCGCCGCCCTGCGGGAGTGCGACACCGTCGTCCACCTGGCCGCCGCCACCAGGGCCCCCACCGCCCGCGACTTCCACCGGGCGAACGTCGCCGGCGCCCGCGCCCTGTTCGGCGCCGCCGCCGCGCTCGACACCCCGCCCACCGTCGTGCTGTGTTCCTCACTGGCCGCCGCGGGCCCGTCCACCCCGGCCCGGCCCCGGACCGAGTCCGACCCGCCCGCCCCCGTGTCGGACTACGGCCGCAGCAAGCTCGGCGCCGAGAACGTCGCACGCGCCCACGCCGACCGCGTGCCCACCGTCGTCGTCCGCCCACCGGTGGTCTACGGCCCGGGCGACCCCGACTTCCTGCCCACCCTGGCCACCATGGTCCGGGCAGGCATCGGCATCCGCCCGGCGGGCCGCGCCGAGTACTGCCTGATCCATGTCGACGACCTGTGCGCCGCGCTCGTCCTGGCGTCGGCCGCGGGCAGCCGTCTGGACCCGGACGACAGCGTCGCCGGTGTCTACCACGTGTGCGACGGCACGCCCCGCAGCCTCCCGGAGATCCACCGGTACCTCGCCCGGACCCTCGGCCGCCGCACCCCCCTGCTCCTGCCCCTGCCCCGGCCGGTGCTGACGACCGCGGCCACGCTCCTGGAGACCGTCGGCCGGTCGTGCGGGAACCGGCCGGTCCTGGGCCGGGACAAGGCCCGTGACCTCAACCAGGCCGCGTGGACCTGCGCCAGCGACCGGGCCCGCGCGGAGCTGGGCTTCGTTCCCCGACGCACCCGGCTCGGCGAGGAGTTCCGCGCGGCACTGGCGTGAGCCGGTGGCTCGTCACGGGACGAACCCTTCCACCGGGGCCAGCACCAGACAGGCGTTGTGCCCGCCGAAGGCGAAGCTGTTGCTGAGGACCGGCCCGGCGGGCAGCTTGCGCGGCGCGCCGGTGACCACGTCCAGCTCACAGCGGGGGTCCAGCTCGGTCAGGTTGGCGGTGGGCGGCGCCAGTCCCTCGGCGACGGACAGCGCCGCGATCACCGCCTCCACCGCCCCGGCCGCGCCGATCGCATGACCGGTCACGGACTTGGGCGCCGTCACCGGGACCTCGCAGGCCCCGAAGAGGGACGCGATCGCCCGTGCTTCGACCAGGTCGTTCAACTCGGTGCCGGTGCCATGGGCGTTCACGTGCACCACCTCCCGGGCCGTCACGCCCGCGTCGGCCAGCGCCGCCGTCATGCACGCCCGCGCCCCCGCACCCTCCGGGTGGGGCGCGGTCAGATGGTGCGCGTCCGAGTTACGCCCGTAGCCGGCCAGTTCCGCGTAGATCCGAGCCCCACGGGCCCGCGCCGACTCCAGCCGCTCCAGCACCACGAAGGCGGCGCCCTCGGCCATCACGAACCCCCTGCGCTCCACGTCGAACGGCCGGGAGGACCGCGCGGGGTCGGCGAACCCGGTGGCGAGTGCGCCGAGCCGGTACATGGCCAGCATGGTGGTGGGGGTCAGCGGAGTGTCGTGCCCCCCGGCGACCACCACGTCCGCGGCTCCGGATCGCACCAACTGCGCGGCTTCGCCCACCGCGTGGGCCCCGGAGGCGCACGCGGTGGACAGCGTCAGACTCGGTCCGCCGATCTCGTACGCCATGCTGATCAGCGCCGCTCCGGCGTTCGACATCACCATCGGCTGGTTCGACGGGCGCGGCCGTCCCACCCCGTTCACCTGCCGCAGCAGCGCCTCCTCCTGCGTCACCAGCCCGCCGTACGCCGATCCCGTCACCACCGCGCGCCGCCCGGTCTCCGCCGCGAGGCCACCGGCGTCCGCGATCGCGTCGGCCGCCGCGCAGAACGCCAACTGCATCGACCGGTCGGCCCGAGCCGTCTGTTTCCGCGTCAGGTATCCGCCCGCGTCGAACCCCTCGATCTCGCAGGCCACATCGACCGGAAACCCGGGCACGTCGAAGGACCGCACGGGACCCGCCGCCGGCCGCGACCGCGCCAACGCCTCCCACAGGGCACCCGGCGTGTCCCCGGCCGGGTTCCGCACCCCCATGCCGGTGATCACCACCCGGCCGGCCGTCATGCCGGGACCTCCGCGGCGCCGTCCGGCATCTGCCGGGCCAGCAGCAGATCCGCCACGTCCGCGACCGTCGACACCCGTCCCCACCGACCGCCCCTGTCCACGGCGACCCCGAAAGCGTCCTGCACGGCCACCTCCAGCTCCGCGAAGTCCAGGCTGTCGGCCCCCAGATCCGCCACCAGCCGAGCCTGTGGCGTCACCGCCTCCTCCGGTACGGACAGCACTGTCGAGCACAGCTCCCGCAGCCGCCGCACAACTTCCTCACGCTCCATCACCGAGTGAGCCCTCCGACGCCGTGACGTTACTGAGCGCAGTGTAATGATTACTTATTGTATGCGCGGTGCTTGGGAGGTCGTACTGGCTGTCGCGACGGCTCTCGGGTGACGCCGCGCGCTTGTGGCGCGCACGTGATCAGGCGGCGATCGTCAGCCGCTCGGCGGGCACCCGGTGGGGGGCCACGACCCGGCCGTCGGGCAGCAGTTCGCCGGAGTCGTCGAAGACGATCGTGCCGTCGCACAGCAGGCTCCAGCCCTGGTCGGGGTGGGCGGCGACGACGTGCGCGGTGCCGGCGGCGGAGCGGGGGGACTGGTGGTCACACATGGCGCACCTCCACGTCGGTGGGGCCGGCCTCTTCGGTGGGCCCCGTGCACCGACCATGCGCCCATCCGGACGCCGCCACCAGAGGAGGCAGTGGACCGTGACAGCACCAGGACAACTCCACGACCGTTCGCCGACGCCCGGTGCCAACTCGCCATCGAAGGGGTGACGGTCAGCGGCGCGGGCATGGCCGCCCGGTACCAGTGGAAACCCCAGAAGAGGAGGTCCTCCCATGCCGTTGCGCCCTGCCCTGACCGCCGCCGGTGCCGCCCTGTTCCTGCTGGCCACCCCCGCGGCGACCGCGGCCGCCCCCGATCCGAACGAGACCACCACCCCCGCCCCGGACGCGACCCCCACCTCCGAACCGGCCGAGACCGTCACCGTCGACCCCACCGGCCGTGTCGCCGCCGACGGCACCGTCACCCTCTCCGGCGCCTACCGCTGCCTCGGCGGCACCAGCCCCGTCTTCGTCAGCTCGACCGTCTCCCAGAACCCCCCGACCCTGTGGCGCAGTGTCAGCGGCACCCGAGCGGTGTGCGACGGCGCCGAGCACCCCTGGGTGAACACGGGCCACGTCGCCGCCGGCGCGCTGCAGCCCGGCGCGGCCCGCGTCAAGGCCACGCTGGTGGAACTCCGGACGCAGGGCATCCTGCCCCTGCCCGCCATCCGCGCGGCCCAGGAGCAGGAGATCACGCTCGTCGCGGACTGAAACTCCGCCCGGGCGGGCCGCGGTGACGGGGCGGCAGGTCGCCCCGTGTCGCGTCGCGGGACCGGGTGCCGGCGGCGGCCGGGGCGACCGCGGCCCCGTCCACCGACGGCTCGCCCCGCCTGGTCCCGGTGCGCTGCTCACCCGGGCACCCAGGTGCCCCGGAAGGAGCCAGGCGGCCCCGTGACCCGGCACGCTGGGGCCGAGGAGTGCGCGGACCCCCCTCCCGTAGTCGTGCCGCCGGGCCGCCGGGTTCCCGCCCGTCGAGGGTGAGGTGGGTCACCGTCCTGACGCTGAGTCGTGGGCTGGGGGCCCGCACGTACCATCTGACGACGATCAGACGCCGGGTGCGAAGATGGGCGCGCTATGACTGTCCGAGGGTGGTGCCGTGCGCTGCGGGCCGGTGTGTTCGCCGCCGTCTGCGTGCCGCTCGCCGCCCTCGGCCACGTGACCATGTCGGGTACTCCCGTGCCCTGGTGGGCCATGGTCGCCGGTGCGGCCGGGGCCGGTACGGCCGGCTGGCTGCTGGCCGGCCACGAGCGGGGACGCGCGCTGATCGTCACGGTCGTGACCGCGGCGCAGGCGGTGCTCCACGGAACGTTCTCCCTGGCGCAGTCCCTCACGCCCACAGTCGTGTCGGGACCCGGCGTCGCGGCCCACACTCCGGGCTCCATGGACATGAGCGGCATGGGCATGAGCGGCATGGGCCCGATGCACAGCGACGCGACGGCCATGGGGTCCATGGCCCACGACATGGCCGGTGTCCAGCACGCGCACAGCATGGCCGACATGAGCGGTACGGCCTCGTACGCCATGTTCGCCGCCCACCTCCTGGCCGCGGCCCTGTGCGGGCTGTGGCTCGCCCACGGTGAGCGCGCGTTCTTCCGTGTCCTGCGGGCGGCGGCCACCAAGCTGGTGGCGCCGCTGCTGATGCTGCTGGCCGGGCCCGCGCCACTGCCCCGCCCCCTCGCGGGCAGGCGCCGAGCCGGCGATGTCCCGGCTCCCGCGCGCCTTCTCCTGTGCTGTTCCCTCACCTCTCGGGCCCCGCCCACGGGTGCCGCTGTCGCCTGAGACAGCCGGATCCACCGGGGCCTCACGTCGCCTCTCGTCCTGCCGCGTTCACGCGCGGCTCCTTCTTGTCGTCCCCTCGCCTCGGCACATCCGCGTGCCACCGCGAGCCGACACGCTCCTGACGGGCCCCGGGCATCGCCGTACCCACCGCGTACGGCCGCACCCCAAGGCCCGGTGCGCCGCCCCTCTCACGGGCCGGCCCCGGACGACCCGAGAAGGACATCACGTGACTGGTACCTTCCTGCCCGCTCCCCGCACGGCACGCGTCTCGTCGGACGCGGCGGCGACAGCCTGGGCGCTGGCCGCCCGTAGCGGCGACCCCCACGCGGCCGAGCACTTCGTCCGCGCGCTGCAAGGCGACGTACTGCGCTACGTCGCCCACCTCAGCGGCGACCCCCAGACCGCCCACGACCTGACCCAGGACACCTTCGCGCGGGCCTTCGGCAGCCTGCACCGCTTCGAGGGCCGCGCCTCGGCCCGCACCTGGCTGCTGTCCATCGCCCGCCGCGCGGTGGCCGACAGCCTCCGCCGTGCCGCCGCCCGGCCACGGATCGCCGACACCCCCGACTGGCAGGCGGCCGTCGAAGGCACACAGCCGTGCGGCCTGCCGGGCTTCGACGACGGCGTGGCCCTGCTCGACCTGCTGGACGCGCTGCCCGACGAACGCCGTACGGCGTTCGTCCTGACCCAGGTGGTCGGCCTGTCCTACGAGGAGACGGCCGGCTTCACCGGCTGTGCTGTCGGCACCGTCCGCTCCCGGGTGTCCCGTGCCCGGGCGGCTCTGGAGAAGCAGCTCCTGGAGGCCGAGGCGCCGGCCGCCCGAGCGGCCTGACGCGAAGGGCCGGTGCTTCCCGACCGGGGAGCACCGGCTGCTGCCGTGCCCCGGGTGCGGCGGGGCGCCGTCCACGTCCGGGCTGAGGAGTACGGCCGTCCGGTCCGTCCGGCGAAGCCCGGAAAGCAGCCGGCAACTGCCGGGAACTCAGGGCCACTTCGCCCCGACTTCTGCAACACAAGCCCCTCAGCCGGGTGAGCGCACAAGCCCCTCAGCCCGGTGAGCGCAGCCCGCACGTCCGTACCCAAGGAGCCCGCATGTCGATGAACCGGCCGGTCGCCACCGCCCTGGCCGCAGCCCTCTGTCTGCTCACGGCGGCATGCGGTGCCTCCTCGTCCGACGACAAGGCGAGCGACAGTACGACCGGGGCCGCGGCCTCGAAGACCGGCTACCCGGTGACCCTGGACAACTGCGGACAGAAGGAGACCTTCGAGAAGGCCCCCAGCCGGGTCGTCGTGATGAACGGCGCCTCCGTCGCCGAGGTCTCCACCCTCCTCGCCCTCGGCCTCCAGGACAAGATCGTCGCCAACCAGCAGGGCTACGGCATGTCGGAGGTGCCCGGCCGGGCCGCCGCCATCAAGAAGCTGCCCACCGGGGACGTCAAGGTCAACGACGCCTACGACGTCCCGCGCGAGGCGATGCTCGGCCTGCGCCCCGATCTCGTCCTGTCCGTCACCACGTACGGCTTCGACGAGAAGAACGGCTTCGCCACCCGCGACCAGCTGGCACAGGTCGGCGCCAACAGCTACGTCTCCCCGCAGGGCTGTGACGACGACCCCTCCGGAATGACCGTCGCCGACAGCTACCAGCTGCTGCGCGACATGGGAAAGATCTTCAACGTCAGCGACAGGGCCGAGAAGCTGATCGCCGCCTCCGAGAACAACATCGCGGCGGTCTCCGAGAAGGTCACGGGGAAGAAGAAGCCGAAGGTCATGGTGCTCTTCTCCCACATGTCCATGGGCAGCGACGACTTCAGCTCGGTCCTCGCCAACGGCATCGTCAACGACATCCTCGCCAAGGCCGGCGGCACCAACGCCTTCTCGAACACCACCAAGGCCACCTTCGCCGACCTGAGCAAGGAGAAGGTGGCCGCCACCGACGTCGACGCCGTCGTCGTCATCAGTTACAACGACCCGAACCCGGCGGCTTACGCCAGGAAACTGCTGAAGGAGTTCCCCCAGTGGCCGGCCGCCAGGAAGAACGCGTACGTGACGCTGTCCGACTCGATGTACCTCGGCCCGAGCAACGACCTGGCCGTGCAGAAGATCGCCGAGCTGCTGCACCCGGACGCCCTCTGAGCCGGCTCAGGATTCCGCTGGCGTTCACGCTCCTGCCGGTCGCGCTGGTCGCCACCATGATCGTGGCGATCAGCATCGGTGCCGTCAGCGTCCCGGTCGGGGACGTGTGGGGGATCGTCGTGCATCACGTCACCGGCGCGGGGGCGGCGCCCTCCGACCCCGCGCTCGACCAGATCGTCTGGAACTTCCGCACCCCGCGGGTGGTCCTGGCGGCCCTGGTCGGCGCGGGCCTGGCGGTGTCCGGGGCGGTGCTCCAGACGGTGGTGACCAACCCGCTCGCCGACCCCATCGTCCTCGGCTTCTCCTACGGCGCCACGCTCGGCGCGGTCCTCGTCATCACCCTGGGCGGGGGCGCGGCACTCGCCGGGCTCGGGGTGTCGGCGGCGGCCTTCCTCGGGGCGGTCGTCGCCGGGGCGCTCGTCTTCGCGCTCGGGCAGCGGCGCGGACGGCTGGCCCCGACCCGGCTGGTACTGGCGGGCGTCGCCGTCGGCTATGTCTTCCTCTCGGCCACCAGCTACGTGCAACTCCAGGCGACGCCCACCGAGTTGCGGACGGTGATGTTCTGGATGCTGGGCAGCGTCGCGGGCGCCCGGTGGGACCAGCTCCCCACGGTCACCGTGGTCGTCCTCGTCACGACCACCCTGTTGTCCCTGTTCGGCCGGCGCCTCAACGTGCTGCTGGCCGGCGACGAGTCCGCCACCGCGCTCGGTGTCGACGTCAACCGGCTGAGGGCTGTGCTGCTGGTGCTCAGCGCGCTGCTGACCGGGACCGTCATCGCCGTCGCCGGCAGCATCGGCTTCGTCGGCCTGATGATCCCGCACCTGGTGCGTCTGACCACCGGCGCCGACCACCGCCGTCTGCTGCCCCTGACCGCTCTGCTGGGTGCCGTCTACCTGGTCCTCGTCGACCTGCTCTCCCGCACCCTCGACCGCCCCAACGAACTGCCGCTGGGCATCCTCACCGCGCTCCTCGGCGCCCCGTTCTTCCTGTGGCTGCTGCGCCGCAACAAGGGGATGGACTGACCGCATGAACCTGACCGTCGACCAGATCCACATCACCCTGGACCGGACCGCGATCCTCCGTGACGTGAGCCTCGAAGCCCGCAAGGGCGACATCGTCGGCCTCGTCGGCCCGAACGGCAGCGGCAAGTCCACCCTGTTGCGCGCGGTCTACCGGTCGCTGCGCCCGGCGGACGGCGCCGTCAGGGTCGGCGAGGACGACGTGTGGGCGCTGTCCCCCCGCGCCGCGGCCCGCCGTACCGCCGCCGTCCTCCAGGACGCGGGGGGCAACACCACCGGGCTGACCGTCACCGAGATCGTCGCCCTCGGCCGCGCTCCCCACCACGGCCTGCTGGGCCGTGACGGAGCCGAGGACCACCGGGCCGTGGCCGACGCCGTCGACCGCTGCGGCGTACGACCCTTCGCGGACCGGGACTACGCCTCCCTGTCCGGCGGTGAACGCCAACGCGTCCTGCTGGCCCGGGCGTTGGCCCAGAACCCGCAGCTGCTGGTCCTGGACGAGCTCACCAACCACCTGGACATCCGGGCCCGGTTCGAGCTCCTCGACCTCATCCGCGCCACCGGCGTCACCACCCTCGCCGTCCTGCACGACCTCGATCTCGCCGCCCGCCTCTGCGACCACCTGGTCGTCCTGCACGAGGGAACCGTGGTGGCGGCGGGACCGGTCCTGGAGGTACTGACCCCACGGATCCTCGCCGACGTCTTCGGCGTCCACGCCCGCACCGAACGGCACGCCGACGGCATCATCCGGATCACGTACGCGGCCCAACCGCTCGCGGACGAAGACGCCCTGGACGACGACAGCCGACCCGCCGAGACGGCCGACCGCTGATCCGAGGGTGCGCCTGGGCCAAGCCCCGGAACCCGCAGAGGGTTCCGGGGCTCCGCGCCGGATGGAGGACCGGGCCGGTTCGGCGCAGCGCGCGGTCCCTGGTCCAGCGCGTGGTCGGCGACGAGGACGACCCGCCCGCGTCCATGGACGTCGCCCTGTGGCGGCGGGGCACCTCCACAGGGAGGAGACGGCCCCGGCGTGCCGGAGAAGGGTCACCTACGCCGCCCGGTCCCGGCGACCGGAGACCGCCAGGACGACGACGCCGGCTTCACCAGGACCCCGGGCGGTGAGCCCGAACCGTCGGTGCGTCCACCCCCTCCTGCGCTACGCCGAGTTCTGCGGAGGCGGTCTGTGCGCCGGTGATCAGGAGCTTCGCCAGACGGCGCCGCGCTGCTCGTACTCCATGATGGACTCGACGCCGAGGGCGACGGATGCTCCGCACTCGCGGGTGATCAGCCAGAGCGCCAGATCGATTCCGCTGGTGACACCGCCCGCGGTCACCAGATTCCCGTCGTCGACGACGCGCGCGTCCATCACTCTGCCTCCCTGAGCGGCCAGATCGGCCTTGGCCAGGTGGTGCGTCGTGCACGGACGGCCGTTGGTCAGGCCCGCCGCGGACAGCACCAGGACCCCGGTGCAGACACCGGCGACGGTGACTCCTGCCTGCTGGGCTCGTACAAGGTTCCGCAGGACCTCTGGGTCCTTGATCAGGTGATCGCCGCCGCCCGGCACGATCAGCACATCGGCATCGGTGGGCTCCCAGGCGGCCGGCACCACGATCCTGGTGCCGAAGAAGCAGGTCACCTCGCCAGGAGCCGACGGTCGCACCAGCGTCGTCTCCACCTGACCGCCCGCCTGTACAGCGTGCCCGAACACGTCACGCGGCCCGATGGCATCCTGCTCCTCCACCCCGTCGTACATGAGGATCTGAACACGTAGCGACATCAGCTGTGTCTCCTTGGCTGAGGCGGCGCCCACGGATGCTGCGGCGCCGCACATGGTCTTGAGCGAACAGAGGGCGGCCAGTGAGGGCCGGCGACTCGCTCTATGAGTCCGCCACCCCGGTCGAAAAGTTCCCGTCCGGCCGTACGGAAGCGCATGGAGGTCTTCGGACCCGTCCCGTTCACGATGCCGCGCGCCCCCCCCGAGCAACCGACGGCCATTGAGTCGGACGGTTTCGCGTGTCTGGGCGGTTGCCGCCTGGAAACCGATCGGTGTACCGTATTGGAAACCGATCGGTTTTCACCTGGAGTCAAAGCCATGCCAACTCATGCCACCTCCTCCATCTTCGTCATCGGCGGCACAGGGGCTCAGGGGATGCCCGTTGTCCGCGCTCTTGTCGCCGACAAGAAGTACTCCGTCAAGGTCCTCACCCGGGATGCCGCCTCCCCCCGAGCTCAGGCGCTCGTCGCGCTCGGCAACGTCTCCATCCTGGAAGGGACGTTCGCCGATGAGGACGTACTGCGCGAAGGATTTCGCGGCTGCGACGGGGTGTTCGTCAACATCGACGGGTTCAACACCGGCGAGAAAACGGAGACCTACTGGGCCATCCGCGCTTATGAGATAGCGATCGAAGAAGGTATCAAGTTCTTCGTCTACGGAAACCTCGACTACGCCCTCAAGAAATCAGGCTACGACTCCAGGTTTCGCACCGGCCACTATGACGGCAAGGGCCGCATGGCCGAATGGGTGCTGTTCCAGAACGAAAAGAACAGGGACCGGATGGGAGCGGCGGTCTTCACCTCGGGTCCCTATATCGAGATGGTGATCTCACCGCTCACGCCCATGACGCCCACCGTCGAGGACGGTGTCGTCACGTGGCGAGTCCCACTCGGCGAAGGGGCCGTCCCGCACGTGGCGCTGGACGATTGCGGTTTCTACGTCCGCTGGCTCTTCGACCACCCGGAACGGGCCAACGGCATGGACCTCGAAGTCGCCATCGAGCACATGACCTATGCCGACATGGCCGCGGCATTCGAGAAGGTCACCGGGCACCCGGCGCAGTACATCGACACCGATCTGGACGCGTACTGGAACAGTCCGGACCTGACGGGGATCGCCGATCACCCTGCCGGATACAACGCCGACCCCGACGACAAGAGCACCATGAGTTTCCGTGACAACTTCACCGGTTTCTGGAACGTGTGGAAGCACGGGATCATCACCAGGGACTACGCCCTGCTCGACGAAATTCACCCCGACAGGATCAGAAGCGCCGAGGAGTGGTTCCGCCGGGAGGATCAGTTGGGCAGGGAACTCGGCAAGGGAAGCCTCTGGGAGAGGGTCCAGCCGGAGAACTGGACCATGGACTCCGCGGTCCTCAAGAGCAGCGCGGACTTCAGGACGGGAAAGTTGTAGCCGAACCGTCCCCACGGTGTGCTCCGTATCGCTCATGCTCCCTGCGGGACCTTCACGGACAACGCCCACCTCTGACCCCTGACCAGCAGGCGCCGCATCGATGCGGCGCCTGTCGGCTTCGGGCACCACGAGCGGGTAACCGCTCGGCACCCGGCACGGCACAAGAACGCCGGCCGTCAGGCCGGTGCTCTTCAGAAGCCTGCCGAGGCTGCCGTCGAGCGTGGCGGGGTCGGTGCTGCGCCTGCGCACCAGCGCGTCGGCACCCATCATGAGGGTCCAGGGCGCGGCGATGCCGAGCTCGATCGCACCGCCGCGCGTCCACAGCCCGTCGTCCGGATCGGACCACGTGACCATCGGTGCGATCGCCTTCAGCTCCGGCGGCTTGGACAGCCTCGGGGGGTGACTACGGCGACCTCGGGACGCTCACGCGACCGCGTTCAGCAGGTCGGCCAGTACGTCGGGCCGTTCCAGGGTGACCTCGGCGAAGGCGATGAAGCAGCGCGCTTGAATGCGAGTGGAGCAGCGAGAGCGGCCGGGTACCTATGTGCCACTCGATGTGGAATTCACCAGAAATCATGCCCCCTGATTCGGTTGGATGGCACTGCCAGGAGCCTTCTGGCAGGCGCAGGGCTGTGCACGAACGAGGGGGAACAGCCATGACATCGATGGGGGATGCCGCGGAGTGCGACGGATCCCATAGCGGGCGGCGGCGAGCGCCGTCTGCTCTGGGTCGGTCTGAAGGCTGCTGGTTGACTGCGCCTCGACATACACGAACTTCTTGCCGTCTTTACGCGTGTCGACCGTGAACGGCCCGTTCACGCCACGACATCGACGCCGTACTGGTGACGCGGTGGGAATGGAACGGCAGCGAACGGCGGCGCGGCACGGAGCCCGATGCCCGGGCGGACGCGTTCGCGGCGGCTGCCGGTGTCGGCGACTTCGGCGAGGGGGCCGACGGACCGGTGAGTCCTTCCGGTGAGCCGGGGCGGACGGCCGTCGTCGACGGCTCCGGCGGACAGGGGGCCCTGTGGACGTGACCCCTTCGGCGACCCCGCCTGACCGCGACGGCGGCCGGACGGCGGCCGGACGCGCGACACCGCCGACCGCCACCGTGGATGGGGTGCCGGCCGTGCCGCCGTCGGCAGAAGCCCGGACCGACGTCGATACCGAGCGCCTCGGACGTCTGCTCGGCGACCCCGGCCTCGCCTGGTTCGTGGACCGTGTGCGGCAGCGCATGGCAAGCGGCCGGCCGCTCACCGGCTCCGTCACCTTGTCCGACCCCGATGAGTCCCGACGGCGCGCCGCCGAACGCCTGCTGGGACGGGTACCACGATCCAGCGGCTCCCTCAGCATTCGCCTCGCCACCGTGGACGAGATCCTGCGTCGCTCCGGGGTCAGCCCCGACGGACTGGCGGCGGCCGTCGTCGCCCTCACCGGCCCGGTCGTACTGCACGCCGAGACACGGAACAGGGAGGAACGGGCCTGGGAGGAGGCGTACGCTCCGCTCGGCATCCTCGACGGCGAGCTGGCCCGCTGGGCCGAGCGGATCCGCGGTGACGGTCTCGTACGGCGCCTCGCCCGTACACCGGAGGCCGCGGGCCCCCTGGTGGAGGCCGCCGTGCGCGTGTTGCGTGCGCTGCCCGCGTCACCCCCGACAACGCGGGCGACGTTCGCGGCACAAAACCTCTCGGGCGCCCACGCCCTGGACGAGGGGACGCCGCTCGCCACTCTCGTCCTGTCGGGCATCCGTTGCCTCACCGGCTTCCCCGACGGCTCCGGTGCGCAGTGGCGGCGGGAGGCGTGGGCCTCGGCGGGCCTGCTCAAGGACGACCTGTCATCGACCGTCCTCACCCTCAACCTGCGCGGTACGCCGGCCCTCGACTGGATGGCCGACGCGGGGGAGCCGGCGGTGCTGATACTCCGCTCCCTCACCGGTCGCCCCCCGGTTGCCTCCGTTCCGACGACGGGAACCGTGCACATCTGCGAGAACCCGGCCGTGCTGTCCGCCGCCGCCGACACTCTCGGCCCGCAGTGCCCGCCCATGGTGTGCCTCCAGGGGCAACCGTCGGCCGCCGCGCTCACCTTGCTGCGCGACCTGTCCATGCGGGGAGCCCGCCTTCTCTACCACGGCGATTTCGACTGGGGCGGTGTGCGTATCGCCGCTGCCCTGGCGCGAAGCGTCCCCTGGCGGCCGTGGCGCTACACGGCGGCGGATTACCGAGCAGCAGTGAACGCAGTGGCCGAAGCCCCGGAGTTGACGGGCGCGCCCGCCGCAACTCCCTGGGACCCTGCCCTGGCCGCCGCTCTCGCCGAGTGCGGTGTCCGGGTCGAGGAGGAAACGGTGCTGGACGACTTGCTCACCGACCTTGGAACGGGGTCCCGCTGAGGCGTATCTCGAGAGCGCGGCGGGCGCAGAGTCCGACGAGTACCAACTCACTCCCTCGTCATGCGACATCTTTCCGACGACGCGTCGCGTGGAGTGTGTGTCGCTCGAAAGCCTTCACACCCGGACAGAGTCCTAGAAAAGTCCCAGGGGCGCCTGTACGCCCCCTCCCGTCTTGCACTCGTGCAGGTCAGGGGGCGCGGTGGTGGCTTCTATGAGAACCTTCAGATGTCCCGGAAGATCTCGATCTGCGCCCCGATCGAGTTCAGCCGCTCGGCCAGGTCCTCGTACCCCCGGTTGATGACGTACACGTTGCGCAGTACGGACGTGCCCTCCGCCGCCATCATCGCCAGCAGGACGACGACCGCGGGCCGCAGGGCCGGCGGGCACATCATCTCGGCGGCGCGCCAGCGGGTCGGGCCCTCCACCAGCACGCGGTGCGGGTCGAGGAGCTGGAGGCGGCCGCCCAGGCGGTTGAGGTCGGTGAGGTAGATGGCGCGGTTGTCGTAGACCCAGTCGTGGATGAGGGTCTTGCCCTGCGCGGCGGCCGCGATGGCCGCGAAGAAGGGCACGTTGTCGATGTTCAGGCCGGGGAACGGCATCGGGTGGATCTTGTCGATCGGCGCCTCCAGCTTGGAGGGGCGCACGGTCAGGTCGATCAGGCGGGTCCGGCCGTTGTCGGCGAAGTACTCCGGGGTGCGGTCGTGGTCGAGGCCCATCTCCTCCAGCACGGCCAGCTCGATCTCCAGGAACTCGATCGGCACCCGGCGCACCGTCAGCTGCGACTCCGTGACGACGGCGGCGGCCAGCAGACTCATCGCCTCGACCGGGTCCTCGGAGGGGGAGTAGTCGACGTCGACGTCGATGTGCGGCACGCCGTGCACGGTGAGGGTGGTGGTGCCGATGCCGTCGACCTTGACGCCGAGCGCCTCCAGGAAGAAGCACAGGTCCTGGACCATGTAGTTGGAGGAGGCGTTGCGGATGACCGTGACGCCGTCGTGCCGGGCGGCGGCCAGCAGCGCGTTCTCGGTCACGGTGTCCCCGCGCTCGGTCAGCACGATCGGGCGGCTCGGGCTGACCGTCCGGTCGACCTGGGCGTGGTACTGCCCCTCCGTCGCGGCGATGTCCAGCCCGAACCGGCGCAGCGCGATCATGTGCGGCTCGATGGTCCGCGTCCCGAGGTCGCAGCCGCCGGCGTACGGCAGCTTGAAGTGGTTCATGCGGTGCAGCAGCGGCCCGAAGAACATGATGATCGACCGCGTGCGGACGGCGGCCTCGGCGTCGATCGCCGCCATGTCCAGCTCGGCCGGCGGCACGATCTCCAGGTCGACGCCGCCGTTGATCCAGCGCGTGCGTACGCCGATCGAGTTCAGCACCTCCAGGAGACGGTAGACCTCCTCGATGCGGGCGACCCGGCGCAGCACCGTGCGCCCCTGGTTGAGGAGCGAGGCGCACAGCAGGGCCACGCACGCGTTCTTGCTCGTCTTCACGTCGATGGCGCCGGACAGCCGCCGGCCGCCCACGACGCGCAGATGCATCGGCCCCGCGTAGCCGAGCGAGACGATCTCACTGTCCAGGGCTTCACCGATTCGAGCGATCATCTCAAGGCTGATGTTCTGGTTGCCGCGCTCGATGCGGTTGACGGCACTCTGGCTGGTTCCGAGCGCCTCGGCCAGCTGCGCCTGTGTCCAGCCCCGGTGCTGCCGGGCGTCACGGATGAGCCTGCCGATGCGTACGAGGTAGTCGTCTGCCATGGGGCTGAGGTTATCTCAGATATGAGATGGCACCTCTTGGGGGGTCCATTCGGGTGATGGCCCGTCAACGGCGCCTGGTACTCCGCGTACGACGCCATCCGAAAGGTCCGGGCAAATCCACCGATGTCGTACGACGTCCGGTGCTGCTGTGGGTGTGCCGCGGCCCATGGCTGCCGCCGCCGGTGGTGATGGACCAGGAGCGCCGGTTGATGTTCAGGCGTACTCCGGGCAGGATCCGGAAGCTCTTGCGGAAGGTGAGGGGCATCGGGCCTCCTTCTTCGGTCGGCTGGTGCTCCGGGAACGTCCCGTCCGCTCTCGTCTACCCCGCCTGGGTCACCCCATGGCCGGCGCGCGGCGGCGGGCTCGCCGTGACCCCGGAGTCAAGGGCACCCGTCCCCAGGCGTGGTGACCCACCGTCGGCCGTCCCGCGCGGGCGCGGGCCCACTCGGCGGTCGCGCGGCCCGCGCGGTGCGCCGCGCGGCCTCGGCCGGTGTGAGCGGCCCCAGCGTGGGTGACTTCTCCCTCCTGCCGCGGCCGGGGCATGACCAACCAGCCCCCATGTACTAGAGTTATCTCGACATCGAGATATCTGCCGAGGCGCACCGCAGCTGCACGCATCATCGGTCTGGCAGTAAGGGTTACCTAACTTAGCCTTACCTTAGCGGATCGGCCAAGCTCGCGTGGCGGCAGGATGCGGTGGTACGCGCACATCAATGAAGGAGACTGTCGTGTCGGCGAACAGCTTCGACGCCCGCAGCACGCTGCAGGTGGGCGACGAGTCGTACGAGATCTTCCGGCTGGACAAGGTGGAGGGCTCGGCCCGGCTGCCGTACAGCCTCAAGGTCCTGCTGGAGAACCTGCTCCGCACGGAGGACGGCGCGAACATCACCGCCGACCACATCCGCGCCCTCGGCAACTGGGACTCGCAGGCCCAGCCCTCCCAGGAGATCCAGTTCACGCCGGCCCGCGTGATCATGCAGGACTTCACCGGTGTTCCCTGCGTCGTCGACCTCGCCACCATGCGTGAGGCCGTCAAGGAGCTCGGCGGCGACCCGGCGAAGATCAACCCGCTGGCCCCGGCCGAGCTGGTCATCGACCACTCCGTCATCGCCGACAAGTTCGGCACCAACGACGCCTTCGCGCAGAACGTCGAGCTGGAGTACGGCCGCAACAAGGAGCGCTACCAGTTCCTGCGCTGGGGCCAGACCGCCTTCGACGAGTTCAAGGTCGTCCCGCCCGGCACCGGCATCGTCCACCAGGTGAACATCGAGCACCTCGCGCGGACCGTCATGGTGCGCAACGGGCAGGCCTACCCCGACACCCTCGTCGGCACCGACTCCCACACCACCATGGTCAACGGCCTCGGTGTGCTGGGCTGGGGCGTCGGCGGCATCGAGGCCGAGGCCGCGATGCTCGGCCAGCCGGTCTCCATGCTCATCCCGCGCGTCGTCGGCTTCAAGCTGACCGGTGAGCTCAAGCCGGGCACCACCGCCACCGACCTCGTGCTCACCATCACCGAGATGCTCCGCAAGCACGGTGTCGTCGGCAAGTTCGTCGAGTTCTACGGCGAGGGCGTGGCCGCCACCTCCCTGGCCAACCGCGCCACCATCGGCAACATGTCGCCGGAGTTCGGCTCGACCGCCGCGATCTTCCCGATCGACGCCGAAACGATCAACTACCTCAAGCTCACCGGCCGCTCCGAGCAGCAGCTCGCGCTCGTCGAGGCGTACGCCAAGGAGCAGGGCCTCTGGCTGGACCCGAAGGCCGAGCCGGACTTCTCCGAGAAGCTCGAGCTGGACCTGTCGACGGTCGTCCCGTCCATCGCCGGCCCGAAGCGCCCGCAGGACCGTATCGTCCTCGCCAACGCCGCCGAGCAGTTCAAGACGGACGTACGCAACTACGTCGACTCCGTGGACGAGGCCGGCCAGGAGTCCTTCCCGGCCTCCGACGCCCCGGCCGTCGCCCCCAACGGCGCCCCGTCGAACCCGGTCCCGGTGACCGCCCCCGACGGCACCACCTACGAGCTGGACCACGGTGCGGTGACGGTCGCGGCCATCACCTCCTGCACCAACACCTCCAACCCGTACGTCATGGTCGCCGCCGCGCTCGTCGCGAAGAAGGCCGTGGAGAAGGGCCTGACCCGCAAGCCGTGGGTCAAGACCACCCTCGCCCCGGGCTCGAAGGTCGTCACCGACTACTTCGACAAGGCGGGCCTGACCCCGTACCTCGACAAGGTCGGCTTCAACCTCGTCGGCTACGGCTGCACCACCTGCATCGGCAACTCCGGCCCGCTGCCGGAGGAGGTCTCCAAGGCCGTCAACGACCACGACCTCGCGGTCACCTCGGTCCTCTCCGGCAACCGGAACTTCGAGGGCCGGATCAACCCCGACGTCAAGATGAACTACCTGGCCTCCCCGCCGCTGGTCGTCGCGTACGCCATCGCGGGCTCCATGAAGGTGGACATCACCAAGGACGCCCTGGGCACCGACCAGGACGGCAACCCGGTCTACCTGAAGGACATCTGGCCCTCCGAGGCCGAGGTCAACGACGTCGTGGCGAACGCCATCGGCGAGGACATGTTCAACAAGTCCTACTCCGACGTCTTCGCGGGCGACGCCCAGTGGCAGGCGCTGCCGATCCCGACCGGCAACACCTTCGAGTGGGACCCGGAGTCGACGTACGTCCGCAAGCCCCCGTACTTCGAGGGCATGGCCCACGAGCCGTCCCCGGTCACCGACATCACAGGTGCCCGCGTGCTCGCCAAGCTGGGCGACTCGGTCACCACCGACCACATCTCCCCGGCCGGCGCGATCAAGGCCGACACCCCGGCCGGCAAGTACCTCACCGAGCACGGCGTCGAGCGCCGCGACTTCAACTCGTACGGTTCCCGCCGCGGCAACCACGAGGTCATGATCCGCGGTACGTTCGCCAACATCCGCCTGCGCAACCAGATCGCGCCGGGCACCGAGGGCGGCTACACCCGCGACTTCACGCAGGACGGCGGCCCGGTGTCGTTCATCTACGACGCCTCCCGCAACTACATCGAGCAGGGCATCCCGCTGGTCGTCCTGGCCGGCAAGGAGTACGGCTCCGGCTCGTCCCGCGACTGGGCGGCCAAGGGCACCGCGCTCCTCGGCGTCAAGGCCGTCATCGCCGAGTCGTACGAGCGCATCCACCGCTCGAACCTCATCGGCATGGGCGTCCTGCCGCTGCAGTTCCCGGAGGGCGCCACCGCCGAGTCCCTCGGTCTGACCGGCGAGGAGACCTTCTCCATCACCGGCGTCGAGGAGCTCAACAACGGCACCACCCCGCGCACGGTGAAGGTCACCACCGACACCGGCGTCGAGTTCGACGCGGTCGTCCGCATCGACACCCCCGGTGAGGCCGACTACTACCGCAACGGCGGCATCATGCAGTACGTGCTGCGCAGCCTGATCCGCAAGTAAGCGGTCAGGTACGCGGTCCCGCAGGGCAGTCGAGGGCCGCATCCCCGGCGACGGGGGTGCGGCCCTTCGCCGTGCGCGGCCGTGCGCAGGCGTGCGCAGACGCGCGGGGGGGGGGGGGGCCGCCGCCCCCGGCCGGCCCCCCCCCCCCCCCCCCCCCCCCGCCCGCGCCC
>NZ_JBNCAQ010000020.1:7326-83184 GCF_049808595.1 Streptomyces aurantiaciflavus | reverse complement strand
CGGGGTGTGGTCGGGGGCCCGGCGGGCCTTGGGGGGGCCCCACCCCGGGGGCGGGGGGGGGGGCCCTTCGCCGTGCGCGGCCGTGCGCAGGCGTGCGCAGACGCGCGGGGGCGCGGAAGCCGCCGTACGGCTTCCGCGCCCCTCAGCCCGTCCCGCCGTCGGTCATCCGGCGGGGTCGAGCACGACCGGCAGTTCCGCGAGGCCGCGGAAGGCCGGGAAGGGAACCTCCATCCACCGTGGCCCGCCCGCCGGGCCGGCGAGGGTCATCCTCGGGAACCGGCCGAGCAGGCCGGTGAGGGCCAACTCCATCTCCAGGCGGGCCAGCGGGGCTCCCAGGCAGTAGTGGGGGCCGTGCCCGAACCCGAGATGGGCGTTCTGGGCGCTGCCCCGCTGCACGTCGAACGTGTCCGGGTCGTCGAACTTCAGCGGATCGCGGTTGGCCGAACTGAGCGCGATCTGGACCAGGGCGCCCTTCGGGATGCGCGTCCCCGCGTACTCCACGTCCTCGGTCGCGTAGCGGAACGTCGAGCTCTCCACGGAGCCGTCGTAGCGCAGCACCTCCTCGACCGCGGGACCCACCAGCTCCGGGTTCTCCCGTACGGCGCGCAGCTGCGCGGGATGCGTCAGGAGGTGATGGACGGCGTTGCCGATGGCGTACGCGGTCGTCTTGTGGCCCGCGAACATCAGCAGGAACGCCGTGGAGACCAGCTCGTGCTCGGTGAGCCCGCCGTCGTTGTCCCGCACCGAGGTGAGCGCGCTCATCAGATCGTCGCCCGGGCGGTCGCGCTTGGCCGCGATGAGATCCGTGAAGTACGCGTGCAGATCCTCCTCGGCCTGCTGCTGGGCCCGCTTGGACTCCGCGCTGAAACCGGTCTGCGCCACCGTGGTGGACAGGTGCTGCATCCGCGACCGCTCCTGCGGCGGCACACCGAGCAGTTCGCAGATCACGATGATCGGCAGCGGGAACGCGAACGCGGGCAGCAGATCGAAGGGCTCCCGGGTCGGGCACTCGTCGACCAGCGTCCTGACGATGTCCTGGACCTGCGGCCGCAGAGCCTCCACGCGCCGCGGGGTGAACGCGGAGTTCACCAGCTTGCGCAGCCGGGTGTGCTTGGGCGGGTCCGAGTTGAGCATGTTGTCGTCCAGCGCCACGGACGAGTCACCGAAGATGCTCCGGTAGGCGTCCATGGCCCCGTACATGTCCTTGCTCAGCCGCGGGTCCGACAGGGCGGCCCGCGCGTCCTCGTACCGGGTGATCAGGTACGTCTCGTTGCCGTGCGGCGGTCTCATGGGGCAGACCGGCGCCGCTTCCCGGAGCTGGGCGTAGACCGCGTGCGGGTCGCGCCGGTACT
This sequence comes from Streptomyces aurantiaciflavus, assembly GCF_049808595.1. NCBI lineage: Bacteria > Bacillati > Actinomycetota > Actinomycetes > Kitasatosporales > Streptomycetaceae > Streptomyces > Streptomyces aurantiaciflavus. The sequence continues at coordinate 81,832 of NZ_JBNCAQ010000020.1, read as the reverse complement.
CCGGGGTGCACCGCTCGGCCGCGGTGACCGCGTCTTGCGTGGTGGTCACGGACGACTCCTCAGGTCGAAGAGGTCCTCTGCGTTGCCGCCGAGGATGCGCTGCTGGGCCGCCTTGTCGACCGGCAGCTTCTCGATCATGCGGACGAAGTCCTCCAGCGGCGCCGCCATCGGCGGCGAGTCGGTGCCGAAAAGCATCCGTTCGGGCCCCAGCACCTCGGCGTTGAGGCTCAGGTGCGCCTGGCTGAACGGGCTCGTGTCGACGTACATGCGCCGGAGCGCGGCGACCGGGTCGGCCGCGGGCGGGGGGGGGGGGGGGCCCCCCCCGCGCGGGGGGGGGGGGCCCCGCCGCCGTCTGCAGGCGCTCCGGCAGCAGCGCCATCGCGCCGCCGCCGGTCGCGCCGATCAGCCGCAGACCGGGGTACTTCTCCAGCCATCCCGCGAACGCGATCATGGCCATGCCGATGGTGAGGTCGCCGAACCGGCCGATCTGCTCGACGAAGCCGATCTCGTCGACCCGTTCCGTGCCGACCGGTTCGGCCGGGGCGTGCACCAGGACCGGTACTCCCGCCTCCGCGGCCAGCGCGAAGAAGGAGTCGGCACGCGGGGAGCCGAGCAGCTCCCCGTGCACGCTGGACGTGGTGATCAGACCGACGAAGGCGGGATCCGCCAGCGTCTCCCGCACCCCTTCCAGGTGATCGTCGTCACCGAACGGGTTGGCGTACACGTAGCCGCGCAACTGGTCCGGGAACTTGGCGATCAGGCCGGACATCCAGGCGTGGAAACCGCGCAGCCGGTCGCGTGGTTGCGCGTAGTTGTCGACGCCCGGGACCCGCGCCATCGCGCCGGCGCCGACGGGGCTGCCGATGATGGTGAGGTCGATCCCGGCCTCGGCGCGAGCGGCGAGCATGCCGTCGACGTCGGTCAGGCTCGGGGGCATGGGGAAGCGTTCGGCCGCCTCCGGTGGGGACAGGTGCCCGTGGATGTCGATGATCATGTGTCGCTTCCCGGGTTGGGTGTGAGTGCGCGGACGACCGCGGCGCAGTCCTCGTCACCCAGTCCTTGCTCGGTGGCGCGGACGTGGGTCTCGGCCGCGGCGGCCGTCAGCGGCAGGTTCAGGCCGGCTGTCGCCGCCTGCTTGGAAGCGAGCATGAGGTCTTTGGCCATCAGCCGCAGCTTGAAGTCCGGCTCGTCGAAGCGGCCGGAGGCCAGCCGTCTCGACTTGAACGCCATGACCGGCGAGGCGAAGCCGCTGCTCGCGATGGTCTTCAGGACCTGCTTCCGGTCGAGTCCGGAGGCGGTCGCCAGCTCGGTGGCCTCGGCCATGGCCTGCACCTCCACACCCATCAGCAGGTTGAGGAGCAGCTTCATCCGCATGCCGGACCCGAGTGCGCCCAGATGGACGACCTCCTTGCCCAGCGTCTCCAGCAGCGGCCGGGCGGCCTCGAACACCCGCTTCTCCCCGCCGACGAACAGCCGCAGTTCGCCGTCGCGGGCGTGGTCGCGGTTGCCGAGCATGCCGACGTCCAGGACCGACGGGATGTCCCCGGCGATCTGCACGACCTCTTCGGGGGCGACGGTGCTGGCGCAGAGCAGGACACCGGGGTACGGGCCCCTGGCCAGCACGCCGTCCGGGCCGCGCAGCACGGCGCCGAGGGCCTCGCCGTCGGAGACGGTGCACACGGCGGCCGTCGTCCCCTCGACGGCGTCGCAGGGGTGGGCCGCCGTGAAGGCGCCCCTCTCGGCGAGCGGTTGGGCCCGCTCGGCGCTACGGTTCCACACCCGGACCTGCATCCCCCGGTCGAGGAGGCGGGTGGCCAGGCCGGTGCCCATCATGCCCAGGCCGAGTACGGCGACGGGGCCGTTGGCGGTACGCGTCATGACGCCACCCCCGCGGTCTCCTTGACGACCCGGAACCGCAGCGACTGCGTGGAGTCGACCCACTGGCGCAGCGGGGCCACCATCGCGCGGTGCTCCTCGCTCTGCTGCCAGGCGAAGAAGTGCTCCGGCGTCTCCCACTCGCTGGTGATCACCCACTGACGGGAGTCGTCCACGGGTTCGCCCAGCCGCTCGACGATGTGACCGGGGGTGCGGGCGACGGACTTCCGTATCTGGTCGTACAGATCCAGGAATCCCTGCTCGCCGCCCTCGACCACACGGACCGTGAAGACGACGCACAGCTTCTCGGCCGAACGGCCGTTCTGCTTGGTGCCCATATCTCCTCCTGAAGGTGAGATCCGGCAGGACACGATTCCTACCGACTCACGACCCCCGTGCGGACGCAACTCCGAATGGGGGACGGCCCAGTGGGGACAAGGGGTTCACGCTGCGTTGTTGGACTGTTCGGGTGAGCGAGGGGGGAGCCGGCGGATCGCGCAGCCGGGATGTCCGGCGCCCCCTTCCCGGCGTGCCCGCGCGATGGCGTCGCGGTGTTCCACCGACCAGTCGGCGGGGGCGCGGATCAGGGCCGGGGCAGGGTGTGGAACGCCACGGTGTCGCGGTCGAGCAGCAACCGGTCGCCGTCGGCGGTGAGCCGCGCCAGCTGGATCACGGAGCGGCGCGGTCCCGGGCCGTGGCCGTCCGCGGGGGCCGTGTCCCGCTGGGGGTGGGTGAAGTAGAAGACCCAGGCCGCGTCGGGCCCCGCGACGACGTCGGCGTGGTGTCCGACGCCCTGGTCGTCCTCGCGGGTTCCGGACCCGTCGAGGACGCGGCCCGCCGGCACCCACTCGTCGAGGTCGGTGGAGCGGAACACGTCCTGGCCGTCCCAGCAGTCCACGATCATCCAGTACCGGCCGCCCAGCGCGAAGACGTTGGGCCCCTCGTGCGGCCGGTGCTCCAGCACCGGGCCCCGCACCCGCCAGTCGTACAGATCGGCCGAGTCCGCGGCCCAGGTGTGCGAGCCGTGGGCCTCGTCCTTGTACCACATGCGCCACCCGGAGCCGTCCGGCAGCGGGTGGACGCAGGCGTCGATGACCCGGCGGGAGCTGAGCGGCACCGCTCCGACGTGGACCCAGTGCCACAGATCGCCGCTGGTGTAGTGGACGATCCGCCGGTCGTGGCCCTCCCAGCGGTCCGGCACCCCTCTGATGTAGCTGACGTACATGTGGAACAGCCCGTCCGGCGCACGCACGATCTCCGGAGCCCAGAAAGTGTTCGTTCCGGGCTCGAAGGGGAGGCTGTCCAGCACCCCGCGGTAGAGCCAGTCGCGGCCGTCGGCGCTGGTGGCCACACCGATCGCGGTGCCGTGCACCCAGGCGACGCCGGGCGCCGTCACGTCGGCGCGGCGCTGTGTGTAGAACATCCACCACTGCCGGCCGTCGTGCAGGACGACGGGATCGGTCGGGCCCGCGTGGACAGGATCCTCGTACAGGGGCGCCGGGGCGGGGAGCAGCGAGGCCATGACGAACTTCTTTCCGCCGGCGACCGCCGGCCGTCGAGCAGTTGGGGCGGTCGGTGGCCCGGTGGTGGGCCAGCGACCGCCCGGATGAGGTGTCCCGCACGGTGGCGCCACGGCAGGCCCCGGTAGCGCTTCACCACCAGGGTGCCGGCGGGTCGTGCTACCAGGAGGCCAGGGAGCCGTCGGCGTTGCGCCACACGGGGTTGCGCCAGCGGTGACCGCGTTCGGCGGCGGCACGGACCGCGTCCTCGTCGATGGTGATGCCGAGACCCGGTGCGGTCGGCCGCTCGATGTAGCCGTCGCGGAACGCGAAGGTCTCGGGGTCCACGAGGTAGTCCAGCAGCCCGCTGCTGTCGCCGTAGCCGATGCCGAGCGCCTGCTCCTGGATGAGGAAGTTGGGGATGGCGAAGTCGAGTTGCAGGCTGGCGGCCAGCGCGATCGGGCCGAGCGGGCAGTGCGGCGCCACCAGGACGTCGTACGCCTCCGCCATCGAGGCGATCCGCCGGCTCTCGGAGATGCCGCCGGCGTGGCTGATGTCCGGCTGCGCCACGGCGATGCCGTCCGACAGCACGGAGCGGAAGTCCCAGCGGGAGAAGAGCCGTTCACCGGTGGCGATGGGGATCGAGGTGGAGCGTACGACGGCGCCGAGGTCCTGGGTGAACTCGGGCAGCACCGGTTCCTCCACGAACATCGGCAGCAGCGGCTCCAGCAGCGGCAGGACGCGCCGGGACATCGCGCCGCTGAAACGGCCGTGGAAGTCCAGCGCGAAGTCGCGGTCGGGGCCGATGGCCTCGCGGACCGTGGTCACGCTGTCCACGATGGCGTTGATCGCGCCGGCCGTGGCGAGCGGCTCCAGCTGTCCGCAGGGGTTGAGCTTGACCGCGGTCATGCCCTTGGCGACCTGCGCGGCCGCCGACTCGGCGAGCTCGTCGAGGGTCTCGCCGCCGACCCAGCCGTAGACGCGTACCCGTTCCCGCACATGGCCGCCGAGCAGCTGGTACACGGGCACCCCGTGGGTCTTGCCCGCGATGTCCCACAGGGCCTGGTCGATGCCGGCCAGGGCGCTGTTGAGCACGACGCCCCCGCGGTAGAAGCCGCCCTTGGCGAGCATCTGCCAGTGCTCCTCGATACGGGCCGGGTCCTGCCCCACGAGGTAGTCGAACATCTCCTCGACGCAACGGGCGACGGTGTGGGCCTTGCCCTCGACGATGGGCTCTCCCCAGCCGGAGATGCCCTCGTCGGTGTCGACGCGCAGGAAGAGCCAGCGCGGTTCGACGAGGAAGAGTTCGTATCCAGTGATCTTCATGGTGCGGACCTCCGGGTCCTGGTGCACGGCCCGAGGGCCGTGGGCTGCGGGGACGGGTGGTGCGGGGGCACGGGTGAGGGGTGGTGCGGGTGGCGGTGCCGGTGGTGCGGGGGTACGGGACGAGGGGCGGTCGCCGGACGGGTGCCGCGGGCGCGTTCGTGTGGCGGCCCGTGGCGGTCTCGTCCTACTCCTGGGAGCTGATGCTGCGGCCGCCGTCCACGAGCAGGTTCTGACCGGTGATGAACGAGGCGTCGTCGGAGGCGAAGAAGGCCACGGCGGCCGCGATGTCCTCGGGGGTGCCGAGCCGGCCGACCGGTGTGCGGGCGGCGGTCAGGGCCTTGTACTCAGCGGGGGTGTGCGCCCACAGGGCCGTGACCACGGCCCCGGGGAGGACGGAGTTGAACCTGATCTCGCCGCCGTACTCGACGGCGAGCTGGCGTACCAGGGCGCCGATGCCGCCCTTGGCCGCCGCGTACGCGGGGAAGCCCTTGAAGCCGACGGCCGCGTGGATGGACGAGGTGATCACCACCGCGCCCCTGGCCGCCCCGAGGAGGGGCACCGTGGCCCGGACGCCGTAGAACACCGAGTCGAGGCAGAGCCGCAGCTGGTCGTGCCACGCCGCGTCGTCCAGTTCGTGCGCCGCCCCGGGCCGGTTCATGCCGGCGTTGAGGTGCAGCACGTCGAGGCGCCCGGTCCAGGACGTCACGGCCTCGACGGCATCGGCCCACGCGTCGACCGAGGTGACGTCGAGCCCGCGGTGCCGGGCCTGCCCTCCCGCGGCGCGGATCTCCTCGGCCACCCGGTGGGCGCCCTCAGCGTCCACGTCGGTGACGAGGACCCGCGCGCCCTCCGCGGCGAGGCGGTGGGCGGTGGCCTCGCCGATGCCGGAGGCGGCCGCGGTGAGCAGGGCGGTACGGCCCGTGAAGCGGGCGAGGCCGGTGCGGCTCATGGTGACTCTCCCGGTCTTGCCGTGGAAGCGCGCAGCATCAGGCGCGGTTCGGTGGGTACGACGACGTCTCCCGCGGGCGCCCCCTCGATGGCGGCCACCAGGGCGTCCACGGCCGCGGTGCCCAGCTCGTACAGGGGCATCGCCACGGTGGTCAGGGGTGGGGAGAGGTGGCCGGCGACGGGCAGGTCGTCGTTGCCGACCACGGAGACGTCCTCGGGGATGCGCAGGCCGAGGTCCCGGACCGCCGTCATGGCGCCTATGGCCTGGGCGAGGGAGCTGGTGTAGAGCGCGGTGACCGGCGGACGCGTACTGCCGTCGGCCGGGCGCAGCAGTTCCAGTGCCGCGGCCACCCCGCCGTCCTCGGTGAAGTCCCCGGACGCGACCGGTGCGGCGGACAGCCCGAGTTCCTCGGCGTGCCGCAGGAACGCCTCCTTGCGGACCTCACTGGGGGTGATGCCGGGCGGGCCCGCGATGTGGCCGACCGCGCGGTGGCCGAGGGCGTGGAGGTGGTCGAGCGCGGTGACGCTGGAACGGGCCACGTCCATGGTGACGTTGCGGCCCGAGCCCTCCACCGAGCGGTTGAGGAAGACATGGGGGACCGGGCTGCGGTTCAGCGCGTCCAGCAGGGGGTGACCGGGGCGCGCCGAGGCGATGAGCAGTCCGTCGACCCGGCCCTCCTGGACCAGGTCGTTGAAGGACTCGTCGGCCTCCTGCCCGTCGAAGTCCTCCGCCAGCAGCGAGAGATAGCCCAGCTCGCGGGCGCGCTGGTAGGCGCCGCGGGCGATGGTGACGTACGTGGGGTTGCCGAGGGCGGGGACGAGCAGGGCCAGGGCGTGCGTGCTGGCGCCGGCCAGGGCCCGGGCGCCGGAGTGCGGCCGGTAGCCGAGGGCCGCGGCGGCCTCCTGGACGCGCTGCCGGGTCTCCGGCCGGACGGAGAGGTCCTGACGGCCGTTGAGCACCTTGGACACGGTCGCCTTGGAGACTCCGGCCCTCTCCGCCACGTCCACCAGCCTTGCCCTCACGGGCTGTTCGGGCACGTGACTCCCCCTCTCCGCTGTGCGCCAGGGGCCGCTCGGTGCGTCCGGCGGTGGCGCGTTCCAACCTCTTGACACCTTCTGGCGCCGCAACCTAACGTTCGCCGAAGTTTCAGTCAACCGGTTTCCCCAGACGGAAATAACCGATACATCTGGGCAGAGCCCAAGAAACCGGTCACCGCTTCCACAGCAACAAGTCGGCCAGATATGGCCATGGGTGAGGTGTGCCTTCGGGCGCCCCGAGCGGCTCACCGCGGACGCGACCACCGTCGCCGTCGCGGTCGGGCGGTGCCACTGCCCGCACCCGTTCACGGCAGGGGTGCGCGCGCCTGCTCGGAACACCTCGCCCCACGGCCGGACGGGTCCGGTGCTCCTCCCCAACCCGGCTGCTCCTCCCCACCCACCCGGCCCCGCCCCGCCTCGTCGCTTCGCCTCCCCGTAACGCCGCATGCGCCCGCACGCGCTCACGTCTCCGCACGAAAGGCTCACGAGCATGTCCGTCCCGACCACAGGATCCCTCGACAGACGCCGTTTCCTCAGCTTCTCCGGTGCCGCGCTCGGCGCGGCCGCGCTGTCCGGCTGCGCCACCTCCGTCAACAACTCCAGCTCTTCCGGAAGCGGCAAGAAGACCTTCACCGTGATGACGGTGGCAGACGAGTGGGACAAGAAGACCAAGCAGACCATCGAGCAGCTGCTGGATGTGAAGCTCAGCGTCATCACCTACGACATCGCCAAGCTCAACGCCATGCTGGCCAGCAAGAACCCGCCGGACGTGGTGCGCGGCTTCGGCGCGACGCAGACGCCGTACTTCGCCGCGCGCGGGCTGATGACCGACCTGGACCCGTACTTCGCCAAGAGCAGCGTGCTCAAGGCCTCCGACCTCGACCCGGTCAACGACGTCTGGCGCTACGACGGCAAGAAGCAGGGCGCGGGTCCCCGGTACGGCATGGCCAAGGACTACTCGCAGGACTCGATGCTCTGGTACCGCACCGACATGTTCGAGGCCGCGAAGCTGGACCTCCCCAGTGACACCGAGCCGCTGTCCTACGACGCGTTGCTGGACCTCGGCAAGCAGCTGGTCAAGCGCCGACTCGGCAAGGTGAAGGTCTACGGGCTGAACGCCACGGGCATGGGTGTCTTCGCCCAGCTCACGGGCATGACCGCGTCGGCGGGCGGGAGCCTGTTCAGCGACGACCTGGCCAAGGTGGACTTCTCCTCGCCCGAGGCCCTCAAGGCGCTGGGCTGGTACCTGGAGTACGCGAAGGCCGACATCGGCCCGAACGTCGTCAACCCGAACCCGGACGGCTGGGACGGGCCCACCTACCAGGCCAACCGGATGGCGATCAGCTGCAACGGCTACTGGTTCGGCGGGCTGATCGGCGGCGACGCCAAGCTGGCCCAGGTCTCACGGTTCGCGCCCGCACCGCAACTGGGCGGCCACCGCGTCAGCTCCTGCTTCGGCGCCACCGGTTTCTGGATCCCCAAGGACGCCAAGAACAAGGACACGGCCTGGAAGCTCTTCGAGTGGTACTTCGGCGGCAAGCCCGCGCAGGACCGGGCGGCCAGTGGCTGGGGCATCCCCTCCCTGACGTCGCTGCGCTCGCGGATGCCGCAGGGCACGGCGTTCCAGAAGCAGGCGTTCGAGGTGCAGCAGCGCGAGACGCAGTACTTCTCGGTGCTGCCCTTCACCCCCTACGCCCAGGTGGACGCCCTGGACGCGGTGATCAGCAAGGTCCTTCCGGACGCCGTCAAGTCCGGCACCTCCGTCGGAAAGGTCGCCGACGAGCTCAACACCCGTATGAACGACCAGCTCGCCAACGGCAAGGAGCTGGTGGGGTGAGCACCGGTCAGCTTCTCGGACCGGCCGCCGGCCCGGGTGCGCCGTCCCCCACCGGGGCGACGGCCGCCCGTCCGGGCGCGCCGCGGTCCCGCGGCCGCTCACTGCGGACACGCAGAGCCTGGGCCTTCTACGCGTTCCTCGGCCCCTGGACGCTGGGCTTCCTGGCCCTGACGGCCTTCCCGCTCGGGTACGCGTTCTGGCTGAGCCTCACCAACTCCGACGGGCTCTCCCCGAACTCCCGCTTCGTGGGGCTGGACAACTACCGGGAGGTCTTCACCGACCCGGAGACCATGCAGAGCCTGGCCCGCACCGGCGTGTTCACCGCCATCACCGTGCCGCTGACGATCGTGGCGGGACTGCTGCTCGCGGTGCTGGTCAACCAGCCGATACGGGCCCGCGGCCTGTTCCGCACCCTGCTGTACCTGCCTGCAGTGGTACCGCCGGTCGGTGCGGCCCTCACCTTCAAGCTGATCTTCGATCGGGACTCGGGAGCGGCCAACGGTCTGCTGGACGCCCTCGACATCAACGGGGTGACCTGGCTGGCGGACCCGTACGCCCGCTGGGTGCTGATCACGCTGACGATGTGGGGCGTGGGCAACGTCATGATCATCTCGCTGGCGGGGCTCCAGGACATACCCAAGGAGCTGCACGAGGCGGCGCGGGTGGACGGCGCCGGCCCCTGGCAGTCCTTCACCCGGATCACTCTGCCACTGCTCTCCCCGGTGCTGTTCTTCCAGGTGGTCACCGGGATCATCGCCGCACTGCAGACCTTCGCCCCGCTGCTCATCTCGCTCGACCCCACCCCCAAGGGTGTCTCGGCCGTCCCCGAGAACAACTACCTGTACATGATCAACGTGTTCGCCCAGTACTTCGCCAACGGACGCTACGGGTACGCCTCAGCCCTGCTGTGGGTGCTCTTCGCGATCATCATGGTCGTCACCTTCCTCGTCTTCAGGCTCAGCAAGGGCGTCGTCTTCTACTCCGTGGAGCCGGAGTCGGCGAAGAGCAAGCCCCGCACGATCGGAGGCAAGTGATGGTGTTCGCCAGACGCCATGTCGTCTACATGCTCCTCGTGGGAGTCCTCGTCCTCTTCCTCGGCCCCTTCGGCTGGCTCGCGATCACCGCGCTCAAGGCGCCCTCCGAAATACGGGCCCTCCCCGTCCACTGGTGGCCGCACCACCCGACCCTGGACAACTTCCAGGGGGCTCTGACCTTCTTCGACTACATCGGCTACGCCCGCAACTCGCTGATGGTCGCCGGCACGTACGCGGTGCTGGTCACGCTGGCCTCGGCCTGGGCCGGGTACGGTCTGGCCCGGCTGGACGCGCCGGGCAAGCGCGTGATCTTCGGCGTGATGATGTCGACCATGATGCTGCCTCAGGTCATCACGCTCATCCCGACCTACCTGCTGTTCGCCCGGGCCGGCCTGGTCAACACCTATGTGCCGTGGGTGCTGTGGGGACTGTGCGGCGCCCCGTACCTGATCTTCCTGTTCCGGCAGTTCTTCACCAACATGCCCAAGGAGCTGGAAGAGGCCGCGATCGTCGACGGCTGCGGGCAGATCCGCATCTTCTGGCGGATCTTCCTGCCCCAGTCCTGGCCGGTCATCGCCACCAGCCTGATCCTGTCCTTCAGCTGGACCTGGGGCGACTGGGTCGCGCCCGCCCTGCTGCTGGACGACGACCACACCACCCTCGCGGTCAAACTCGCCACCGGTTACGTCAACCAGCACGGCGGCTGGCTCTTCAACCTCGTGGCCGCGGGCACAGTGATGTACGTGGTCCCCGTGCTCGCGCTCTTCCTGATCATGCAGCGCGGCTTCGTGTCCGGCATCGCCACCTCCGGACTCAAATGATCCGCCGGTTATCGCCTCTCTCCGTTTGGTAACGCCTCTTCTCGCAAAGGAACTTCTCATGACCCACAGCCCGGACACCGCCGACTCCCCAGCGACGGTGCGGTCATGACGGAGCGTCCCGAGCTCACCCGGCAGCTGGCCCGGACCCGGGTCATGGCCATCCTGCGGTCGGCCGACGCGACGGGACTGCCCGCCGTGGCACAGGCCCTCGCGGACGGCGGCATCACCTGCCTGGAGGTCACCCTCACCACCTCGGGGGCGCTCGAGGCGCTGGCCGCCATCCGGGACCGGCTCGGGCCCGAGGTGGCGGTCGGCGCCGGCACGGTGATCACCAGCGGGGACGCCCGAGACGCGCTCGCGGCCGGGGCCGAGTTCCTGGTGGCCCCCGTCGTGGACACCGACGTGATCCGCGACGCCGCCGACCGCGGCATCCCCTGCTACCCGGGCGCCTGGACGCCCACCGAGGTGTCCACCGCCTGGCGCGCGGGCGCCGCCGCCGTCAAGCTCTTCCCGGCGAGCAGCGGCGGCCCGTCCCATCTGCGACAGCTTCGGGCCCCGCTGCCCGACGTGCCCCTCGTCGCCGTCGGCGGAGTCGGCGTCGACGAGGCGCGCGACTACCTCGACGCGGGCGCCCACGCCGTGGGCATCGGCTCCCCGCTGCTGCGCGGAGCGGACCGCGACCCCGCGCCGGAGAACCTGGACGCCCTCACCGCGAGGGCCCGCACCCTGCTGAACGCCCTCGTGGTCACGCCCCCCGCTCAGGAGGTGGGCCGGTGAACAGCCCTTCCCGTGACCGCTACCTGGTCACCGTCGGAGAGACCCTGGCGGTCCTGGCCGCGCCGGACGCCGGCCCGCTCGCCCTGGGCGCGGGCCTGCGACTGGGGCTCGCCGGAGCGGAGTCGAACGTCGCCGTGGGGGTCAGCCGGCTCGGCGGATCCGCCACCTGGATCGGGCGGGTCAGCGAGGACGAGCTCGGCGACCTCATCCTGCGCGAGCTGCGGGCGGAAGGCGTCACCACGGTCGCCGTACGGGATCCCGCTCCCACCTCGCTGCTGCTGCGGGAACGCCGCACCGCCACGCACAGCCGCACCCGCTACTACCGCACCCACACGGCGGGCTCCCGGCTGTCCGCCGACGACATCCCCGAGGACCTCGTCGCGGGCGCGGCGGTCCTGCACATCACCGGGATCACCCCGGCGCTGGGCGAAGGACCGTCCCAGGCCGTCACCCGCGCGGTGGACCTCGCCGTGGAGGCCGGAGTACCGGTCTCCCTGGACATCAACTACCGCTCCCTGCTGTGGAGCGAGACGGAGGCCAGGCGCACGCTGCTGCCCCTGCTGCGCCGGAGCGACCTGGTCTTCGCGGGACCGCACGAGGCCCGCCTCGCGGTGCCGGACTCCGAGGAACCGGAGGAGCTCGCCAAGGGCATCTGCGGCCTCGGGCCCGCCGGAGCCGTGATCAAACTGGGCTCCGAGGGCGCGTACGCCCTCATCGACGGCCAGGAGTACCGGCAGCCCGCCGTGCCCGTCACGGTGCACGACTCCGTCGGCGCGGGGGACGCGTTCGTCGCCGGGTACCTGGCGGAACTGCTCGCGGGAGAACCCCCGGAACAGCGGCTGAGGACCGCGGCCGTGCTGGGCGCCTTCGCGGTCGGCACCACGGGGGACTGGGAGGGTCTGCCGAGGCGTTCCGAGCTGGAGCTGCTCGACCACCACGACGACGTCGTCCGCTGAACCCGACCGGCCCCGCCGGCACCGGGCAGGCGCATGCGCCTGCCCGACACGCCACGAACCGTCCCTCATCGCGTCCTCACCCCCGTTCGCGTCCTCGTCCCCCTGAAGGAACTGTGGGAACTCCCATGCCAACGCCCGCTTCCACCACAGCAGTTCACGTCCTCACCGGCTCCTACACCCCCGACACCGGCGGCGAGGGCACCGGGCTCGCCGCCCTGCGGCTCGACCCGTCGTCCGGCGAACTGTCGTACGACAGCGAGGTGCCGGCCCTCTCCGTCAGCGGAGCCTCCTTCCTGGCATCGCACCCCTCCCTCGACGTCGTCTACAGCACCAACGAGACCGACCCCGGAACCGTCAGCGCCGTCGCCCGGCACCACGACGGCCTGCTGACCCCGCTGGGCGCCCCGGCCGACAGCGGCGGCGCCAACCCGTGCCACCTCACCGTCCACCCGGACGGAGGCTGGCTGCTGACCGCGAACTACGGCAGCGACACCACGCCCGGCAGCGTCGGCGTGCTCCGCCTCGACGCCGACGGACGCCCCGTGGAGCTGACCGACGTCGCCGTCCACGAAGGGTCGGGCCCGGTCGCCGGACGGCAGGAGGGCAGCCACGCCCATCAGGTGCTCGTCGACCCGGCGGGCCGTCACGTCCTCGCCACCGACCTGGGCGCCGACGCGGTCTTCACCTACCGGCTCGACACCCGCACCGGCACCCTCGAACGGACGGCGGTGAACGCGCTGCGGGCCGGCTCCGGCCCCCGCCACCTCGCCTTCGCTCCCGGCGGCGAGCTGGTGTTCAGCGCCGACGAACTGTCCTCGACCCTCACCTGCCACCGCTACGACCCCGCCACGGGCACCCTGACGTCCCTCGCCACCGTGCCCGCCACCGAGGCCGGCGACGTCGTCAACCAGCCCGGCGGCATCGTCGTCTCACCCTGCGGGCGCTTCGTCTGGCTGACCAACCGCGGCGCCGACACCGTGGCCGCGTTCCGGATCACCGGCACCACCCTCGAACCGATCGGCGAGACGCCCGGCGGCGGCGCCTGGCCCCGCGGCCTGACCTACGCGGCCGGACACCTGCTGGTCGCCAACCAGCACAGCGGGACGCTCGCCGCGCTGCGCGTCCTGGACGACGGATCCCTCGCACAGTCCGGACCGGCGCTCTCCGCGCCGTCAGTCGTCTGCGCCCTCACCCTCTGACCGCACCGCCTCAACCTCCTTGTCGCTCGCCCCCCTTGTGGTTCCTGAATTTCTCGAAAGGCAGTCATGTCCGACCCCAGCACCCCGCCCGCCGCACGGTTCACCCTCGACTCGGCCTTCGGCATAGGTGACGTCCACCCGCGGCTGTACGGATCGTTCGTCGAGCACCTGGGCCGCTGCGTCTACACGGGCCTCTACGAGCCCGGCCACGCACAGGCCGACGCCGACGGCCTGCGCCGGGACGTCCTGGAACTGGTCCGGGAACTGGGCGTCACCACCGTGCGCTACCCGGGCGGCAACTTCGTCTCCGGTTACCGCTGGGAGGACACCGTGGGCCCGCGCGAGGAGCGGCCCACCCGGCTGGACCTGGCCTGGAAGTCCACCGAGACCAACGAGTTCGGCCTCGGCGAGTTCATGGACTTCTGCGCCAAGACCGGCATGGAGCCGATGATGGCCGTCAACCTCGGCACCCGCGGGGTGGAGGACGCCGTACGGCTGCTGGAGTACTGCAACCACCCGGGCGGCACCGAACTGTCCGACCGGCGCATCGCCCACGGCGGCAAGGAGCCGTACGGCATCACGATGTGGTGCCTGGGCAACGAGATGGACGGCCCCTGGCAGATCGGCCACAAGACGGCCGAGGAGTACGGGCGGCTCGCCGCCGAGACGGCCCGTGCCATGAAGATGATCCAGCCCGATCTGGAACTGGTGGCCTGCGGCAGCTCGGCCTCCAGCATGGAGACCTTCGCCGCGTGGGAGGCCACCGTCCTTGAGGCCGCCTACGACCTGGTGGACCACGTCTCCCTGCACGCCTACTACTACGAGGACGCCGACGGAGACCGGGACTCCTTCCTCGCGTCCGCCGTCGACATGGAGCACTTCATCGAGTCGGTCGTCGCCACCTGCGACCACGTCCGGGCCCGGCTGAAGAAGAGCAAGCGCATCAACCTCTCCTTCGACGAGTGGAACGTCTGGTACCAGGAGCGTCCCAACCCGCACCAGGTGGAGGACTGGCAGCAGGCGCCGCGCCTCCTGGAGGACGTCTACACCGTCACCGACGCCGTCGTCTTCGGCTCGCTGCTCATCGCGCTGCTGCGGCACGCCGACCGGGTCACCGCCGCCTCACTGGCCCAGCTCGTCAACGTCATCGCGCCGATCATGACCGAGCCGGGCGGCCCCGCCTGGCGGCAGACCACCTTCTTCCCGTTCGCCCAGGCGTCGGCGTACGGGCGCGGCCGGGTGCTGCGCGTCGAGGTGGACAGCCCCACGTACACCACCGCCAAGTTCGGTGAGGTGCCGCTGCTGCACGCCACCGCCGTGACCGACGACGAGACCGGCGCCGTCACCGTCTTCGCCGTGAACCGCGGGCAGAGCACCGCGCTTCCGCTGGAGATCGACCTGCGCGGGGTCGGGGCCCACACCGTGGCCGAGCACCTGGTCCTGGCCGACGCCGACCCCGACGCGCGCAACACCCTGGACGACCAGGACCGCGTCACCCCGCACCCCGCGACCGGCACCACCGTCACCGACGGCGTCCTGCGCGCCGAACTGGAGCCCATGTCCTGGAACATGATCCGCCTGGTCCGCGACTGACGCCCCGTCGACCGGCCCCGGGTGCGGGAATCGTCCGCGATCCCGGATCAACGGACCCTCACCCGGGGCCACCACGCCGGCGGACCGGAGCTCGCCGTTCGAGTCGGCCGCTACGCGACGAGTCGGACGGGGACCTCGGCGTACGTGTTCAGGATCGTGTTCTGCGCGATCACCGGGTCGCCGGTGAACTCGACGCGCTCGACGGACTCGAGAAGCGCGTGGATCAGGGCGTGCAACTCCAGGCGGGCGACGCCCTGACCGACGCAGTTGTGCGGGCCGTGCCCGAACCCGAGGTGGTCGACCGGGTTGCGGCGGAAGTCGAACTCGTCCGCGCGCTCCCACTTGCGCTCGTCACGGTTCGCGGAGGCGAAGAGGGCCCACACCCGGGCGCCCTGCGGGATCGCCACCCCTGCGAGCTCCGTGTCGCGCGCGGCGATACGGGTGAGGCCCCGCACGGGAGTCTCGAATCTGAGGAGCTCGTTGATCGTCGAGGCCACGAGCCCGGGTTCGGCGCGCAGCGCGGCCCACTGGTCCGGGCGCCGGGCGAAGACGACGAGCAGATGGCCTATCGCCGCGGCCGTGGTCTCCAGCGACGGGCCGATGAAGTCGACGAGGAGGAGCGGGCACTTCTCCTTGGGGATGACACCCTGATCGGCTGCTTCGAGCATGGCGGCTCCGGGGCTTCCGGGCGCCAGTTCCCTGTTCGCCGCGAGCTCGCCGGCGAACTCGAACAGGCGCCGCGTCATCTCCATGTTGTGCGGAGTGCGTTCCGTGACCGGACCCAGCAGGTCGTTGCCCACCTGCCCCCAGGCGTAGAGGTGCTCACGGTTGCGGGCGGGCAGTCCGAGGAGATCGGGGATGACCAACATCGGCATCGCCTGCGCCAGTTCGGTGACGCCGTCGATCTCGCCCCTGGCGACGACCTCGGCGACGAGGTCCCGCGCCTTCTGCGTGATCTCCTCACGGCGATCGCGCAAGGCGCCGGGCCGCAGTCCGGCCCCGACGACGGAGCGCAGCACGCCGTGCTCCGGCGGGTCGCTGACGAGGGTGACGCCCCGCATGATCTGGTTGACGTCGGGGTTGAATCCCACGCCCTCGCCCGAGACGAAGGTGCCGTGATCGGCCAGCGCGGCCTTCACCTCGTCGTACCGCGTGAGCACGTACACGTCCGGTTCGCGCAGCCGGACGACGGCGCCCAGCTCGCGAAGGTGCCGATACTGCTCGTAGCGAGTGCGCTGGTCCGAGGTCGCGAACATGTCGATCTCGGTCGTGGGGACGACGGCCACGGGTTCCTCCTTGAGCTACTGGTGGCGATGGTCGGCGAACTCGGGCCAGGGGGTGCGGGACCGGTCGAGGAAGAAGGCGATCAGCGGGGTCCGGTGAGACCGAGGTGAAGAAGCCGGTGGTCGGTCACGCCGCTCCGGATCCGGCGCTCGCGGTGACACGGCCACGCCGGCCGGTACGTGTCCGAGGACGCGCCGTGCAGTCGGTGGCGTCGCCGACGGCGACCGACGCGCTCCGCTCGCCGGCCCGGGGAGAACACGTCGCACACCTTCGCTTCCGGGTTCGAGCCGACACATCCTCCTCAGCCTGCTCAGAGACAGTCGTCGCAAAACCGGTCCCGGTGGCCGGCGAGGCCGCGAGTCATCCGGCCGACCTGTCACCCCGGTTTGCGCAGCTCGCGTGGACCGGTCGGAGGGAGCTCCGCCACCAACGGTGGGGCGGGCCGCCGTACGGCATGGCGTCGGGGCGTTCGAGGATCTTGATGTCGAGCGGCAGCATGATGCCGCGGAGTTCCCGTCGCCTCTTCCTGGGCAGAGCACAGATCTCCGGCTCCGGAAACGGCCGCCCATGGGCCTACAACTGGTCACGCCACCATGGCACGCCGAGGTTGTCGACCTGGATGACCTTCGCCCTCGTCAGGATCCTGTCGTCCAGAGCCGACACAAGGGCGCGCAGCTCGCGTGCGCTCTTCTTGGGCAGGGCGTGCAGTACGGCTTCGAGGTGATCGCGGAAGTAGCCCCTGTCGCAACATTCGGGGAGGCCGCATCGCTGCGCCGTCACCGGGTCCGCGATCAGCCTGAGCGGGCCGTGGGCAAGGTTCTTCCACTGCAGGAACGCCTCCGCCGTGGCCTCCGGCCAGAAGCGGGCACGTTCGAGCCGGCGTATGTCGGCCGTGCAGGATCCTGACAGGCGGTCGATGGAGGGGTGACGTCGCCGCCTCGCGCCGCGGACAGGGAGCTCGCCTCGCAGGGCGGATGGGCGCCTACGCGGCATCGCCCCTTCGGTTGTCGGTCATGGGGGCAAGGTACAGAGGCACGTACTGGGCAGCCACCGGTTATCCGTATCCGTACGCGGAGGCCGAAGACCGAGTGAGGCCGCCCAGCGAGGTGCCCGCCCGGGGAGGGCCCGCCCAGGGAGGTGCCCGCCCGACCCGGCCCTCACCAGTCACCCGTCACCCGTTCACAACAGTTCTGTGCGCGGCCGTTTACAAGTACGCCCCGCGGCGCTACCTTCCGCCTCAGGTGGGGTGGGAGCGCTCCCACTTCAGGTGGACCGGAACCCGCCCGGGGGCCGCTCCCGCTTCACGTCCCGCACCCCCCGTCGCGCCACCCGCAGTGCGGCCCACCGCCTGCACCCCCCACCTCAGCGCCATCGGCGTGCTCCCCTCGTATCACCAGGCACCGCTCTCCATGCCACCCGGCACCCCTCTCCGTACCACCCGCAATCGCTCGTACCCCGCACCACTCGCAACCCCATGCCCGCACGGTCCGTACAGGAAAGGACGGACTCCGCCATGCGATCTGTCATGATCACGACAAAGCCCAGGGCAGGGTTACGCACCCGAGCCCTCTTCCTCGTCCTCGTCTCCCTCCTGGCCGCCGTCCCCGCCGTCGGCCTGATCGTCACGACCGGTGGGAAGGCCGAGGCCCACGGCACGCCCATGAAGCCCGGCAGCCGCACCTTCCTGTGCTGGCAGGACGGTCTGACCGACACCGGTGAGATCAAGCCCATCAACCCGGCCTGCAAGAACGCCCAGCAGGTCAGCGGGACCACGCCGTTCTACAACTGGTTCTCGGTACTGCGCTCGGACGGCGCCGGCCGCACCCGGGGCTTCGTGCCCGACGGGCAGCTGTGCAGCGGCGGGAACACCAACTTCACGGGCTTCAACGCGCCGCGCAACGACTGGCCGCTCACCCACCTCACCTCGGGCGCGACGGTCGACTTCTCCTACAACGCCTGGGCGGCGCACCCCGGTTGGTTCTACGTCTACGTCACGAAGGACGGCTTCGACCCGACCCGGACCCTCACCTGGAACGACATGGAGGACCAGCCCTTCCTCAGCGTCGACCACCCGCCGCTCCACGGCAGCCCCGGCACCGTCGAGGCCAACTACTCCTGGACCGGCAAGCTCCCCGCCAACAAGTCCGGGCGCCACATCATCTACATGGTCTGGCAGCGTTCCGACAGCCAGGAGACCTTCTACTCCTGCTCCGACGTCGTCTTCGACGGCGGCAACGGCGAGGTGACGGGCATCCACGAGCCGGGCAACCCGAACGAGCCCGTCCCCGGCACCTGCACGGCCACCCGCAGGACGACCAACAGCTGGAACGGCGGCTACCAGTCCGAGGTGACCGTCACCAACTCCGGTGACGTCCCGATGCTCGGCTGGATGGTCGACTGGACGCTGCCCGCCGGCCAGAAGGTCGAGAGCCTGTGGAGCGGCAACGCCACGTACAACGGGCAGGCGGTGATGGTCCACAACGCCAACTGGAACGGCTCGTTGAGTCCGGGCCAGAGCACGACGTTCGGGTATGTCGTCTCCGGTTCCGGCGGTGACAGCACCACGAGCCTTCCCTGCAGGGTCGGTTGAGCCGCGACCGCTCTGGGCGGACCCGGTGGGCGGCGAGCCGTGTGCCCACCGGGTCCGCGAGCCGGACGGTCGCGGGGTCCCCCGTCGCCCGCACGGTCGAGCCAGTTGGCCTGCCGCCGAACGACCGACGTGATGGCTGGGACCAGCCCCTTGATCGACCGAAAACGCGTGGCCCGTCCCTCGGGCACTCACGTACGTTTGCTCGCATGGGAACTCTGTGACAGCCCCTTCCACGACCGTGTAGAGCGCGGCTCCGGCATGGAGCGCGTGCGGTGGGCACTGCGGCGATTGCGTCCAGTGAGTCCGTGCGTCGAATGCGCCGAGCCCGAAGCTCCGCCGTCGTGGCGTCGATTCCTCCTCGAATCCGTTCCATCGGCATGTGCCGAGAACAGGGGCTTGCGCATGCGTGCGCCACATCCGTCGCTCTCACCTTCCCCCTCACTCCCGCTGTCGCCGTCCACACCACCGTCGGCGTCACCCTCCTCCCGCTCCTCCCAGCTCTCCCTGCACGGCGTCACCAAGCGCTACGACGACCGCACCGTTCTCGAACAGATCTCCCTCAGCCTCGCCCCCGGCGAGAAGGCCGGCGTGGTCGGCGACAACGGGGCCGGGAAGTCCACGCTGCTCCGTCTCCTCGCCGGTGCGGAGCGGCCCGACGCGGGTGAGGTGATCGTGGCCGCGCCCGGCGGCACCGGGTATCTCGCCCAGACGCTCGGCCTGCCCGCCGAGGCCACCGTCCAGGACGCCGTCGACCTGGCGATGGCGGAGCTGCGAGCGCTCGAGGCGGAGCTGCGGCGGGCCGAGGCCGCGCTCGCCGAGGTGCCCGAGGGCGCGGAGCTGGAGGCGGCGCTCACCTCGTACGCGCGGCTGACCGAACAGTACGAGGCCCGCGACGGCTACGGCGCCGACGCCCGCGTCGAGGCGGCCCTGCACGGCCTCGGGCTGCCGGGCCTGGCCCGGGACCGCCGGCTGGGCACTCTCTCCGGCGGTGAACGCTCACGGCTGGCGCTGGCCGCGACACTGGCCTCCCGGCCGGAGCTGCTGCTGCTCGACGAGCCGACCAACGACCTGGACGACCGCGCCGTCCACTGGCTGGAGGAGCACCTGCGGGCCCACCGCGGCACCGTCGTCGCGGTCACCCACGACCGTGTGTTCCTGGAACGCCTCACCACCACGGTCCTGGAGGTCGACGCAGGCCGTGTCACCCGCCACGGCAACGGGTACGCCGGCTACCTCGCCGCCAAGGCCGCCGAACGCCGGCGACGGCAGCAGCGGTACGACGAGTGGCGCGCCGAACTCGACCGCAGCCGTCGGCTGGCCGAGTCCAACGTCGTGCGCCTGGACGCGATCCCGCGCAAGATGGCGAAGGCCTGCTTCGGGCACGGCGGCTTCCGTATGCGGGGGCGGGCGCACGGTGCGATGAGCCGGATCCGCAACGCCAAGGAACGGGTCGAGCGGCTCACCGCGGACCCGGTGGCCCCGCCGCCGGACCCGCTGACCTTCACGGCCCGTATCGCCACCGCGGGCACACCGGACGGGGTGCCGGCCGCGCGGCTGGACGACCTCGTCGTGGACGGCCGGCTCCATGTGCCGGAGCTGCGAGTCGGCCCGGGGGAGAGGCTGCTGATCACCGGCCCCAACGGGGCCGGCAAGAGCACCCTGTTGCGGGTCCTCGCCGGTGAACTGCGGCCGGACGCGGGCACGGTGAGCGTCTCCGGCCGGGTGGGGCACCTCCGGCAGGAGGAGACGCCCTGGTCACCGGGACTGACCGTACTGGAGGCCTTCGCCCACGGCCGCCCCGGCGACCGGGACGAGCACGCCGACCGGCTCCTGTCGTTCGGCCTGTTCGAGCCGGAGGAACTGCGGCGCCGGGTGGGGGAGTTGTCGTACGGGCAGCGACGGCGCATCGAACTGGCGCGGCTGGTCGTCGAACCCGTGGACCTGCTCCTGCTGGACGAGCCCACCAACCACCTCTCACCCGCGCTCGTCGAGGAACTGGAGGCGGCCCTCGCCGACTACGCGGGTGCCCTGGTGCTGGTCACCCACGACCGCCGCATGCGGGCGCGGTTCACCGGGACTCGGCTGGAAATGAGGGAGGGGGCCATTGCCGCGGTGAGGTGATCCGCCCGGCGGCACGCCTCCCAAGCCGGCGGCCAGGTGGCTCGCGATACTCTGGCCGCTTTCCGTCAAGCCTGTACGACCTGGAGGTCTGTATGGCTGATCAGCCTCTGAAGGCGCACTTCACCGACACGGTCACCCTTCCCGACGGGCGAAGGGTCCGCGTCAGCGCGTATCCCGACGGCAGCATTCGGTTCCGTGTGGACGGCCTGCCCTACGTCCTGACCGAGGCCTATCTCAGCGGCAACCCGGAGAAGGACCACGCGATCGTGAAGATCTCACCCGGCAGGCAGGGCAGCAGCGCGTCCAAGAACTACGTGGAATGGCTGGAAAGCAAGAACAACAGCTAGGTTCCGTCTTCCTGGCCGTCCGAGGGCGGGGGCGCTTGCCGATGGTCCACGGCGGAGCCGTCGGGCTTCCGCCCGAAGGCGGCCGCGAGAACGGCGGGGAGGTCTGCCTCGGGGACTGCGTCGCGGACCTCCGCCAGGACACGCGCGAAGTCGTCGTCATCGATGACCCCCAGGTACTCCTGGCGCAATCCGTGAATGACCTCGACAAGATCCGGCCGCAGCCGCATCCAGGCGCGGGACGTGCGGATCTCCTCCTCGACCTGGTCCATGAACCAGCGCATCACCTCGTACGGGACGTCCACGTGTGGCCCATGCGGGTTGAAACACACCGTCGGCTCCCGTGCCGGGTCCTCGTCGGGGACGATCGCGGTCACGAGGTTCCGTTGCCCGGCAACGAGGTCCAGTTCCAGGTACCAGGCGTCGTCGGGGACGGAGTACATCGCGGTGATCGCGTAGTCGCCGTCGGGGTGCGGGAAAGGCATGGTGGCATGCTGTCACGCCCGCCTGGCGGCAAACCGGCCGCGTACGCCGGCTGTCGAGTCGGCTGACGCACCGTTCACCGGTGTCGCGCCGGTCGTGGCATCCGTCCGGTGGGTGTCAGTCCTCCAGCACCTCCCGCAGCCACTCCAGCTGCCGCCGCACCTGTTCCCCCTCACCCCCCTCGTGCCCGTTGTACGGATACGCGTGCATCTCCTTCCGTGCGCCCCCGCCCCTCAGCTCCCCGTACCGGTTGAACGCCGCGTACGCCCCGCTGGGCGGGCAGACCGTGTCCCGTAAGCCGGTGCCGAAGTGGGCCGGGGCCTGGGCGCGGCGGGCGAAGGAGATGCCCTCGACGTAGGAGAGGGTGCGGTACGCGGGCTGTTCGGTGCCGCGGTGGACGGAGAGGTAGGTGGCGATCTCGCCGTAGGGGCCCGCGTCGGTGAGGTCCAGGGCGCGGCGGATGCCGCACAGCAGCGGGGCGGTGATCAGGGCCGCGGCCAGGTCGGGGACCAGGCCCGCGACGGCGAGGGCCAGGGCGCCGCCCTGGCTGTTGCCGGCGGCGGTGATCCGTGCCGCGTCCACGCCCGGCAGTGCGCGGACCGCGGTCACCGCGCGCACGGCGTCCGTGATCAGACGGCGGTAGTGGTAGTCGTGCGGGGAGAGGAGACCGCGGACGGCCGGGCCGGGGCCGCCGGGGGCGGTGGCGTGCGGGTCGGGGGTGGCGCCGCCGTTGCCGTACTGGTCGCCCTGGCCGCGGTTGTCCATCAGCAGGTGTGCGTAACCGGCGTTCACCCAGGTCAGCCGTTCGTGGGGGAGGCCTCGGCCGCGGCCGTAGCCGGCGAATTCGACCACTGCGGGCAGGGGGCGGTCGCGAAGTCGGGCATGAGGGAGGCTGAACCAGGCCCGCACCGGGTCGCCCGCGAAGCCGCGGAAGGTCACGTCCCAGGTCTCCGTCAGGCGCAGGCCGGTGTCGACGGGGCGGACCGAGACCAGTGAGTCGTGCCGGCCGGCCTCCTTCAGGGTGTCGCGCCAGAACGCGTCGAAGTCGGCGGGCTCGTCCGGGTCGGGACGGTGGCGTTCCAGCTCGGGCAGCGGCAGGTCGAACGCGGGCACGGGCGGCACCTCGCAGGGTCGGGGGCGATCGATCGTTGCGCACGTGCTCCAGAAATTTGCGGAGGACGGTAGCACTGGACCCACCGGTTCTACCCCGCCCGTCGAGGAATCCAACGCCGTGTCTCGTCCCATCAGTCCACCGTGCAGCACCCATTGACAGCGCTTTCCGTGTGCCCTTACGTTTCCGCAGAGTTACCGGTAAGGGCACGAAAGTTTCGAGGTGCGCCAGGCTGGGCGCCTTGAGATCGAGCGTTTTCACAGGACGCCCCGGGAGGCCCGAGCATGAGCACCTCCACCACGTCGGCCCCACCACCCGGCACCCAGGAACCGCCGCCGAAGACCCGGCACGGCCCGGTGCGCCCGCCCGCGCGCCGCGGCTGGCGCAGGGCGCTGCGCCGCGACTGGCAGCTGTACTCGCTGGCCGTGCTGCCGCTGCTGTTCTTCCTGGTCTTCCGCTATCTGCCGATGATCGGCAACGTGATCGCCTTCCGCCGCTTCGAGCCGGGCGGATCGATCCTCGGCGAGCAGTGGGTCGGGCTGCGGTATGTGGAGATGTTCCTGTCCGACCCGACTTTCTGGCAGGTCTTCCGTAACACCCTGTGGCTCGGCGCGCTGACGCTCGTCTTCTGTTTCCCGGTCCCGATCGTGCTGGCGCTGCTGCTCAACGAGGTGCGCCGCACCGCGCTGAAGCGGTTCGTGCAGTCGGTGTCGTACCTGCCGCACTTCCTGTCGATCGTGATCGTCGCGGGCATCACCATGCAGATGCTCGCCACGGACGGGCCGGTCAACCATGCGCTGGGCTGGTTCGGCCATGACCCGGTCCGGTTCATCCAGGAACCCGAGTGGTTCCGCACGATCTATGTCGGCTCGGAGATCTGGCAGACCGCCGGCTGGGGCACGATCCTCTACCTGGCCGCGCTCACCACGATCGACGAGGACCTCTACGAGGCCGCGCGCATCGACGGCGCCAACCGCTGGAAGCAGATCTGGCACGTCACCCTGCCCGGTATCCGCCCGACCATGATCACGCTGCTGATCCTCAACATCGGCACGTTCCTGGCGGTCGGCTTCGAGAAGATCCTGCTGCTGTACAACCCGCTGACCTATCCGACCGCCGACGTGGTCTCCACGTACCTGTACCGCACCGGCGTCGAGTCCAACAGCTTCAGCTACGCCGCCGCGATCGGCCTGTTCGAGGCGATCGTCGGGCTGGTGCTGATCACCTCCGCGAATCAGCTGTCGCGCCGCACGGTGGGGACGAGCCTGTGGTGAGCATCCTGAACACGCGCCCGCGGACCTCCGTCAACCAGCCGACCCGTGGTTATCGCGTCTTCCAGGGGATCAACGGCGTGATCCTCACCGGCGTGGTCGTCCTGACCCTCTACCCCTTCGTCAACATCGTCGCCCGCTCCTTCAGCGGGGAACGGCAGGTCCGCGCCGGTGAAGTGACGCTGTGGCCCAAGGGGTTCAACCTCACGACCTACCGGATCGTGTTCACCGACGACACGTTCTGGCGCGGCTACGGCAACACCGTGCTCTACACCGTCGTATCGACCGCGGTGGCCATGGTCCTGACGACCTGCTACGCGTACGTCCTGTCGAAGAAGCACCTCAAGGGGCGCAACGCCCTCGTCGGGATCGCCGTGTTCACCATGTTCTTCTCCGGCGGCCTCATCCCCAACTACGTGCTGATCACCAGCCTCGGACTGAAGAACTCCGTCTGGGCGATCGCCCTGCCGAACGCGATCAGCGTCTTCAACCTGCTGGTGATGAAGGCCTTCTTCGAGAGCCTGCCGACCGAGCTGGAGGAGGCCGCCGAGATCGACGGACTGAGCACGTACGGCATCCTGCTGCGGATCGTGCTGCCGCTGTCCAAGGCGGTCATCGCCACGATGGTGCTCTTCTACTCGGTGTCCTTCTGGAACTCCTGGTTCCAGGCGTTCCTCTACATGGACCGGGCCGATCTGATGCCGGTCACCGTCTACCTGCGCAACCTCATCGCGGGCGCCACCGGCGCCACCAACGCGGGCGCCACCACCGAGCAGGGCAGCCAGGTCGCCGCGAACATCCAGGCGGTCACGATCGTGCTCACCTCGCTGCCGATCCTGTGCGTGTACCCGTTCGTCCAGCGCTACTTCGTGTCCGGCGTGATGCTCGGCGCGGTGAAGGGCTGAGCGCTGCCCGAGGATCCAACGGCTTACGGAACAAAGGAGTGTCCGTGCGCAACCAAGGAAACCTGTCGCGGCGTCAGATACTCGCCGCCGCCGGCTTCGTCGGCCTCGCCACCCTCACCGGCTGTGGCAGCGGCGACGACGGCGGCGACAGCAAGGACCTGTCGAAGAAGCAGAACGGCGCGATGAAGGAGTACCGCGTCGGCCAGCAGTTCAAGGCGAGCAAGGCCCTGTCCTTCTCCCTCCTGCACAACAACATGCCCAACTACCCACTGAAGGGCGACTGGTTGTTCTGGAAGGAGCTGACCAGGCGCACCGGCGTCACCCTCAAGACCACCACGGTCCCGTCCAGCGACTACGACAAGAAGCGCAGCCTGCTCATCGGCGCGGGCGACGCCCCGCTGCTGATCCCCAAGACCTACCCCGGTCAGGAGACCCCGTTCGTCTCCTCCGGCTCCGTCCTCGCGGTCAGCGACTACGTCCACCTCATGCCGAACTTCCAGGACAAGGTCAAGAAGTGGGGCCTCCAGCCCGAGATCGACTCCCTGCGCCAGTCGGACGGCAAGTACTACCTGCTGCCCGGCCTGCACGAGAAGGTCAAGCAGGGTTACTCGCTGGCGCTGCGCACGGACGTCCTCGGCCGCCTCGGCCTGAGCCTGCCGACCACCTGGGACGAGGTGTACACCGTCTTCAAGGCG
This sequence comes from Streptomyces aurantiaciflavus, assembly GCF_049808595.1. Taxonomy (NCBI): domain Bacteria; kingdom Bacillati; phylum Actinomycetota; class Actinomycetes; order Kitasatosporales; family Streptomycetaceae; genus Streptomyces; species Streptomyces aurantiaciflavus. Next base: position 56,125 of record NZ_JBNCAQ010000020.1, on the reverse strand, counting down.
ATCAAGGCGGAGTACCCCGACCGCTACCCGTTCTCCGACCGCTGGAACAACCCGCCCAACTCCGCCGGCGCGCTGCTGGGGTACCTCGGCCAGGCGTACGGCGTCCGGGCCGGCTGGTCGTACCTGAACACCACCTGGAACCAGCAGAAGGGCGAGTACGTCTTCACCGGGGCCACCGACGCCTACCGCCAGGTCATCGAGTTCCTGCACAAGCTGGTCGCCGAGAAGCTCATGGACCCCGAGAGCTTCACCCAGACCGACGACGACGCGGTGAAGAAGCTGCTGGCGGAGAAGTCCTTCGCGATCAGCGCCAACCCGCAGGAGCTGGTGCAGAACTACCGCTACAACCTCGAGCGCCAGGTGAAGGGCTCCTCGATCGAGATGGTGCCGGTCCCGCTCGGACCGGCCGGACCGGTGGTGCTGGGCGGCGCCCGCCTGGAGAACGGGCTGATGATCTCCAGCAAGGCCCTCAAGAGCGACAGCTTCGTCGCCCTGATGCAGTTCGTGGACTGGCTGTGGTACTCGGACGAGGGCCAGCGGTTCGCCAAATGGGGCGTGCGGGACGTCACGTACACCGAGTCCGGCGGCCGGTACGAGGTCAAGGACGGCATCACCCTCATGGGGTCCGACCCGGACGCCCCGAAGGACCTCCAGAAGGACTTCGGCTTCTACAACGGCGTCTTCTCCTACGGCGGCAGCTGGGCCCTGGTCTCCTCCTCCTTCAGCCCGGACGAGAAGAAGTTCCAGGACGCGATGGCCCAGCGCGAGCAGCTCCCCGTCGACCCCGCCCACCCCCTGCAGTCGGTGGAGCAGGAGCAGGCGACCCTGTGGGAGACCCCGCTGCGGGACCACGTCTTCCAGAACACCCTGCAGTTCGTCCTCGGCAAGCGTCCGCTGGGCGAATGGGACGACTACGTGGCCGAGTTGAAGGCGAAGAACATGGACCGGTTCATCGACCTGCACAACAAGGCGTACCAGCGCTTCAAGAAGGAGCACGGGTGATCCGGGTCCCCGCGGAGCCGGCCGGCCGGCTCTCCGACGCCTGGCGGACCTGCGTCGGCACCGGCCGGATCGAACTCGCCCTGCGCCGCGACTACCTGGACTCCCTGTCGCTCGTGCAGCGCGAGATCGGCTTCCGGCACATCCGCGGCCATGGCCTGCTCAGCGACGGCATGGGCGTGTACCGCCCGTACGACCACGAGGGCGCCCGCCGTGTCCACCACTCCTTCACCTACGTCGACCAGGTCGTCGACTCCTACCTCGCCCTCGGCATCCGCCCCTTCCTCGAACTGGGCTTCATGCCCGCCGAGCTGGCCTCCGGAGAGCAGACGGTGTTCTGGTGGCGCGGCAACGTCACCCCGCCCCGCTCGCACAAGGACTGGGCCGACCTGGTTCGGGCCACGCTGCGCCATCTCGTCGACCGCTACGGCCTCGACGAGGTCCGCACCTGGCCGATCGAGGTGTGGAACGAGCCCAACCTCGCCGACTTCTGGGAGCGCGCGGACGAGAAGGCGTATCACGAGCTGTACGAGGTGACCGCGCACGCCGTGAAGGAGGTGGACGCGGACCTCCAGGTCGGCGGCCCGGCCGTCTCGCCCGGCGCCGACGACTGGCTGGTCCGGTTCGCCGAGTTCACCGAGGGCCGCGACGTCCCCCTCGACTTCGTCTCCCGGCACGCCTACACCTCCGGACCGGCTCAGCACGTGCCCTTCGGGGTCCACCAGACGCTCGGCCCGGCGAGCGGCCTGCTGGAGCAGTTCGCCACCCCACGACGACGGCTCAAGGACACGCGGTACGCCGGACTCCCCGTGCACATCACGGAGTTCAACTCCTCCTACCGGCCCGACAACCCCGTCCACGACACGGCCTTCCACGCCGCCTACCTGGCCCCGGTGCTCGCCGCCGGAGGGGACCTCGCCGACTCCTTCTCCTACTGGACCTTCAGCGACATGTTCGAGGAGACCGGCGTCCCCACCGCCCTCTTCCACGGCGGCTTCGGCCTGCTCACCCACCGGCAGGTGCGCAAGCCGACGTACCACCTGTACGCCTTCATGGCCCGGATGGGCCCCGAGCTGCTCGCGCGCGGCGACGACCACCTCGTCACCCGCCACCCGGACGGCCGGGTGACCGTCCTGGCCTGGGCGCCCGTCGACCCGACCGGCGGGACGCCCGGCCCGGACCGGCACGACGTGCACCTGTCGATTCCGGTGGCGGCCCGGGGCGAGGCCTTCCTGCGGCGGTCCACCGTCGACGAGGAGCACGGCAACGCGTACACCGTCTGGCGGCGCATGGGCAGCCCACGCTCCCCGCGCCCCGGTCAGCTGGACGTCCTGCACGAGGCCGCCGAGCCCGCCCGCGCCCACCGCCGGCTGCCCCTGGCCGACGGCCGCGCCGATCTGCGCCTCACCCTGGCCCGCCACGAGATCACCCTCGTCGAGCTCACCCCGCTCACCGACGAGACCCCGCCCTGGTGGGACGAACGCCGACTGCTCGGCAGGGAGGCGCCGTGAGCACCGTACGCACGGGCAGCGGCAGGGAGGCCTCATGAGCACCGTACGCACCGCGGACTTCGGCACCGGAAGCCTCTCCCGTGCCGCCGCCCTCCTGCACACCGTCCTCACCGTCGAGGCCCTGCTCCTGGCCACCGCCGCGCCCGGCCTCGCCGGCCTGCTCCTGCTCGGCCCCGACCCCGCCAACCTGCCTCTCGCCGCCGTCTGCCTGCTACCGCTCGGCCCGGCCGCCTCCGCCGCCGTCTACGCCCTGCACCACCGCAGCCGCGACCTCACCGACCTCCACCCGGCCCGCGCCTACCGGCGCGGTCTGCGCCTCAACGCCCTCCCCGCGCTGAAGCTGTGGACGCCCCTGCTGGCCTGGCTGACCGTGATCGCCTTCACCCTCACCCACTTCTCCGCCACCGGGCTCCCCGCCTGGTGGGCGGTGCTGCTCGGCGCGATCGGCGTGGCCTGCCTCCTCTGGGGCGCCCACGCCCTGCTCCTCACCTCGCTCTTCGCCTTCCGCGCCCGCGACACCGCCCGCCTCGCCACGTACTTCCTGCTCCGGCACGGCCGTGCCACCCTCGCCGCCGCCTCCCTGCTCGTCCTGGCCGGCGCCATGACCGCCCTGCTGACCGAGGCCCTGCCCGCACTGCTCGCCGCACCGCTGCTGCTCTCCCTGCTGCACGCCGGCCGCCCGGTGATCGCCGAGACCCAGGAGGACTTCACCGCATGACCGGACACGACGGCCGTCTCCCCCGCACCGACAAGATCCCCTACGGGGGTGACCACAACCCCGAGCAGTGGCCGCAGGAGGTGTGGGACGAGGACCACCGCCTGTTCGGACAGGCCGGCGTCGACACCCTCACCGTCGGCGTCTTCACCTGGTCGCTCACCCAACCCGCCGAAGACGTGTACGACTTCACCGTCCTGGACCGCGTCCTGGACCGAGCCGCGGCCGAGGGCCGCCAGGTTTGCCTCGCCACCGGCACCGCCGCCCTCCCGCCGTGGCTGGCGAAGAAGTACCCCGAGGTCAACCGCACCGACTTCGAGGGCCGCCGGCACCGCTACGGCCAGCGCCACAACTTCTGCCCCAGCTCACCCGCCTACCGACGTCTGGCCACACAGATGGCCGCCCGCCTCGCCGAACGCCACGCACACCACCCCGCGCTGCTCGCCTGGCACATCAACAACGAGTACGGCGGCGCCTGTTACTGCGACCTGTGCGCCGAGGCCTTCCGCGGCTGGCTGCGCGAACGGCACGGCACCCTCGACGCCCTCAACGACGCGTGGTGGACCACCTTCTGGTCGCACCGCTACACCGACTGGGACCAGATCGAACCCCCGAGCGCGCTCACCGAGCACTGGCGGGGCCCCGACCACACCGCCTTCCAGGGCATCACCCTCGACTACCAGCGGTTCATGACGGACGCCCTGCTCGGCTGCTTCACCGCCGAGAAGGAGGCCATCCGCGTCCACGACCCGGACACGCCCGTCACCACCAACCTCATGGGCGCCTACCGCCCCCTCGACTACCACCGCTGGGCGCCCCACCTCGACTTCGCCTCCTGGGACAACTACCCGCCCCTCGACGCCCCGCCCACGCGCCCCGCCCTCGCCCACGACCTGATGCGCGGCCTGAAGGACGGCGCCCCCTTCTGGCTGATGGAACAGACCCCGTCCACCACCGCCTGCCGCGACGTCAACCCGCTGCGCCGCCCCGGCGAACTGCGCCTGGCCACCTGGCAGGCCATCGCCCACGGCGCCGACGCCGCCCTCTACTTCCAGATGCGTGCCTCGCGCGGCGCCTGCGAGAAGTACCACGGAGCGGTCATCGGGCACGCCGGCCGCGACGACACCCGCGTCTTCCACGAAGTCGCCGCGCTGGGCGAGGAGTTGAGCCTTCTCGGCGGGACAACCCTGGGCGCCCGTACCCCCGCGCGCACCGCCCTGCTCTTCGACTGGGACAGCTGGTGGGCCCTGGAGATCTCCGACGGCCCCTCCCGCCTGGTCCGCTACCCGGACGTCGTGCACGCCTACTACCGGGCCGCCCGAGAGGCCGGCGCCGACGTGGACGTCGTCGCCGTCACCGCCGACCTCACCCCGTACGACGTCGTCCTCGCCCCCGTCCTGCACCTGGTCAAGGGCGACCTGGCCGGACGCCTGGAAGCGGTGGCCCGGCGCGGCGGCACCGTCCTCGCGACCTTCCTCACCGCCCGCTCCGACGAGCACGACCGCGCCTTCCTCAGCGACGTCCCCGGCCCCCTCGCCCCCCTCATGGGCATCCGCGTCGACGAGTGGGACGCCCGCCCAGCGGACTTCGTCCAGCCCGTGGTGCTGGACGGGACACGGGTCGAGGCCCGACTGGTCTTCGAGATCGTGCAGCCGCGCGGAGCCGACCCGGTCGGCACGTACGGCGCGGACTTCTACGCGGGCACCCCGGCCGTCACCCGGCACCCCTTCGGCGCGGGGGAGGCCTGGTACGTGGCCACGGCCCTCGACCAGCCCGGCGTCGACCTGGTCGTACGGCGTGTCCTCGCCCGGCACGGGCTCGTCGGCCCGTACGCGGACCACCGGGGCGTCGAGACCGCGACCCGGATCACCACCGACGGCAGCCGCCTGCTCTTCCTCCTGAACCACACCGGCGCGGCCTGCCGTCTCACCGCCCACACCACCGCCGTCGACCTGCTCACCGGCAAGCGGATCGAGCAGGGTGAGCCCCTGACCCTCGACCCGCTCGGCACGGCGGTGCTGCGCCTTCAGTAGACGGTCCGGCCCCGCTCGTCCGGCACCCCGGACTTCCGCAGGAAGTAACTGTTGACCTGGTCGCGCCACTCGCGGGCGCAGCGCACCTGCTCCTCGTACCGCTCCGCCGCCCGCGCGTGACGCGCCGGGTCGACCAGATCCCCGAGCGAGGCCCACACCCGCCGGGCCTGCTCCGCCTCCGCCACACCCTCGAAGTGCGTGTCGTAGATGTGCTGGATCACGGTCTTCCCACTGTGCAGCACATGCCCGTACGGCACATGGTGGAAGAACAGCAGCAGCTCGTCGGGGCAGGTGGCCGGCGACTCGTACACGTCGGACCACGGCTTGGCGTACTGCGCCGTGTAACCGGTACCGGTGGCCGCGCTCCGGTCGACGCCGACGCCGTCCCGGTCCGCGAAGTGGTAGGTCCCCCAGGGGCTGTACTCGTACCCGTCCACGCTCGGCCCGTAGTGGTGCCCCGGCTGCACCATGAAGCCCACGCCGAGCGGCGCCGTGTACTTCTCGTACGTCCCCCAGGAGCCGTGCAGCAGTGTGCGCAGGCCGGTGGCGAGCCGTTCCGGGGCGGACGGGAAACCGAGGGCGATCCACTCGTCGAGGACCCGGTGCGGGTCGGCGTCCGGCTGCCAGGCGAGCCGCCCGAAGGTGTACAGGTTCGCCTGGGCCAGCGGATGCCCGGTCCAGAACGGGTCGTCGCCCACGTTGGACACGGCGACGAGCCCGCCCCGCGCCGACTCGCCGACAGCCGGACCCCCTTCGCCCTCCGGACGGAACCGCAGCACCTCGCTCCACATCGGCCCGAGCCAGCACACGTGCCGCTGCTGCCCGGTGTACTCCTGCGTCGCCTGCACCTCCACCGCGAGCCGGGTCCGCGGCATCGCCCCGAGCACGGGTGACACCGGCTCCCGCACCTGGAAGTCCATCGGCCCGTGCTTCACCTGGAGCACCGCGTTGTCCGCGAACTCCCCGTCCAGCGGCGCGAAATGGTCGTACGCGGCCCGCGCCCGGTCCGTCGTGCGGTCCCGCCAGTCCTGGCGGTGGTCGTAGACGAACGCCCGCCAGTGGACCGTGCCGCCGTGCGGGGCGAGCGCGGCGGCGAGCATGTTCGCGCCGTCCGCGTGCGAGCGGCCGTAGCTGAAGGGCCCCGGCTGCCCCTCCGAGTCGGCCTTCACCACGAACCCGCCGAAGTCGGGGATCGCCGCGTACACCCGCGCGGCCGCCTCGGCCCACCAGGCCCGCACCGCCTCGTCCAGCGGATCCGCCGTGGGCAGCCCGCCGAGGACGACCGGCGCCGCGAAGGTGACCGACAGATGCGTCCGGATCCCGTACGGCCGCAACACCTCCGCGATCCCGGCGACCTCGCCGATCCGGTCGGTCAGCAGACGCGCCTCGGTCTCGTGCACGTTGACGTTGTTGACGCAGACGGCGTTGATCCCGCAGGCCGCGAGCAGCCGCCCGTACGCCCGTACGCGCTCCCACTCCCCGCGCGCCCGCCCGTCCCGCCAGAACAGCGAACCGCCCGCGTACCCGCGCTCCACCTGCCCCATGACCGGATGCACGGCCACGTTGTCCCAGTGGTCCAGCATCCGCAGGGCGACGGCCGGCCGGTGCACCTCGCGCGGACACGTCCCCCGGAAGGCGTCCGCACCGAGCCGCACGACATGGAACAGGCCGTACAGCAGCCCGCGCCGACCGGACGCCGTGACCGTGGTGGTCGCCCCGGCCCGCTCGTAGGTGTACCCCTCGTCCCCGAGGTCGTCGTCCCCGCCCTGACACAGCACGAGGTCGTACGAGGCGCCTGTGTTGTCGCCTCGTACGACCTCTCCGCCGAACTGCCGGCAGGCCGCCGCCACCTCACCGTGCACCGTCTCCACGAGCGGCCCCGAGCCGCGGATCGACGTCCGCCGCTCGCCCAGCGGCCGGAACGCTTCCGGCGGCAGCCAGGCGGGATCGACTCCCTCGGGCAGGGTGGGCACGGGAAGTGGCATGAGCCCTCCGATGGCTAGGCGATGGCCGCGCCGGTTCCGCGCGCGGCGCCGATGAGGTCGGTGAGGCCCGCGTCGTCGTAGACGGAGATGTCCACGGTCGCGCCCTCGGGGAGGTCGAAGTCCTGGACCGAGTGGTCGAGGACCGCGGAGGTGCCGGGCGCGCTGAAGGTGCCCAGGTCGTGGTACGTCCCCCCGGACGCGTACCCCACCTTGACGTAGTAGGTGTCGCCGTCGTTGGCGGTGTCGTACACCCACAGCTTCTCGTCGTTCGGGTGGAACTCCACCTTGCCCACGAACGCACCGGAGCTGACGAGCTCCATCTTGACGGCGTAGCCGCCCGGGTCGTTCGCGAAGTAGGTGTTGTCGAACGGGTCGGTGAGGTTGCCGCCGCTGCACGGGCAGTTGTCGGTGTCGTAGTAGTACGAGCTGAACGTCGGGTTCGGGCTGTACGCCTGCGCCGGTGCCGCCGTGGCGAACAGGGCTCCCGCACCCAGTGCCGCACCCGCGAGCAGACCCGTGAACCTTCTGGTGACGCCCATGCTTGTTCTCCCCCTCTTGCTGCCTGACCGCCCGATGTCCCCGGGCGCCCGATCATTGTGGAACACGTGTGCAGGGCGAGTCACCGGGAGATCGCTCTCGGTTACACGATCATGACAACAACTCGGCCTCCGTGAGGGCGACTTCGCCGGATCCACCCGCTTCGCCGTCGAACACCAGGCGGTACTGCCCGTACGTCCCCGGGCGCGCCACCGTGAACGCCCGGGTCTGCCGGTCCCACCGGAAGGCCTCGCCCGAGCGCCGGTCGAGGTCGGTCCAGGTCCGGCCGTCGGACGAGCCCTGCAGGACCCAACTCGCCGGTGCCCGCGTGTGCTCGGCGGAGGTCAGGGTGTACTGCACCGCCTTCGTGGCCGAGGTGACCGGCAGGCCGACCGGGCCCGACACGGTCGCCCCGGTCGCCGAGGTGTCGTCGAACAACGCGCCCTCGCCCCTCAGAACGTCCTTCCGAGGGCTCGGCACCTTGTCGTCCCGGGTGATCGACACGGGCCCCGCGTCCTTCCCGCTGCCCCACGCCGACGGCTTCGGCCCCATGTCGAAGTCCAGGACCGCGCCCTTCGCGAGCAGCGAGTGCGGGAGCGAAGTCGACGTCCAGGGACGGCCGTCGACCCTCAATCCCTGTACGTACACGTTCCGCGTGCTGTTCTTCGGCGCCCTGATCACCAGGTCCGCGCCGTGCTCCAGGTGGACGGTCGCCTTGGTGAACAGCGGGGAGCCGACGGCGTACTCGCCGCTGCCCATCACCAGCGGATAGAAGCCGAGCGCGGAGAACAGGTACCAGGCCGACTGCTCGCCGTTGTCCTCGTCGCCGTGGTAGCCCTGACCGATCGCGCTGCCGGTGTAGAGGCGGGAGAGCACCTCGCGGGCCCTGGCCTGCGCCTTCCAGGGCTGCCCGGCCGCGTCGTACAGGTAGATCGCGTGGTGGGCCACCTGGTTGGAGTGCCCGTACATGCCCATCCGAACGTCCCGCGCCTCCGTCATCTCGTGGATGACCCCGCCGTAGGAGCCCACGAACTCGGGGGAGGCGGTCTCCGGGGTCGCGAAGTAGGCGTCGAGCTTCTTCGCCAGGCCGTCGCGGCCGCCGTACAGGTTGGCCAGGCCCCGGCTGTCCTGCGGGGTGGAGAAGGCGTAACCCCAGCCGTTGGTCTCGGTGTAGTCGTGGCCCCACACGCGCGGGTCGTAGGCGGCGGACGGGACCCGCCAGTCGCCCTTGTCGTCCCGGCCCTGGAAGAAGCCCGCCTTCGCGTCGAAGAGGTGGACGTAACCCCGCGCCCGGTTGAGGAAGTAGTCCGCCTCCTCCTGGTAGCGCCGCTCGCCCGTCCTCCCGTACAGGGCCTGGCCCATCCGGGCGATGCCGAAGTCGTTGAGGTAGCCCTCCAGCGCCCAGGACAGGCCCTCGTGGGTGGAGGTGCTCGTGTAGCCCAGGAAGGGGGAGGTCGCCATGCCCTTGCGGCCCACGCCCGACGTCGGCGGCACGACCGTCGCGTTCTTCACCGCCGCCTCGTACGCCGCCTTCGCGTCGAGGCCGACGCCCTTGACGTACGCGTCCGCGAAGGCGACGTCCGAGGAGGTGCCGGTCATCAGGTCGGCGTACCCCGGCGACGACCAGCGCGAGGTCCAGCCGCCGTCCTTGTACTGCTGCACGAACCCGTCGGCGAGCACGCCCGCCTGAGTGGGCGTCAGCAGAGAGTACGCCGGCCAGGTCGTCCGGTAGGTGTCCCAGAAGCCGTTGTTGACGTACACCTTGCCGTCGACGATCTTCGCGCCGGTGTGCGTCGGAGTGCCCGGTCCCGGCATCGGCGAGAAGGGAGACGCGTACTTGTACGCCGAACCCACCTTTTCGAAGCCGGAGTTGGGGTAGAGGTACAGCCGGTACAGGCTGGAGTACAGCGTGGTGAGCTGGTCCGGTGTCGCGCCCTCGACCTCCACCTTGCCGAGCAGCTCGTCCCACTGCCGCTGGGCCCGCGACTTCACCGTCTCGAACCCCGTGCCCGCCGGGATCTCCTGACGGAGGTTGTCGCGGGCCTGGTCGACGCCGATGAGGGAGGTCGCCAGGCGCAGGGTGACCGTCCGGTCGGCGCCCGCGTCGAAGCGCAGCCAGCCCTTGACCCCGTCCGACGCCCCGTCCGTCACCGGCGCGTCGAACTCGCCGTACACGAAGAGCCGGGTCGCGCCGGCCGACAGCCCGGACTTCACGTCGGAGTAGCCGGTGACGACGCCTTTCTCCCGGTTGAGCGTCAGCCCGGCCTGGTCGGTGACGTTGTCGAAGACGAGGCTCGCGTCCGGTCCCGGGTAGGTGAAGCGCAGCGCGGCCGCGTGGTCGGTCGGCGCCATCTCGGCGGTGAGGCCGTTTTCGAAACGCACTCCGTAGTAGTACGGGCGCGCGGTCTCGTTCGCGTGGCGGAACGGCAGCGCCCGCGCCGCCCGCCCGGTGTCGGGGACGCCCGCCGCGGCGGACGGCATCACCTGGAACGTCTGCCGGTCGCCCATCCACGGACTCGGTTCGTGGCTCGCGCCGAACGCCTGGATCGTGGGCAGGTTGCCGGCGTCGTTCGCGCGCGCGTAGTCGTACAGCCAGCCGAGTGTGGAGGCGTTGGTCACCGGCGTCCAGAAGTTGAAACCGTGCGGCACGGCGGTCGCCGGGAACGTGTTGCCGCGCGAGAAGCTCCCGCTGGAGTTCGTGCCGCGGGTGGTCACCGCGTAGTCCGAGAGATGGGCCTCGGGCGCCTCGGGCGCGGCCGCCCGCAGCGTGATGTCGTCCACCCAGCCCCGGAACCGCGCGGGCCCGCCGGGGGAGTCGTACGCCACCAGGATCCGGTCGACCGTCTTCCCCGCCGCCACCGACCCGATCCCCGCCACCACGTCGTTCCACTGGTTGACGTAGAGCACCTTCGCCGCGCCCTGCCCCCGCGGTGACAGCGGGAACCCGTACTGGTCGGTCGCCCCGAGCCCGCTCAGATACGTGCCGTCCGTGAAGGCCAGGTCCACCGACACGTTCGTCGCCGCGTAGTCCCGGTCCCCCTCCGCCATCGCCGGGAAGATCCGGTACGCGAGTCGCGTCCGCGAACCGACCCGCACGTTCACGTCGAAGACCTTGTTGTACGAGTACCCGCGCCCGGACGCGGTGTGGCGCCCGGCGTAGCGCAGCGCCCGCAGGCCGGTGAAGCCGGCCCGAGCCTTGGCGGTGGGGGAGCCGCTCGGGCCGCGGTCGACGACGGTCAGCATGTCCGGCGGCACGGGACCACCGCCGCCTCCCGTGCCGAAGCGCACGTCGGCGAGCTGGAGGATCCCGGCGCCGTGGTTCTCGGTGACCTCCAGCCGGAGGTGCCGGTACGCGGCCGGGGCCGCGAGGGGGTACGTCTTCGTCTGGAACCGCTCGGTGAAGGACTCACCGGTGCGGGTGTCGAGGGTCGTCCAGGTGGTGCCGTCCGCCGAGCCGGCGAGGGTCCAGTCCGCCGGGTCGCGTTCGGCGAAGTCGTTGGCCGAGGTGAGCGCGTAGGTGGTGACGGCCGCCGGTTCGGGGAGGTCGAACTCGACCCAGCCGGTCGCCGCGAAGGTCAGCCACTTGGTACCGGCCTCGCCGTCGACGAGGTTCTCCTTCACCTCGCCGCCGGCCGCGTTCTCGGAGCTCGCCCGGACGTCCGTCACACGGTCGGTGACATCACCGGGGAGCCCGCCGCCGTAGCCGCCGTCCACGCCCGAGGCACGCTTGCCGCCGTCCGGTGCCGTCTCGACGGTGCTCTGCCAGTCGGGGGCCCGCTGGCCGGTCTCGAAGGACGACGCGAACTCCCGCTCGGGGACCGGGACTCGGGGCGGCAGCGCGACAGCCGATCCCGGTGTGCCGGCCGCCATGACGAGGGCGGCCGTGAGAACGACCGCCCGAACCCATCCGAACCGCTGCATGCGTGAGCACCCTCCCCGCCCCGGACAACGTTGTCCCCTGCGGTCCCGCTGATCGCGCAGGAATCAGTAGGTGGCCAAGTGACAACTGATGTCAAGGTTGCGGTTTGCGCCACGCGAGCCCTGTGTCGTGCGTTTTTCCGGCAGGGCTTCCACCCGCCGCCCGTATTTCCGCGAGGTCTCAACTCGGAAAAGACCCATGGGCAACCTTGCATTCGATCTTGCTCCGTCGGCAAGAAATGGACTATACCTGTCGGCGATTCACGCGATCCGCGCGACCCTGCTTGACCTACCGCGGTGCCGGGGAGGATCCGGTTCACCGCCTGAGTCCTGAAGAAGGCGAGGACTTGAGCATGGGATCCACTTCTGCTTCCGGCGCGTCCGAAAACCGCGGTGTCGAAGGTGTCGGCCGCCGTGATCTGATCAAGCGGTCCGTGGCACTCGGTCTGATCTCCGTCCCCACGATGAGTTTCCTCTCCGCCTGTGCCAGCAGCGGGGGAGGCGGCGACGAGGGCAAGGCCAAGGCCGGCCAGAAAACCGAGAAGAACCCGCTCGGCGTCAACAGCACCGCGCCGATGGAATTCGTGCTGTTCGACGGCGGTTTCGGCAAGGAGTACGCCGAGGACGCCGTGAAGATCTACGAGAAGAACTTCCCCGGGGCCAAGGTGAAGTTCTCGGCCACCCAGAAGATCCAGTCCACGCTCCAGCCCCGTTTCAACCAGGGCACCCCGCCCGACCTCATCGACAACTCCGGCGCCGAGCAGATGGACATGGGCGTCCTGGTCGGCAAGAACCAGCTCGCCGACCTCACCCCGCTGCTCGACGCCGCCTCCTACGACGACCCCGGCAAGAAGGTCCGCGACACCCTGCGCCCCGGCATCGTGGAGATGGGCCAGTTCGACGGCGACCCCGTCTGGATCCTGTACTACGCCTACACCGTGTACGGCGTCTGGTACTCGCAGAAGGCCCTGGACTCGCTCGACGCCAGGTATCCCGAGACCTGGGACGAGATGCTCGCGGTGTGCGAGAAGGCCAAGAAGAAGGGCATCGCGGGCTGGACATATGCGGGCAAGTACCCGTATTACATCCCCTTCTCGCTGTACCCGATGATCGCCAAGGTCGGCGGCCGCGAAGTCCTCGACGCCATCGACAACCTGGAGCCCAGGGCCTGGGAGCACCCGGCGGTCAAGACGTGTTTCGAGGCCTACTACGAGCTCTACAAGAAGGGCTACGTCCTCAAGGGCACCCCGGGCCTGGACCACATCCAGTCGCAGACCGCGTGGGCCAAGGGCAAGGCCCTGTTCATCCCCAACGGCTCCTGGGTGGAGAACGAGTCGGCGAACGTCATCCCGGCCGACTTCGACCTCGCGGTCTCCGCGCCCACCGGCATCGACAGCTCCGACAAGATGCCGTTCGGCACCATCTGGGCCTCCGGCGGCGAGCCGTTCGTCGTGCCGGCCAAGGCGAGGAACGCGGCGGGCGGCATGGAGCAGCTGCGCATCATGCTGAGTGAGGCGTCGTCGAAGAACTTCACCTCCAAGGTGAAGTCGCTGACCGCGTACAACGGCGGTACCGACGGGATCACCCTCACCCCCGGCCTCAAGTCGGGTGTCGCCGCGCTGGAGAAGGCCGGCCAGAACGTGGTGAATCCCCGACTGCAGGACTGGTACGTGCAGTTGCAGAAGGAGAAGATCGGGGTGTCCGGGCTCGGCGAGATGATGGCCGGCCGTCTCACCCCGGCCGAGGCCGTCAAGAAGATCCAGGGTTTCGCCGACGAAACCGCGAAGGACACGTCGATCAAGCACTACAAGCACCAGTAACCGGCATTCTCACGGCACCGGAGTGGCGATGCAGCACGGCAAGTACCGGTTCATCGTGGGGTTTCTGGCGCTGCCCCTGGGACTGTACGCGCTCTTCGTGGTCTGGCCGTTCATCCAGTCCATCTACTACTCGTTCACGGACTGGACCGGTCTGAGCCCCGAATTCAAGATGGTCGGTCTGGACAATTACCGGAGGATGCTGGACGACGAGATCTTCTGGAAGTCCTTGCAGCACAGCTTGATGTTCGCGGTCGTGCTGCCGCTGGTGACGATCGGTCTGGCGCTCTTCTTCGCCTTCATGATCAATGTCGGCGGGCGCAGAAGGAAGGGCGGTCCGGCGATTTCCGGGGTCCGGGGATCCTCCTTCTACAAGATCGTGTATTTCTTCCCGCAGGTGCTGTCGATCGCCATCGTCGCGTTGTTGTTCGCCTTGGCCTACAACCCGGACAGCGGCGCGATCAACTCGCTGCTGCGGGGGGTCGGTCTGGACGGTGTCCAGCCGTTGTGGCTGGGCGATCCGGACCTCGCGCTGTGGTGCGTGATGGCGGTGCTCGTCTGGTCCACGGCCGGTTTCTTCGTGGTCCTGTTCTCCGCCGGCATGGCGTCGATCCCGGCGGACCTGTACGAGGCGGCGCTGCTCGACGGCGCGAACCGCGCCACCACCTTCTTCCGCGTCACCCTGCCGCTGCTGTGGGACACCGTGCAGTCCGGCTGGGTCTACATGGGCATCCTCGCGCTCGGCGCGGAGTCGTTCGCGGTGGTGCAGATCATGACGACCGGGCCCGGCGGCCCCGACTACTCGACCACCGTGATGGTCCTGTACGTGTACCAGAAGGCGTTCCGGGACGGTCAGGCCGCCTACGCCACCACCATCGGCGTCGCCCTGCTCGTCGTGACGCTGGCCTTCGCCGCGGCCGTGATGCGGCTGGGACGGCGCGAGCGGCTGGAGTACTGATCATGAAGACGACCCAGCCCCCCGCGCCCCTGCCGGCCGAGCCCGGCGTGCCCGTCACGAAGGCCGACGTACCGCCCCGGCGGCAGCCGGCGCGGAAGACGGAGGGCAAGGTCCTCAACGTCTTCTCGCACGGCGTCCTCGTCATCTGGGCGGTCATGGTGGTGCTGCCGCTGCTGTGGGCGGTCATGACCTCCTTCAAGGACGACAGCTCCATCTTCGGCTCGCCGTGGTCCCTGCCGGACAAACTGCACTTCGACAACTGGTCGCGGGCCTGGACCGAGGCCAACATGAGCGACTACTTCCTCAACACCGTGCTGGTGGTGGGGGGTTCACTCGTCGGCACGCTGGTCCTGGGCTCGATGGCGGCGTACGTCCTCGCCCGGTTCGACTTCCCGGGCAACCGCTTCATCTACTACCTCTTCGTCGGCGGCATGAGCTTCCCGATCATGCTGGCGCTGGTCCCGCTGTTCTACGTCGTGAACAACATGGGGCTGCTGAACACGATCCACGGCCTGATCCTCGTCTACATCGCGTACTCGCTGCCGTTCACGGTGTTCTTCCTCACGGCGTTCTTCCGCACGCTGCCCACGTCGGTGGCGGAGGCGGCGTTCGTCGACGGCGCCTCCCACAGCCGGACGTTCTTCCAGATCATGCTGCCGATGGCGAGACCCGGCCTGATCAGCGTCGGCATCTTCAACTTCCTGGGCCAGTGGAACCAGTACATGCTCCCGACGGTGCTCAACACCGACCCCGACAAGCGCGTCCTCACCCAGGGGCTGGTCCAGCTGGCCGTCAGCCAGGGCTACAAGGGCGACTGGTCGGGCCTCTTCGCGGGCCTGGTGATGGCGATGCTGCCGGTCCTGGCCGCGTACGTCGTCTTCCAGCGGCAGGTGGTGCGGGGGTTGACAGCGGGGGCGGTGAAGTAAACCTCCCGCCTTCAGGCGGCGTACGCGGACTCCCGGAGCGGCGGGGTCGGTGTGCGCCGCTTTTCATGTTATTAGGTCCGCTTTGTATGCTTTGAGCACCCTCACCCTGGCCGGACTTCCGCAACGCCCCGCACCCACCCCCGTACACCCCGCAACCCCCGGCGGAGTCGCTGTGCGCCCATGTGTTCGACACCGCGGAAACTGTTCAACCTCTTGACGGGAGGCAACCCGAACAGCTCAGCTTAGAGTTCACTAGTTGGACATAGACGGGGCCTCATTGAAGCGGTCCCGCGCGCAGGAGGTCGTCGTGGAGACTCCGGGGTCGCAGTCGTCGCTGCACCGAGCCAACCTGGAGCGAGTCGTACGTGCCGTGCGCCTGGCCGGATCCCTCACGCAGGCGGAGATCGCCCGGACGACCGGTCTGTCCGCGGCCACCGTCTCCAACATCGTGCGCGAGCTCAAGGACGGCGGAACAGTCGAGGTCACGCCCACCTCGGCCGGTGGCCGCAGGGCTCGCAGCGTCTCCCTGAGCGGTGACGCCGGCATCGTCATCGGGGTCGATTTCGGCCACACCCACCTCCGGGTCGCCGTCGGCAACCTCGCCCACCAGGTGCTTGCGGAGGAGTCCGAGCCGCTGGACGTGGACGCCTCCTCGACCCAGGGCTTCGACCGGGCGGAACAGCTGGTCAACCGTCTGCTCGAGGCCACGGGGGTCGACCGCGCGAAGATCGCCGGAGTGGGCCTCGGCGTGCCCGGGCCCATCGATCTGGAGTCCGGCACGCTCGGTTCCTCGGCCATCCTGCCCGGCTGGATCGGCACCAGGCCCGCCGAGGAGTTGCGGGGCCGCCTCGGCGTGCCCGTGCACGTGGACAACGACGCCAACCTGGGTGCCCTCGGCGAGCTGGTCTGGGGCAGCGGCAAGGGTGTCCGTGATCTTGCTTACATCAAGGTCGCGAGCGGTGTCGGCGCCGGTCTGGTGATCGACGGGAAGATCTACCGGGGGCCGGGCGGAACCGCGGGGGAAATCGGACATATTACACTCGATGAATCCGGCCCTGTCTGCCGCTGCGGCAACCGGGGCTGCCTGGAGACCTTCGCGGCCGCGCGCTATGTGCTCCCGCTCCTGCAGCCCAGTCACGGCACGGACCTGACGATGGAGGGCGTCGTGCGGCTGGCCAGGGAGGGAGACCCGGGCTGCCGTCGGGTGATCGCCGACGTCGGCCGCCACATCGGCAGTGGAGTCGCCAATCTCTGCAACCTGCTGAACCCGAGCCGGGTCGTCCTCGGCGGTGATCTCGCGGAGGCCGGTGAGCTGCTGCTCGGGCCGGTGCGGGAGTCCGTCGGCCGCTACGCGATCCCCAGCGCCGCACGCCAACTCTCCGTTCTCCCGGGGGCACTTGGGGGCCGTGCGGAGGTGCTCGGAGCACTCGCTCTCGCGCTCAGTGAGATGGGTGATTCGACCCTTTTGGACAGCACGCTGCATGCCGCGGCGCCCGCCTTCACTTAGAGAACGCATGAACCCGTTGCCATCTCGTTAAGTATTTACTTCTTGACGTCGAACTTGCGGCCGAGTTGACTTCGAGCCACCTCGGTCGCAGTGTTGCGGCCCTGTCAGGGAGGCACCCCCAAATGAACGCAACGATGCGTAGAGTCGTGATCGGCGCCACCGCCGTCTCCATGGCCCTGTCGATTGCCGCGTGCGGCAAGGCGGGCGACGACAAGGACGACTCCGGCAGCAGCTCGGACAGCAAGTCCATCGGCCTGCTGCTCCCCGACACCGTCACCGCGCGCTACGAGAAGTTCGACAAGCCGTACTTCGAGGCCAAGGTCAAGGAGCTGTGCTCCGACTGCGACGTCCAGTACGCGAACGCCGCGGCCGACCCAGCCAAGCAGGCCCAGCAGATGAGCAGCATGGTGACCAAGGGTGTGAAGGTCATCGTGGTCTCCGCCCAGGACTCCGCCGCGATCAAGTCCTCCATCAAGTCCGCGGTGGACAAGGGCGTCAAGGTCGTCGCGTACGACCGCCTCGCGCAGGGCCCCGTCTCGGCCTACGTCTCCTTCGACAACGTCAAGGTCGGCGAGCTCCAGGGCCAGGCCCTGCTCGACGCCCTCGGCGCCAAGGCGACCCCCAAGGCCAAGGTCGTCATGATCAACGGTGACGACGCCGACCCGAACGCCGGCCAGTTCAAGGAAGGCGCCCACAAGGTCCTCGACGGCAAGGTCGACATCGCCTACGAGCAGTCCGGCCTGTGGAAGGACACCGTCGCCGCCCAGAAGATGTCCGCGGCCATCACCCAGCTGGGCGCCAAGAACATCGCGGGCGTCTACGCCGCCAACGACGGCATGGCCGGTGGCATCGCCAACACCCTCAAGGGCGCGAAGATCAGCAACATCCCGCTGACCGGTCAGGACGCCGAGCTCGCCGCCATCCAGCGGATCGTCGCCGGCACCCAGTCCGCCACGGTCTACAAGGCCTACAAGCCCGAGGCCGACACCGCCGCCGAGCTCGCGGTCAACCTGCTCCAGGGCAAGGACATCAAGTCCCTGGCCGCCACCGAGGTGACCAGCGGCTCCGGCGACAAGGTGCCCGCCAAGCTGCTGACCCCGGTGTCGGTCACCAAGGCCAACATCAAGGACACGGTCGTCAAGGACGGTCTGTACACGGTCGCGGACATCTGCACCGCCGAATACGCCGCCGCCTGCAAGGCCGCCGGTCTTCAGTAACCCCGGCGCGCGACCCCGCGCACCCCGGTCCGGGTCCCGGTGAGGGACTCGGACCCAGACCGCCGAGCGGTCCCGCGAAACCCCGCCGACGCCTGCCCCACCTTCACACCCCGCTGCCGGGGCGGGCGTCGGACGGAACCGTTGCCAAGTGCAGCGGATTCGCCCATGTTCATCTTGTAAACCTCGTGCGGCGCCCGGCCTCCCGCCGCGGTCCGCACATCCCTCCGCGCACACCCCCAAGCGCGGCATCCCCGCCGGTCAGGCGGCGAAGGAGATGGTTCACGTGTCCGCTACGCCCGTGCTGGCGTTGCGCGGAGTCTCCAAGCGATTCGGTGCGGTCCAGGCACTCACCGACGTCGATCTGGAGGTCCACGCCGGAGAAGTGGTCGCCCTCGTGGGCGACAACGGCGCAGGTAAGTCGACTCTGGTCAAGACGATCGCCGGCGTCCACCCCATCGATGAGGGCGTCATCGAGTGGCAGGGCAAGCCGGTCAGCATCACCAAGCCGCACGACGCCCAGGGACTCGGCGTCGCGACGGTCTACCAGGACCTCGCGCTCTGCGACAACCTCGACGTGGTCGGCAACCTCTACCTCGGCCGCGAGCTGCTGCACCGGGGCGTCATCGACGAGGTGACGATGGAGAAGAACGCCCGCGAGCTGCTGTCCACGCTCTCCATCCGGATCCCGAGCGTGCGCATCCCGATCGCGAGCCTCTCCGGCGGTCAGCGCCAGGTCGTCGCCATCGCCCGCGCCCTGATCGGCGACCCCAAGCTCGTCATCCTCGACGAGCCCACCGCCGCCCTCGGCGTCGAGCAGACCGCGCAGGTCCTCGACCTGGTCGAGCGGCTGCGCGAGCGTGACCTCGCCGTCATCCTGATCAGCCACAACATGGCCGACGTCAAGGCGGTCGCGGACACCGTCGCCGTCCTGCGCCTGGGCAAGAACAACGGCTCCTTCCCCGTGAAGGACACCAGCCACGAAGAGATCATCGCCGCGATCACGGGCGCCACGGACAACGCCGTGACCCGTCGCGCGGAGCGGCGCACCGCGGAGGCGGCAAAGTGAGCGACACGTCGAAGACCGAGAAGACCGACAAGGCCCCCACGGCCACCAAGGTCGAGAAGACCGGGGGCGTGGTCGAGGCGCAGCCCACCGTCGCTCCCGCCGACGACCCCACGGCCGCGCCGGTCGCCGTCGTCGACCCGCGCCTGCTGGTCCGTGAACAGGGCCTCAAGGGCTACGTCACCGAGTTCAAGCGCAAGGTGAAGGGCGGCGAGCTGGGCTCGCTGCCGGTGGTCATCGGACTGATCGTCATCTGGACGATCTTCCAGCTGCAGAACGACCGCTTCCTGAGCGCCGACAACCTCTCGAACATCAGCTACTACCTGTCGGCCACCGGCATGCTCGCCATCGGCCTGGTGTTCGTCCTGCTGCTCGGCGAGATCGACCTGTCGGTCGGCTCGGTCAGCGGTCTGGCCTCCACCCTGTTCGCCGTGTTCGTGGTGAACAAGGGCATGAACCCCTGGTTGTCGCTGGTCCTCGCGATCCTCACCGGCATCGCCATCGGCGCCCTGCACGGCTGGTTCTTCGCCAAGATCGGCGTACCGGCGTTCGTCGTCACCCTGGCCGGCTTCCTCGGCTGGAACGGTCTGATGCTGTGGCTGCTGGGCGACAGCGGCACGATCAACATCCCGTCCGAATCCGGCCCGGTCCACCTGCTCGGCCAGAGCTCCTTCTTCATGGACCAGGCCATCATCGGCGCGTACCTGCTGGCCGGCCTCGGTGTCGTGCTGACCCTCGTCGGCAACTTCAACGAGCAGCGCCGCCGCAAGGCCGCCGGTGTGCCGTTCCGGCCGACCAGCGAGATCCTGCTGCGCGTCGGTGCGCTCGCCGTCGCGTCCTTCGTCGCCGCGGCCGTGCTCAACGACGCGGCCGGTGTCTCCAACGCGCTGGTGATCTTCCTGGCGGCCCTGGTGATCGTCGACTTCGTGCTCCGTCGCACGACGTACGGCCGCAAGGTGTTCGCGGTGGGCGGCGGCATCGAGGCGGCCCGCCGTGCCGGTATCAACGTGCCGCTGATCCGCATCACCGTGTTCGCCATCTCCGGCGGCTTCGCGGCGATCGGCGGTATGTTCTTCGCCGGTCAGACCGCGAGCGCGACGCTCAGCGCCGGTGGCGGCAACACGCTGATGCTCGCGATCGCCGCGGCCGTCATCGGTGGCACCAGCCTCTTCGGCGGTCGGGGCACGGTGTGGTCGGCGCTGCTGGGCATGCTGGTCATCCAGTCGATCCAGACGGGTCTGGACCTGCTGAACATGAACACCTCGATCCAGTACATGATCACCGGTGGTGTTCTGCTCGGCGCGGTGGTCATCGACTCCGTCTCCCGCAGGAGCCAGAAGGCCGCAGGGCGGGGTTAGCGGTTCGCGGAAGCGCCGTAGGGGTGCGGTGCGTTTGCGGGTGCCGGTCCGTTGTGGCTGGTCGCGCAGTTCCCCGCGCCCCTTCAGGCCGGTTGCAGTCCCCTTCCCTGCCCGACAACTCCCTGCCTGGTAGCCCGGCACCGTCTTCGGTGCCGGGCACAGGCGTGTCATAGGGAGGGCCATTCCGGGTACCGCCGTTGCGTGACGGATCACGTACGGGCCCGGCGCTCGGCGTCCGGGCGGAACATTAGACTCGATGCGCCCGGAAACAGCTCGATCAGCTCTACTGCAAGGAGGCACGGGTGCCGCTGCTGACCCGCATCAGGGGACCGCGTGATCTGGACCGGCTCAGCCTGGAGGAGCTGGACCAGCTGGCAGGGGAGATCCGGAGCTTCCTGGTCGACGCCGTTTCCAAGACCGGCGGCCATCTCGGCCCCAACCTCGGGGTGGTCGAGCTCACCATCGCCCTGCACCGGGTCTTCGAGTCGCCGAAGGACAAGGTGCTGTGGGACACGGGCCACCAGTCCTATGTGCACAAGCTGCTCACCGGACGGCAGGACTTCTCCCGGCTGAAGATGAAGGGCGGCCTGTCCGGCTACCCCTCGCAGGCCGAGTCCGAGCACGACGTCATCGAGAACAGCCACGCCTCCACGGTGCTCGGCTGGGCCGACGGCATCGCCAAGGCCAACCAGCTTCTGCGCCGCGACAGCCATGTCGTCGCCGTGATCGGTGACGGCGCGCTGACCGGCGGGATGGCCTGGGAGGCGCTGAACAACATCGCCGAGGCCAAGGACCGCCCGCTCGTCATCGTCGTCAACGACAACGAGCGGTCGTACGCCCCGACCATCGGCGGTCTCGCCAACCACCTGGCGACGCTGCGGACGACCGACGGCTACGAGCGCTTCCTGGCCCGGACCAAGGAGATCCTCGACCGCACGCCGGTCGTCGGAAAGCCGCTGTACGAGACGCTGCACGGGGCCAAGAAGGGCCTCAAGGACTTCATCGCGCCGCAGGGGATGTTCGAGGACCTCGGGCTGAAGTACGTCGGGCCGATCGACGGTCACGACATCGAGGCCCTGGAGTCGGCGCTGGCGCGCGCCAAGCGGTTCGGCGGGCCCGTCATCGTGCACTGCCTCACCGAGAAGGGCCGCGGCTACCAGCCCGCCCTCCAGGACGAGGCCGACCGCTTCCACGCCGTCGGCAAGATCCACCCGGACACGGGTCTGCCGATCTCCAGCTCCGGCGCCGACTGGACCTCCGTCTTCGGCGACGAGATGGTCAAGCTCGGCGAGGAGCGCGAGGACATCGTCGCCATCACCGCCGCCATGCTCCAGCCCGTCGGGCTCGACAAGTTCGCCAAGGCCTTCCCCGAGCGGGTCTACGACGTCGGCATCGCCGAGCAGCACGGCGCCGTCTCCGCGGCGGGCCTCGCGCACGCGGGCGTGCACCCCGTCTTCGCCGTCTACGCCACCTTCCTCAACCGCGCCTTCGACCAGGTCCTGATGGACGTGGCCCTCCACAAGTGCGGGGTGACCTTCGTCCTGGACCGGGCCGGCGTCACCGGCACCGACGGCGCCTCCCACAACGGCATGTGGGACATGTCGATCCTCCAGGTCGTGCCGGGGCTGCGGCTGGCCGCTCCGCGGGACGCCGACCAGGTGCGGGCCCAGCTGCGCGAGGCCGTCCAGGTCGACGACGCGCCGACCGTGGTCCGCTTCTCCAAGGGTGCCGTCGGCCCCGCCGTACCCGCCGTGGGACGCGTCGGCGGCATGGACGTGCTGCGCGAGCCGGGGACCGACCGGCCCGACGTGCTGCTCGTCTCGGTGGGCGCCCTGGCGCCGATGTGCCTGGAGATCGCGAGCCTGCTCGACCAGCAGGGCATCTCCACCACCGTCGTCGACCCGCGCTGGGTCAAGCCCGTCGACGAGGCCATGGCCCCGCTCGCCGAGCGGCACCGTGTCGTCGTCACCGTCGAGGACAACTCCCGCGTGGGTGGTGTCGGCTCCGCCGTCGCCCAGGCCCTGCGCGACGCAGGCGTCGACGTCCCGCTGCGCGACTTCGGCATCCCGCCGCGCTTCCTCGACCACGCCTCGCGCGCCGAGGTCATGGCCGAGATCGGCCTCACCGCCCCCGACATCGCCCGTCAGGTCACCGGCCTGGTGTCCAAGCTGGACGGACGGTTCGCCGGCACGGCGGCGGAGGTCGACTCCGTGGAGCCCGCCCGCGACTGACATGCCCGACCGGGCCGGTTGTGCCACCGTGTGAAGAGGCGCAACCGGCCCTTTCGCGTGAGACGAGCCCACGCCGGGGCATACGCACTACGCCCCCTCTCGATCATGCCGAGCAGGTCGAGGACGACGCAGCGTGGGAGGTAAGCCCGTGAGCAGCACTCTCTTCCGGACGAAGAAAGTCGAACAGTCCATCCTCGATACCGAGGAGCCCGAGCACGCGCTCAAGAAAACCTTGTCCGCGCTGGATCTGACCGTCTTCGGTGTCGGTGTCATCATCGGCACCGGCATCTTCGTCCTCACCGGCACGGTGGCCAAGAACAACGCCGGTCCCGCCGTCGCACTGGCCTTCGTGGTGTCCGGTGTCGTCTGCGCGCTCGCCGCGCTCTGCTACGCCGAGTTCGCCTCCACCGTCCCGGTGGCGGGCTCCGCCTACACCTTCTCGTACGCCTCCCTCGGTGAGTTCCCCGCCTGGATCATCGGCTGGGACCTGGTCCTGGAGTTCGCGCTGGGCACGGCGGTGGTCGCCGTCGGCTGGTCCGGGTACGTCGCCTCGCTGCTCGACAACGCGGGGTGGCACCTGCCGGCGGCGCTCGGCACCCGGGACGGGGCCGAGGGCTTCGGCTTCGACATCCTCGCCGCCGCGCTCGTCCTGGTGCTCACCGCCATCCTCGTCATCGGCACCAAGCTCTCCGCGCGCGTCACCTCGCTCGTCGTCGCCGTCAAGGTGACGGTCGTCCTCACCGTGATCATCGCGGGCGCCTTCCTCGTCGACGGCCACAACTACGAGCCGTTCATCCCCAAGGAGCAGCCCGTGGAAGCCGGCGGGGGTCTCCAGGCCCCGCTGATCCAGCTGATGTTCGGGTGGGCGCCCTCCAACTTCGGCGTGATGGGCATCTTCACCGCCGCGTCCGTCGTCTTCTTCGCCTTCATCGGCTTCGACGTCGTCGCCACGGCCGCCGAGGAGACCAGGAACCCGCAACGCGACATGCCACGCGGCATCCTCGGCTCCCTCCTCATCTGCACGACCCTCTACGTGGCCGTGTCGATCGTCGTGACCGGCATGGAGCACTACAGCAAGCTGTCCATCACCGCGCCGCTCGCCGACGCGTTCAAGGCCACCGGGCACCCCTGGTTCGCGGGCTTCATCAGCTTCGGCGCCGCCGTCGGCCTCACCACGGTCTGCATGATCCTGCTGCTCGGTCAGACCCGCGTCTTCTTCGCGATGAGCCGCGACGGACTGCTGCCGCGCTTCTTCTCCCACGTCCACCCGCGGTTCAGGACCCCGCACCGGCCGACCATCCTGCTCGGCGTGCTCATCGCGATCCTCGCCGGTTTCACGCCCCTGAGCGAGCTCGCCGAACTGGTGAACATCGGCACCCTCTTCGCGTTCGTGGTCGTCGCCATCGGCGTGATCATCCTCCGCCGCACCCGCCCCGACCTGCACCGGGCCTTCCGCACCCCCTGGGTGCCGGTCATCCCGATCCTGTCGGTGGCCGCCTCCCTCTGGCTGATGCTCAACCTCCCCGCCGAGACCTGGCTCCGCTTCGCCGTCTGGATGGCGATCGGCTTCCTCGTCTACTTCCTCTACGGCCGCTCCCACAGCCGGCTGGGCCGCCACCACGAGACCACGGTCGATCAGGTGACCAAGGGCCAACCCGGCGAGGACTGACCGACACCCTTTCCCGCCCTCTCCGGCCCCGCACGTCCTGCTCCCGCGGGGACGCGGGGCCGGAGGCACATGTCCGGCGGGTTTCCCGGCGAGTTGCTCTCCCCGTCCCGGAGCGCTGCCCTCAACCCCGTACCGTCCGCGGCCCCGTGACCTCGGCGCCCAGCTCCGTCACCCGGCGGCGCAGCTCGCGGTCGGCCGTGACGACCAGGCGGGGGCGGTCGGCGGCCCGGGCGACCAGGCCGACGATGTGGTCGTCGCCGCTGCCGGGCGCCGACTCCACCCGTACGCCGGGCACCGGCTCCACGCCGCGGGCGGCGCCCTCGACGACGAGGACGATGTCCACGGGCCCGGAGTGTCCCGGGAGCCCGTCGGCGGCCAGCCGGTCGCGCAGCCGTCGCGCGGCGCCCCGCCGGTCGCGCCACCAGCCGTCGGGCACCGACCCGACGACGTTCGCGGCGTCGACGATCACCAGCAGGGGGGTGTTGTGGTCCATGGGGCCCAGGGTCGCACGGACAGGGCACCGGGCGTGCCCCGAGCGAAGTGGCCTGAGGGGGACCGTCATACAGTGGGCGGGTGAACGGCGAATGGCTCATACGAGGCCGCGACGGGCGGCTCAGTGTCTACCTGACGTCGGACGACACCGTCCTGTGCCGGGCGGAGCGCACCCCTGGCGGCCCCTGGGAACCGCCGCGCGGCGTCGGCGGAGACCAGAAGGTGCAGCCGGGCGTCGCGGTCGGACAGGGCGCCGACGGCTATGCCCATCTGGCCTCCTGGCGGCCGACCACGGCGGGGGAGGCGGAGCTGGTGCACTCCACCCACTTCCGGCCCCGGCTCGCCGCCCTGGACTGGTCCCCGTGCGGTCATGGCCACCCCAGCAAGAAGGGCGTGCGCACGGGCACACCCGCCGTGGCCGTGGACGCCCAGGGGCGGGCGCATGTCTTCGTGCGCAACGTCGGCACCGGGATCAGCATGGTCGCCCAGAAGGAGAAGGGCGGCTGGGACCCGTGGCGCGACCTCAAGGGGCAGGGCGTCCAGGGGCCGCCGGTCGCGGTGACGGGGGAGTCCGGGTGCGTCGAGGCCTACGCGGCCGTGTCCGGGGCGATCCTGTACTGGCGTCAGGAGCAGCCGGGCGCCATCCCGGTGCGGGGGGAGCCCCTGGAGGCGCCGGTCCGCCCGGGCACCCTGCGGGCCCTCGCCACCTCCGCCGAGCACACCACGCTCTTCTTCACCGACGACGACTCCGGCGACCTGTGCGCCTGGCGCCCCGGCGGAAAGCCCGTTCCGCTGCTCCCCGCGGCCGGGCCCGGCGCGGTCGCCGCCGTGCGCTGTGAACTCGACGGCCACGACTGCACGTTGCTCGCCCAGCGCTCCACCAGCGGCCGTGTCGCCTTCGCCGCCTACCCCACCGAGGACGAGACAGCCGGCGCCTGGTGGACCGAGTCAGGCCCCCAACTCCCGGACGACGCCCGGGTGGCGCTCACGAAGGACCACGAGGACCGCGTCGTCGCGGCCACCCTCTCGCCGTCGACCGGCCGCCTCCTCGTCACCCGCCGCAAGGACGAGCCGGGGCTGGCGTTGCGGGCGTGGCAGGAGGTCTGAGCGGCCCGCGGGACGTTGTGCTCTTCGGGTGAAGGATGATCACATGACCTGCGTACGGCACCGACTCCGGTACGCAGAAAGCGAGTACACGCATGGCAGTGGGACGAAGAGTGTTCCTCGGCGCCTTCACCGCGGGCGCCGTGACCGTCGCGACCGGCACGGAGGCGGCCGCGGAGGGCGAGTACACCCAGTACACCGCGCCGGCCGCGTTCTACGGGGCGTCGCCGACGGAGTACGTCGTCAAGATCAACTATGCGGCCACGTCCGGCAACATGGCGGCGCTGAACGTCACTTCGCAGAACCCCGAGTCCTCCGCGATGTACATCACCGGCCATGAGCAGGCGGCACGCGGCACGCTGAAGATCTCCCACATGGGGTACGCCGACGGCTCGGACCACGGCGCGTCCGGGCTCTCCATCGACCTGAGGACGAAGGGCACCGCCTCACAGGGCATCTTCGTGACCGCGACCGACGGGCCGACCAAGGGCGCCCTGATCGTGCTGCGGAACAACGACGGCCTGGAGGACCTCGTCGTCAAGGGCACGGGCCGCACCGGCATCGGCATCGGCCGCGGGGACACTCCCGGCGGCCAGCTCCACGTGGTCCAGCGGTCCGAGGCCCCCGCACTGCTCGTCGAGGGCACGGCGCGAGTCGACGGCGCGGCACGGCTCGACGACGTCGCCGCCGAGCCGGACGAGGCGGCCGGTGGCGGTTCCCTCTACGCGCGGGCCGGCGCCCTGTACTGGAAGGGCGGCGACGGCACCGTCACCCGGCTGGCCGGCGCGTAGGAGGGACGAGATGGAACTGACGCCTGACCAACTCGTCTCCGAGTTCCACGACGCCGTCATGGAGCTCTACTTCGCGCGCAAGCGCATAGCGCTGCTGGAGGCGGAGAACGCCGAGCTGAAAGCCCGGCTCGCCGCGGCCGGGCAGGACGACACCCGCACGTGAAAGAGGGCCTCCGCCACGACGGCGGAGGCCCTCTTCACCTGCCCTGTGGGGCCGTCACGCCGGAACCGACGCCACGCCCGGAGCCAGGAACTTCTTGCCGTTCACCCGCTCCGACACACCCTCGCGGTCCAGGTACGGCGTGATGCCGCCCAGGTGGAAGGGCCAGCCGGCACCGGTGATCAGGCAGAGGTCGATGTCCTGGGCCTCGGCGACGACGCCCTCGTCGAGCATCAGCCCGATCTCCTGCGCCACCGCCTCCAGGACACGAGCGCGCACCTGCTCCTCGGTCAGGACGGTGTCGCCCTGCTTCAGCAGCGCGGCGACCTCCGGGTCCAGCTCGGGCTTGCCGCTGTCGTAGACGTAGAAGCCGCGCTTGCCCGCCTCGACGACCGCCTTGAGGTTCGGGGAGACCGTGAAGCGGTCCGGGAAGGCCCGGTTGAGGGTCTCCGAGACGTGCAGGCCGATGGCCGGGCCGACCAGCTCGAGCAGGACCAGCGGGGACATCGGCAGGCCGAGCGGCTCGACGCCCTTCTCCGCGACCTCGACCGGGGTGCCCTCGTCGATGACGTTCTGCACCTCGCCCATGAAGCGGGTCAGGATGCGGTTCACGACGAACGCCGGGGCGTCCTTCGTCAGCACGGCCGTCTTCTTCAGCTTCTTGGCGACGGCGAACGCGGTGGCCAGCGAGGCGTCGTCCGTCTTCTCGCCACGGACGATCTCCAGCAGCGGGAGCACGGCCACCGGGTTGAAGAAGTGGAAGCCGACGACCCGCTCGGGGTTCTTCAGCTTCGACGCCATCTCGGTGACGGACAGCGAGGAGGTGTTGGTGGCGAAGATCGCGTGCGCCGGGGCGACCGCCTCGACCTCCGCGAACACCTGCTGCTTGACGCCGATCTCCTCGAACACGGCCTCGATGACGAAGTCCGCGTCGGAGAAGCCCTCGGCCTTGTCCAGCACACCGGTGACCAGGGCCTTGAGGCGGTTGGCCTTGTCCTGGTTGATACGGCCCTTGCCGAGCAGCTTGTCGATCTCGGCGTGGACGTAGCCCACACCCTTGTCGACGCGCTCCTGGTCGATGTCGGTCAGCACGACCGGCACCTCCAGGCGGCGCAGGAACAGCAGCGCGAGCTGGGAGGCCATCAGACCGGCGCCGACGACACCGACCTTGGTGACCGGACGGGCCAGCGACTTGTCCGGGGCGCCCGCGGGGCGCTTGCCGCGCTTCTGCACCAGGTTGAACGCGTAGATGCCGGCGCGCAGTTCCCCGCCCATGATCAGGTCGGCGAGCGCCTTGTCCTCGGCGTCGTAGCCCTGCTGCAGGTCGCCGTTCTTGGCGGTGGCGATGATGTCGAGGGCGCGGTAGGCGGCCGGGGCCGCGCCGTGCACCTTGCCGTCCGCGATGAAGCGGCCCTTGGCGACGGCCTGGTCCCAGGCCTCGCCGCGGTCGATCACCGGACGCTCGACCTCGATGTCGCCCTTGAGGACGTTGGCCGTCCAGATCAGCGACTGCTCCAGGAAGTCCGCACCCTCGAAGATCGCGTCCGCGATACCGAGGTCGAAGACCTGCTGGCCCTTGAGCTGCTTGTTCTGGTTGAGGCTGTTCTCGATGATCACCGAGACGGCCTTGTCGGCGCCGATCAGGTTCGGCAGCAGCGTGCAGCCGCCCCAGCCGGGGACCAGGCCGAGGAAGACCTCGGGGAGCGAGAACGCCGGGAGCGCCTTGCTGACGGTCCGGTACTGGCAGTGCAGACCGACCTCGACGCCACCGCCCATCGCGGCACCGTTGTAGTACGCGAAGGTCGGGACCGCGAGGCCGGACAGGCGCTTGAAGACCTCGTGGCCGCCCTTGCCGATGGCGAGCGCGTGGTCGTACTCCTTGAGGAGCTCGACACCCTTCAGGTCCGCGCCGACGGCGAAGATGAACGGCTTGCCGGTGACGCCGACACCGACGATCTCGCCGGCCGCGGCCTCCTTCTCGACCTGGTCGATCGCGGTGTTGAGGTTCGCCAGCGACGCCGGGCCGAAGGTGGTCGGCTTGGTGTGGTCGAAGCCGTTGTCCAGCGTGATGAGCGCGAAGCGCCCGGCGCCGAACGGCAGGTCGAGGTGGCGTACGTGCGCCGACGTCACGACCTCGTCGGGGAACAGCTCGGCCGCGCCCTTCAGGAGTTCAGCGGTGGTGCTCACTTGTTGCCTCCGTCGAAGTGCGGGTTCTCCCAGATGACCGTCGCGCCCATGCCGAAGCCGACGCACATGGTGGTCAGGCCGTAGCGGACCTGCGGCTGCTCCTCGAACTGACGGGCCAGCTGCGTCATCAGACGGACGCCGGAGGAGGCGAGCGGGTGACCGAACGCGATCGCGCCGCCGTACTGGTTGACGCGCTCGTCGTCGTCCGCGATGCCGTAGTGGTCCAGGAAGGCCAGGACCTGGACGGCGAAGGCCTCGTTGATCTCGAACAGGCCGATGTCGGAGATCGACAGGCCCGCCTGGGCGAGCGCCTTCTCCGTGGCCGGGATCGGGCCGTAGCCCATGACCTCCGGCTCGACGCCCGCGAAGGCGTAGCTGACGAGGCGCATCTTGACCGGCAGGCCGTTCTCGCGCGCGAAGTCCTCGGACGCGATGAGGGAGGCGGTCGCGCCGTCGTTCAGACCGGCCGCGTTACCGGCGGTGACCCGGCCGTGGACGCGGAACGGCGTCTTGAGACCGGAGAGGTTCTCCAGGGTCGTGCCCGGACGCATCGGCTCGTCGGCCGTCACGAGGCCCCAGCCGGTCTCGCCGCCCTCCGGGTTGGTCCGGCGCACCGAGATCGGCACCAGGTCGGCCTGGATCTTGCCGTTGGCGTACGCCTTGGCGGCCTTCTCCTGGGAGCGCACCGCGTACTCGTCGGCGCGCAGCTTGGTGATCTGCGGGTAGCGGTCGTGCAGGTTCTCCGCGGTCATGCCCATGAACAGGGCGGACTCGTCGACCAGCTTCTCGCTGACGAACCGCGGGTTCGGGTCGACGCCCTCGCCCATCGGGTGACGGCCCATGTGCTCGACACCGCCCGCGACGGCGATGTCGTACGCGCCGAAGGCGACGGAGCCGGCGACCGTGGTGACGGCGGTCAGGGCGCCCGCGCACATGCGGTCGATGGAGTAGCCGGGGACCGACTGGGGGAGACCGGCCAGGATCCCGGCCGTGCGGCCGATGGTCAGGCCCTGGTCACCGATCTGCGTGGTCGCTGCGATGGCGACCTCGTCGATCTTCGCAGGGTCGAGACCGGGGTTGCGGCGCAGCAGCTCCCGGATCGCCTTCACGACGAGGTCGTCGGCGCGGGTCTCGTGGTAGATGCCCTTCGGGCCCGCCTTGCCGAACGGGGTACGGACGCCGTCGACGAAGACGACGTCCCTGACGGTACGAGGCACGATGGCTCTCCTCCAGGGTGCGGGGCGCTGAGCGCGCGCTTACGACCATGCTACTAGTGGGTAACGTAGCTGCCCAGTCCTGGCGGGTCGAGCGGCGAAGGTCACACCCCTCGATGTGTCCCGTCACGGCGCCCGGCACCGCCCCCACCCCCGGCCTCGCGCGACGATCCGGTGGCGCGGCCGCGGCCGGGAGCATGTCCTGCCCGAGCCGCAGGATCCGTCCCCCTGGTGGGCGGTTTCGCCCTGGAGACACGCACTCCCTAAACCGGTAAATCCCGTCCTGAGCGCACTCTCTTCATCCTTGGCGGATTTGAGACTTCACCGGTTGAGAAAGCGCTGTCAGAGTGCCGAATCAGCCAACCCGCTCGTGCTCGTCCGTCCCGAGAACGGAGCTGACGCACATGAACCGCCGTACAGTCCTCGCCATGGTCGCGGGAGCCGCCCTGCTGCTCCCCGGCTGCACCGGTACAGCAGGCACCTCGAAGGGCGCGGAGGCCGAGGCGCCCGACGACCCCTCGCAAGTGAGCGGAAACATCACGGTCCTCACCGTGCGCACCGACCTCGTGCAGAACGGCACGATGAAAAAGTACGCCGCCGAGTTCAACAAGACCTACCCCAAGGTGAAGGTCGAGTTCCAGGGCCTCACCAACTACGAGGCCGAGATCAAGATCCGGATGAACACGGAGGACTACGGCGACGTCCTGCTGATCCCGGGAGTGATCGAGAAGAACGACTACCCGAAGTTCTTCGCGTCCCTCGGCACCGAGGCCGAACGCGCCAAGAAGTACCGCTTCACCGACTTCACCACCGTCGACGGCAAGGTCTACGGCCAGAGCCCGGTCGGGGTGATGCCCGGCTTCGTCTACAACAAGCGGGTCTGGCGGGAGGCCGGCGTCACAAGATGGCCCACCACCCCCGACGAGTTCCTCGCCGGTCTGAAGGCCATCAAGGAGAAGACGGACGCGACCCCCTACTACACCAACTTCGCCGCCCAGTGGCCGCTCACCTCCTGGACCTTCGTCAACGGCTCGGTCCACTGCGACCCGCAGGCGACGACGAAGCTCACCGAGGGCGACCCGTGGGCGGAGGGCTCCGACCTGCGCGTCGGCGACACGCTGCTGTACGACATCGTCAAGCAGGGCCTCGCCGAGAAGGACCCGACGACCACCAACTGGGAACTGTCCAAGCCGCAGTTGGCGAAGGGCGAGATCGCCACCCAGTGGCTCGGCACCTGGGCGATCGTCCAGTTCCAGGACGCGGCGAGGAAGGCCGGCGTGAACCCGGACGACATCGGTTTCATGCCCTTCCCGGCCCAGCCGGGCGGGAAGTTCTGCTCGACCATCGGCCCCGACTACCACCAGGCCGTCAACATCCACTCCCCGCACAAGGAGGCGGCCCGCGCCTGGATCGACTGGTTCACCGACAAGTCCGGCTACGACAAGGACAACCTGGCCATCTCCCCGCTCAAGGACGCCTCGATGCCCCAGGTGCTCAAGCCGTACGAGGACGCGGGGGTGAAGCTCATCGAGCTGGACGACTCGGCCGGCTCAAAGGTCAAGCAGATCGACAACGAGTCCGAGGTCGGCATCAACAAGCCCGAGTACCGCCAGGACCTCGTCGACCTCGCGCGCGGAGCGAAGAAGGGCAGTCTGGACGACTTCTTCGCCGACCTCGGCAAGAAGTGGACCGAGACCCAGAAGAACGTGGGCTCCTGATGACGGACACCACCGAGAAGGCGGACCTCCGGGCCGTGGCGCCGGCCCCGGAGTCCGCCACCCCCCGGCGGGCCCCGCGCCGGGCGCGCGTCCGGCGGACCGTCACCCCCTGGCTCTTCCTGCTCGCCCCCCTCGCCCTCCTGATCACCTTCACCTACGCGCCGATCGCCAACATGGTCGCGTACAGCTTCACCGACTGGGACGGAGTGAGCCCCGAACTGCACTACACGGGCGTGGAGAACTACGAGGAGCTCTTCACGCGGGAAGACCTCTTCCAGGTGTTCTGGGTCAGCGGCTACTACCTCGCCGCCTCCGTCGTCCAGATCGTCGCCGCGCTGTACTTCGCGACGATCCTCAGCTTCAACCTCCGCTTCCGGAACTTCTTCAAGGGCGTGCTGTTCTTCCCGTCCCTGGTCAACGGCGTCGCGATCGGCTTCGTCTTCCTCTACTTCTTCCAGGACGGCGGCACCCTCGACACGGTCCTCGGCCTCTTCGGGTACGACACGGACCACGCCTGGCTGGGCACGCCGTTCTCCGCGAACACCTCACTCGCCGGCGTCTCCGTCTGGCGCTACCTGGGCATGAACTTCGTCCTGTTCCTGGGCGCGATCCAGTCCATCCCCGGGGAGCTGTACGAGGCGTCCGAGCTGGACGGCGCGAACCGCTGGCACCAGTTCCGTCACATCATCCTGCCCGGGATCAAGCCGGTGCTGACCCTGACCGTGATCCTCTCGGTCTCCGGCTCCCTCTCCGCCTTCGAGATCCCGTACATCATGACGGGCGGGGCGACCGGCACCGAGACCTTCGTCATCCAGACCGTGAAGCTGGCCTTCCAGTTCAACAAGACGGGGCTCGCCTCCGCGGCGGCCGTCGTACTGCTGCTGATCATCCTGCTGGTGACCTGGGTGCAGCGACGCCTCGTCCCCGACGACAGGGTGGACCTCGTATGACACGCCGAACCGTTGCCCGCGCCCTCGTGTACCTGTCGCTGGTCCTCGCGGCGGTGGTCGTCCTGCTCCCGCTCGGCGTCGTCTTCCTGACCTCGCTGAAGACCGAGAACGAGACGGCGAACGACGGCGGAGCCCTCACGCTCCCGCGCGACCCGCTCAACTTCGACAACTACGTGACCGCGTTCCAGGACGGCGGCATGCCGGCGGCCTTCGGCAACACCGCCTTCATCCTGCTGATCTCCGTCGGCGGTACGGTCCTCATCGGCTCGATGACGGCCTACGCGATCGACCGCTTCACCTTCCGCTTCCGGAAACTGGTGGTCGCCCTCTTCCTGGTCGCCGCCCTGGTTCCCGGCGTGACCACGCAGGTGGCCACCTTCCAGATCGTCCACGGCTTCGGCCTGTTCGACACCCGCTGGGCCCCGATCGCCCTCTACACGGGCACGGACATCGTGTCGATCTACATCTTCCTGCAGTTCGTCCGCTCGATCCCGGTCTCCCTGGACGAGGCGGCCCGCCTCGACGGCGCCAACGCCTTCACCATCTACCGGAAGATCATCTTCCCGCTGCTGAAACCGGCGATCGCGACGGTCGTGATCGTGAAGGGGATCGCCGTCTACAACGACTTCTACATCCCCTTCCTCTACATGCCGTCCCAAGATCTTGGCGTGATCTCGACATCACTGTTCCGCTTCAAGGGGCCCTACGCCGCCCACTGGGAGACGATCTCGGCAGGAGCGGTGCTGGTGATCCTGCCGACGCTGATCGTCTTCCTGGCGCTGCAGAAGTACATCTACAACGGTTTCATGAGAGGGGCGACCCGATGAGGCCCCTGCCGGGGCGCGGGGCCGCGCCCTCAGGCGGACAGCGCCGCGACCAGCACCGGCGTCACCTGCTCCACCTGCCAGGGCCGCGCCCCGTACGCCGTGAGCGCGGAGGCGATCGACTCCTCGTCGACGGGCTGCGGCGGCTCCCAGCAGACGCGCCGAACGGTGTCCGGCGCGACGAGGTTCTCCTGAGGCATGTTCAACCGCTCGGCCAACGCGGAGACGGCCGACCTCGCCGCACTGAGCCGCGCGGCCGCCGCGGGGTCCTTGTCCGCCCAGGCACGCGGCGGCGGAGGTCCGGCGACCGGCTGCCCCGGCTGCGGCAACTGCGCCTCGGCCAACGCCTTCACCCGGTCGACGGCCGCCTGCCACTGCTCCAGTTGCCGCCGCCCCATCCGATGCCCGAACCCGTTCAACGCGGCGAGCGCGTGCACGTTGGCCGGAAGGGCGAGCGCGGCCTCCACGATGGCCGCGTCCGACAGCACCTTGCCCGGCGACACGTCCCGCCGCTGGGCGATCCGGTCGCGGGTCTGCCACAGCTCCCGTACGACACCGAGCTGCCGCCGCCGGCGCACCTTGTGCATGCCGGACGTACGACGCCACGGGTCCTTGCGGGGCTCCGGCGGCGGGGCCGAGGCGATCGCGTCGAACTCCTGGCGGGCCCACTCCAGCTTGCCCTGCCGGTCCAGCTCCTTCTCCAGCGCGTCCCGCAGGTCGACGAGCAGCTCGACGTCGAGGGCCGCGTACCGCAGCCACGGCTCGGGCAGCGGGCGGGTGGACCAGTCGACGGCGGAGTGGCCCTTCTCCAGGACGAAGCCGAGGACGCCCTCGACCATCGCGCCGAGGCCGACCCGCGGGAATCCGGCCAGCCGTCCGGCCAGCTCGGTGTCGAACAGCCGCGTCGGCACCATGCCTATCTCGCGGAGGCAGGGCAGGTCCTGGGTGGCCGCGTGCAGCACCCACTCGGCGCCGGACAGCGCCTCGCCCAGCGCGGACAGGTCGGGGCAGGCGACGGGGTCGACCAGCGCGGTGCCGGCGCCCTCGCGGCGCAGCTGGACCAGATAGGCGCGCTGGCCGTAGCGGTAGCCGGAGGCGCGCTCGGCGTCGACGGCGACGGGGCCGGAGCCGGCGGCGAAGGCCGCGATCACCGCGGCGAGCGAGGCCTCGTCGGCGACCACGTCGGGGATGCCCTCGCGTGGTTCCAGTAGAGGTGTCGGCGCCCCGGAAGCAGTAG
Source organism: Streptomyces aurantiaciflavus (assembly GCF_049808595.1). NCBI lineage: Bacteria > Bacillati > Actinomycetota > Actinomycetes > Kitasatosporales > Streptomycetaceae > Streptomyces > Streptomyces aurantiaciflavus. The sequence goes on along the minus strand of NZ_JBNCAQ010000020.1, from coordinate 21,004 downwards.
ATCCGCCGTCGTCCGGAGGGGCGCCTCCGGTGGTTCGCAGTGAGCTGGCTGCTGCGGTTTCTTGGGCGTCGGTCACCTGTCAAGGGTATCCGTGTGTGGACGGCGCCCGCCGACGGAACGTTCCGCCGACGGGCGCCGCAGGGTCGTAAACCGGTCAGGAAGGGGGAGGGGCCGGGACGGGGGTCCCGGTGGCCTCTCCGGAGGGGCGTGCGTGGATATGTCGGTGGGAAAAGTCGGTGGGGTCAGTGGATGATGCCGGTCCGCAAAGCCACCGCGACCATGCCGGCGCGGTCGCCGGTGCCCAGTTTGCGGGCGATGCGGGCGAGGTGGCTCTTGACGGTCAGCGCGGAAAGGCCCATCGAGACGCCGATCGCCTTGTTGGACTGGCCTTCGGCGACCAGTCGCAGCACCTCCACCTCGCGGCCGGACAGCTCGCGGTAGCCGCCCGGGTGGCTCGGGGCACCCGGGGGGCGGCGGTGGAGGCGGGCGGCGGCCGCGCCGATGGGGGCGGCACCGGGCCGGGTGGGGAGCCCGACGTTGGTGCGGGTGCCGGTGACGACGTAGCCCTTGACACCGCCCGCGAGGGCGTTGCGCACGGCGCCGATGTCGTCGGCGGCGGAGAGGGCCAGCCCGTTGGGCCAGCCCGCGGCTCGGGTCTCCGACAGAAGGGTCAGGCCGGAGCCGTCGGGTAGGTGGACGTCCGCGACGCAGATGTCGCGGGGGTTGCCGATGCGGGGACGAGCCTCCGCGATGGACGAGGCTTCGATGACATCGCGCACACCGAGCGCCCACAGATGGCGGGTGACGGTGGAGCGGACGCGTGGGTCGGCCACGACCACCATGGCGGTGGGCTTGTTCGGGCGGTAGGCGACCAGGCTTGTGGGCTGCTCGAGGAGAACGGACACCAGGCCTCCTGGGATGCGGGACGGGGCCGGCTCGTGGGGATCAAGCCGGGACGAACCGTGCTTTCAAGGTCACAGTCGTCTTCGGCACCGAGCCCGGGGTCCTTTAGAGAATGATCACGATCTAGTGAGTAACAATTCGTGCAATTCGGACACGCGATCGATCATCCGAAGATCGAGTCGGTTTGAGTGGGTGCTGCATGAGATCGAAAGTGGCCGTATCGACAAAGAGATGGTCAACGATGAGGTCGGAAGGGTTGCCCGGTGGAAAACGGTCAACGCTGCTGCGGCCCGCGTCGCTGCGGCAGCGTCACCACCGACGCGTCCCCCGGACCGGCCGGCGGCAGCCCCGCCACCTGGGCCAGCAGATCGCACCAGGACGCCAGATGCGCCGCCGTGTCCGGCACCCCGCCCAGCCCCTCCCGGGGCGTCCACGAGGCCCGGATCTCGATCTGCGAGGCCGCCGGACGCTCCGCCAGCCCGCCGAAGTAGTGCGAGCTCGCACGCGTGACGGTCCCGCTCGGCTCCCCGTACGTCAGACCGCGCGCCTGGAGCGCACCCGTCAGCCAGGACCAGCACACCTCGGGCAGCAGCGGGTCGACGGCCATCTCGGCCTCCAGCTCGGCGCGGACGAGGGTGACCAGGCGGAACGTGCCGCGCCACGCGTCGTGCCCGGCCGGGTCGTGCAGCAGCACCAGCCGGCCGTCGGCCAGATCCTGGTCGCCGTCCACGACCGTCGCCTCCAGCGCGTACGCGAACGGGGCGAGCCGCTGCGGGGCCGGGGTGGGCTCCACCTCGATCTGGGGCCGCAGCCGGGCCGCCCGCAGGGCGTCGACCGCAGCCCGGAAGGGCGGCGGCACCGCACTGTTCCCCTGCTGGTCCCCCTCCCCGGTGTCCTTCTCGTCGTCCATTCCGCCCGTGCCGTCCGACAGTCGTCCCTGAGCCGCAGCCATGCGGGGAAGATTAAGGGGAACGGGGGCTTCGCGCAGGGCAAGACACCCGCGCGCGGGACCCGGGCGGCTGCGCGCTGGGCGAACACGCGCACGGGTCGAGGGTCCGGCGGAGGGGCGGCCGGGGAGCGGCAGGGGGGCGGCAGGGGGCCGCCGCACCGCCTCGGGCGCCGTGCGAGACTTGCCGTCGTGAGCGTGAACGAGGGCCCCGCGGGCCGGCAGCCGACAGCGACGTACGACAGCCCCTTCCTGAAGGCATGCAGGCGGGAACCCGTGCCGCACACGCCCGTGTGGTTCATGCGGCAGGCCGGGCGCTCGCTGCCGGAGTACCGCAAGGTCCGCGAGGGCATCCCGATGCTCGAGTCCTGCGAGCGGCCCGAGCTGGTCACCGAGATCACCCTCCAGCCGGTCCGCCGGCACAACGTGGACGCGGCGATCTACTACAGCGACATCGTCGTCCCGCTCAAGGCCATCGGCATCGATCTCGACATCAAGCCCGGCGTCGGCCCGGTCGTCGAGCACCCGATCCGCACCCGCGCCGACCTGGCCCAGCTGCGTGACCTCACCCCCGAGGACGTCTCCTACGTCACCGAGGCGATCGGTCTGCTGACCCGCGAGCTCGGCTCCACCCCCCTCATCGGTTTCGCGGGCGCGCCTTTCACCCTCGCGAGCTACCTCGTCGAGGGCGGACCGTCGCGCACGTACGAGAACGCCAAGGCGATGATGTACGGCGACCCCGAGCTGTGGGCCGAGCTGCTGGACCGGCTCGCGGACATCACGGCCGCGTTCCTGAAGGTGCAGATCGAGGCGGGCGCGAGCGCCGTCCAGCTCTTCGACTCATGGGCCGGAGCCCTCGCCCCGGCCGACTACCGCCGCTCGGTGATGCCGGCCTCCGCGAAGGTCTTCGACGCCGTCGCCGGGTACGGCGTCCCGCGCATCCACTTCGGCGTCGGCACCGGCGAGCTGCTGGGGCTCATGGGCGAGGCCGGCGCGGACGTCGTCGGCGTCGACTGGCGCGTCCCGCTCGACGAGGCCGCCCGCCGCGTCGGCCCCGGCAGGGCACTCCAGGGCAACCTCGACCCGACCGTCCTGTTCTCCTCCACCGAGGCCGTCGAGACCAAGACCCGCGAGGTGCTCCAGGCGGCGGCCGGTCTGGAGGGCCACGTCTTCAACCTCGGCCACGGCGTCATGCCGTCCACCGACCCGGACGCGCTGACCCGGCTCGTGGAGTACGTCCACACGCAGACGGCTCGCCAGGTGTATTGATCACGAGCGCCACCCGGTTGCCACGGACCGCGGGCTACCGGGCGAAGGTGACCTCCGGCGCCGGGCCTTCCGCCACGACCGCGTCGCCGTAGCGCGCCGTCAGGAGGGACCGGGCCGTCGCCACGTCGTCGGTGGTGACGACCACCACGCCCCGTACGACGTCCGGCCCGACGGTGGCGACGCGCACACCCTTGGAGCGGAGGGTGGCGGTGTCGGCGAGGATCCGTCGGGTCAAGGCGTCGAGTTCCTTCGCGGTCCGCCGGGTGTCGGCGAAACGTACGGACGCGGAGGAGAAGCGCCGCGTCACGGACTCGTCCAGCGCGTCGCCCGACCGGGGGACGCGGTGGACGACGGTCGTCGTCCCCTCCGCGGACACTCCCGTGTAGGACTGCGGGAAGTGCTGTTCGGCGTACGCCGCGATCTCGTCGATCTCCGGCGGGTTCTGCTTCCCGGAGTCGTCCGAAGGCGAGACGGACGACTTCTGCGCGTGAGCCGACGGCTCGGCGCTCCGACTCGTGGTGGCGCAGGCGGTGGCGACACCGGCGACGAGAAGAGAGCCCAGACCTGCCGACAGCACCAGGAGACTCCTCCGACGGGACCACTTCATGATTCCGCGCCACCCTTCCGAACCGTTCTCGGTACTCGTCATGTCTCTGTGTTCCGGGGCGCACCCCCCTTCCAGGGTGCGCCCCGGAACGACCCGTGGGGTCAGCCGGTCTTGACGGTCACGCCCAGACCGCTGGCGATGCTGCCGATGTTGACGTGGAACGAACGCGTGGAGCACAGCCGGCCGTCGCTGGTGAGGCCCGTGCAGTCGCCCTGGTAGCTCCCGAGGGCGATCATGGATATCAGACCGCGCGCGGTGATCCGCTCCGGGTTGCTGTGCGTGCCGGCGACGGGTCCGCCGCTGTCGCCCTGCCCGACCGTCGCGTCGCCCTCCTCGTTGAGCGCCCAGAAGCCGGGGCCGACGGCCACGCCGTCCTCGTTGGTGACGTACTGGTTGGTGTGGGTGACGCGCAGGACCGAGGCCCCGGACCACGAGCCGGAGGCGAAGACGTAGGAATTCACCGCGGGGTTCGCGGCCGCGCCGACGTAGGTGCCCTCGTTGGAGTTGTGGTCGCCGATGTAGATCGCGGTGCCGTAACTGGCGCCGCTGAGCACCATCGCGTCGAGCGCGGCGCTGCCGGAGTTGCTCGTTCCGACCAGGAGGTCGCCCTGGGGCGTCCGCCACTCCTTGTTCGTTCCGCAGTGCTGCGCCGAGAGGATGCCCTCCGTTCCGTTGCTCCGGCGGACGGGGAAGGCGGTGGTGCAGTACGTGTAGTTGCGGAGGATGGGGTCGACCAGTCGGTCGATCGCGTTGCCGCCCCAGAAGGGTTCCGTGTCGTTCCAGCGGCTCACGGACTTCGAGACCGGATCGGTCGTGTAGCTGAGGGGGATGCCCTCGTCGGTCACCGCCGGGGCGACGGAGCGGGCGCTCGCGCCGCCCTCCGTCGCGACCTCCAGCCCGGTGAAGTCGGGAGTGGGGCCCACCCGTCGGACCTTGCCCACGAGGGATGCGGGCGGCGAGTCGATGAACTCGCGGGCCGCGGCGTCCAGTTCCCGGAGGGAGAACCGAGCGGGCTCGACCTTCACGGCCACGGACGCGTCGTCGGTGATCGAGCGTACGGCGAGCGGCAGTTCACCCTTCCAGTGCAGGGTCACCTCGTCCGGGCGCACCTCGAGTCCGGTGAAGCCGGCGAGGTTCTTCTCCCGTACGGCGATGTCGATGGCGTCGGCGACTTCCTGAGCCTCGGCCTGGCCGCTGAGGCGTGCGTCGGAGAGGAGTTCGTTGCGGGTGGGGGACCTGTCACCGGTCGCCGGCCCGCCCGGCTTCACGGCCGGGTTCCCGGACCAACTCGCGGACGCGACGGCGTGGTCGGGTCGCTGTGCCCGCGTCTCGCCGGTGGGTGCGGCGGTCGAGGTCCACGTGGTGGCGGCCAGTGTGAGCACGGTGGTCGCCGCGACGGTGATACGTCTCGCCTTGCTGTGCACATGTCCTCCTTGCGTGAGGGCTCTGTGGCGCATGGGAGGCCGGGGCATCCGGCCGGTCACAAGCTGCCACACAGGGAGGCTTCATAGTCATGAAACAGCAAAGCGACAGTATGGTTTGAGCAAAGTTGCCCTGTCGGAGGCGTCTTGACGGACCTTTTGCCGACGTCAGCCCTGACGAAGTGACAGATGGCCGGAACTCATCGCCCGGTGGCCGGGGCGCGTGCTCGCGGTGCCCCCGCTACTGCCAGCGTGGCCGGGCCCGCCTGCCGAACAGCAGGCCGCGCGGTTCCGGCGGCGGGGGAGTGCCCGCCTTGAGCGGCCAGGCGAGCAGCATGCCCGCGAGGAAGCCCACGATGTGCGCCGCGTACGCCACCGTGCCCGCGTCGGAGACGCCCTCGCCGGACGAGTACACCGCCTGGAGAACGAACCACGCGCCCAGCACCATCCAGGCCGGCAGCCTCAGCGGCAGGAAGATCAGGAACGGGACGAGGACCCACACCCTGGCCTTCGGATACAGCACCAGATAGGCACCCAGCACACCCGCGATCGCCCCGGAGGCACCGATCAGCGGGTCGGCCGAGTCGGCGTTCAGCAGGGCGAAGCCGTACGACGCCGCGTAGCCACAGGCGACGTAGAAGAGCGCGAAGCGGACGTGGCCCATGCGGTCCTCGATGTTGTTGCCGAAGATCAGCAGGAACAGCATGTTGCCCAGCAGATGCAGCCAGCCGCCGTGCAGGAACATCGCGGTGAACACGCTCAGCGCCGGGGACTTGTCGTAGCCCGGCGGGCCCAGCACACAGCCGCCGTCCCGCACGGCGCCGGTGGGGACCAGGCGGGGCAGCTGATCGTGGATCAGCTCGCGCGGCACGGCCGCGTAGTGCTCCAGGAAGGCGTGCAGATGGCACGTCTGAGCCAGCGTGCTGTCGCCGGCCACGGAACCGGACAGGCCGGGCATGAAGAGGAACACGAAGACGTTCGCGGCGATCAGCGCGTACGTCACCACCGGGGTACGGCGCACGGGGTTCACGTCATGGACGGGGATGACCACAAGAAAGTACTGCCCCCGATCCGTTCGGCGAATCGGCGCCCGCGGTGAACGGGCCGCTCGGGCCCTGCGTATGTCTCGGCAACCGCCCGCGGCCCGGGGAAGGCGGACCGCGGGGACGACGTGAGGAACAGGCGAATGAACGACCGGGTTACTCCTCCGATGCACGCCACGCCCGACGGCGAGGCGGAGCTCTCTCTTGTCATCCGGCTGCCCTGGGAGGACGTGGCACGGCTCGGCCAGGAGGCCGGGCGGCTCGCTTCGCAGATGCAGCGGCCGGTGACGCTGGACGAGGCCGTCAGTCACCGGTTGCGTTCTCGGCCCGCGGCCGCCGCGCACGCGAAGCCGGCGGAGCAGTCGCCCGCGGCGGCCGCGGTCTCCGCTCTGCCGAGGCTCACCGGGACGGCTTAGGAGCGTCGCGGGGCGCGGGTCGGCTGCGGCCGGTCGCGTCACGCGGCGCGGCCGCGGATCGACACAGCCCCGCGCCCCTCGACGCAACGGCCGTGCCGCGTCCCTACGCGTTCCGTGTCTTCGCCGCTGCCTTTCGCGCCGCCACCAGTACCGGGTCCCACACAGGACTGAACGGCGGGGCGTAGCCCAGGTCCAGGGCCGTCATCTGTTCCACCGTCATGCCGGCCGTGAGGGCCACCGCCGCGATGTCCACCCTCTTGCCCGCGCCCTCCCTGCCGACGATCTGCACGCCCAGCAGGCGGCCGGTGCGTCGTTCGGCGAGCATTTTGACCGTCATGGGGGAGGCGCCGGGGTAGTAGCCGGCGCGGCTGGTGGATTCGATGGTGACTGTCTCGTACTGGAGACCGACCCTGCGGGCGTCCTTCTCGCGGAGGCCCGTGCGGGCGATCTCCAGGTCGCAGACCTTGCTGACGGCCGTGCCGACGACGCCGGGGAAGGTGGCGTAGCCGCCGGCGGCGTTGGTGCCGATGACCTGGCCGTGCTTGTTGGCGTGGGTGCCGAGGGCGATGTGGCGTTCCTGACCGGAGACCAGGTCGAGGACCTCGACGCAGTCGCCGCCCGCCCAGATGTTCTCGTGACCGCGCACCCGCATCGCCAGGTCGGTGAGGAGGCCGCCGTGGGCGCCGAGGGGGAGGCCGGCGGCCCGGGCGAGGCCGGTTTCCGGGCGGACGCCGATGCCGAGGACCACCACGTCCGCCGGGTACTCGGCGTCCTGGGTGACGACCGCCCGGACGCGGCCGTCGTCGTCGGTGAGCAGCTTGGTGACCTCGGCGTCGTCGACCATGGTGATGCCGAGGGCCTCCATGGCCTCGTGCACCAGCCGGCCCATGTCCGGGTCGAGGGTGGACATCGGTTCGCTGCCCCGGTTGACGACCGTCACCAGAAAACCGCGGTTGATGAGCGCCTCGGCCATCTCCACGCCGATGTAGCCCGCCCCGACCACCACGGCACGCCTGCCACGCGCGCGCGTGAGCGTGTCCAGCAGTTCCTGCCCGTCGTCCAGTGTCTGCACCCCGTGCACACCCTCGGCGTCGACCCCCGGCATGTCCGGCCGGACCGGGCGGGCCCCGGTCGCGATGACGAGCTTGTCGTACGACGTCCAGGACTCCGCCCCGGAATCGACGTCACGCGCGCGTACCCGCTGCCCGGCCACGTCGATCTCCGTGACCTCGGTGCGCAGGCGCAGGTCGATTCCGCGCGCGCGGTGCTCCTCGGGCGTGCGGGCGATCAGATCGTCCCGCTCGGTGACGTCACCGCCGACCCAGTACGGGATGCCGCACGCGGAGTAGGACGTGAAGTGGCCGCGTTCGAACGCCACAATCTCCAGCTCGTCGGGGCCCTGAACGCCACAATCTCCAGCTCGTCGGGGCCCTTCAGCCGGCGGGCCTGGGACGCCGCGGACATGCCCGCGGCGTCCCCGCCGATCACGACCAGCCGCTCCCGCCCGGACGGCCCCTGGCGCGCGCTCTCGCTCATGCTCATGCGAACACGCTACGGGCGGACGGCGGTTCAGTCCCGCTCGGCCTCACCGGGCGCCGTCCGGCGCCGGCCCCGGAGCAGCCGCAGCCACACCAGCAGGAGCACGAGGGCCACCGCGGCGAACGGCAGCACCGCGCCGAACACGACGGCGATCCAGCGCAGCGTGGTCACCAACGCGTCCCAGCCGCCCGCGAGCGCGTCCAGGAAGCCCGGGTCGTCGTCCTCCTTCGCCTTCTTCGCCACCGGCTTCTCGGACAGGGTCAGCGTGATGGTGGCCATGCTGGTGCGGTCCTTCAGGGACGCCTGCTGGGCGAGCAGCGCCTCCAGGTCGGCCTCGCGGCGGCTCAGTTCTCCCTCCAGGGTGACCACGTCGCTGAGCTTGGTCGCCCGGTCCATCAGTTCGCGGATCCGGGCGACGCTGACGCGCTGCGAGGTGATGCGGCTCCCGACGTCGACGACCTGGTCGGTGACGTCCTGCGCCTTCGCCGTGCGCTCCAGGAGCTTGCCCGCACCCTGGAGAGCGGAGAGGACGTCGTCGTACTTCTCGACGGGGACGCGCAGGACGACCCGGGTGTGCTCGGCGCCCTCCTCGTCGCGGGTGGTGGTCTCGTCGCCGACGTAGCCGCCCGCGTTCTCGGTGGCGGCGCGGGCCTCGTCGAGAGCCTTGGGCACGTCCTTGACCTGCACGGTCAGGGTCGCGGTGCGGATGATGCGGTTCACGGGCAGCTTCGGGGCGGCGCTGGGCTTCGAGACGGTCCCGCCCGCGCCCTGCTTGCCGCCCTCCGCGACGCCGCCCTCCGCGACGCCGCCCTCCGCGACGCCGCCCTCCGCGACGCCGCCCTCCGCGACGCCGCCCTCCGCGGCGGCCGCCTTGTCGTTCGCCTGGGAGGTGGTGCCCGCCGAGTCGTCCGCGCCGCTGCATCCGGCGAGCGCGACCGTGGCGGCGAGCAGAAGTCCCGCCAGGGCGTGGAGTGGTCGTACGGAACGTCGTGTGCGCATGTGGGCGTACCCCCCAGGGTCCTGGAACGACTGATGCCTCTTCGACGCCGGGGCGCGGCGGGACGTTGGCCGCCCACGGTTCCGATGAGGTCACGGTCGGGACTCGGCGCGGGCACACCGGCCCGTGCGGACGGGCCGAACGGCCCTGTCGGGAGTGTCAGTGGCGTCTGAGAGAGTGGGATCATGCGCGAAGCGGAGACACGCACGGGAGCGGGGCACGCCGTCGTCATCGGGGGTGGGATCGCCGGCCTCGCGGCGGCCCACCGGCTGCTGGACGGCGGCAGACGCGTGACCGTGCTGGAGGCCTCGGACCGGATCGGCGGCAAACTGCTCCCCGGCGAGATCGCGGGCGTGCGGGTCGATCTGGGCGCCGAGTCGATGCTGGCCCGCCGCCCCGAGGCCGTCGCCCTCGCCCGCGAGGTGGGCCTCGCCGACCGCCTGCAGCCACCGGCCACCGCGACGGCCTCGATCTGGACCCGCGGCGCCCTGCGCCCCATGCCCAAGGGCCATGTCATGGGCGTCCCCGGCACCGCGGCCGCCCTCTCCGGCGTCCTGTCCGACGAGGGCCTCGCCCGCATCGAGCGCGACGCCGACCTGCCGCGCACCGAGGTCGGCGAGGACGTGGCGGTGGGGGAGTACGTGGCGGCCCGGCTGGGCCGCGAGGTCGTCGACCGTCTCGTCGAGCCCCTGCTGGGCGGGGTCTACGCCGGGGACGCCTACCGCATCTCGATGCGCTCGGCCGTCCCCCAGCTGTATCAGGCCGCGCGGACCCGTACGTCGTTGACGGAGGCCGTCCGCGAGATCCAGGCGAAGGCCGCCGCGAACCAGCAGACCGGCCCGGTGTTCATGGGCGTCGAGGGCGGCGTGGGCCGACTCCCGCTCGCCGTCGCGGAGTCGGTTCGCGCGCGGGGCGGCGAGATCGTCACCGGGGCGCCGGTGACGGAGCTGCGCAGGGTGGCCGCACCGGCCGGCGAAGGGAGCGAGGCGGGCACGGGCGCGCCCGGTGACGCGTCCGCCCGCGTCCCCGCGGCGGCGCGGCCGCACACGGTCTGGCGGGTCGTCGCGGGGGAGCGGGCGCTGTACGCCGACGCCGTGATCGTCGCCGTCCCCGCGCCCGTCGCCGCCGGGCTGCTGTCCGCCGAGTCCTCCGAGGCCGCAGCCGAACTGCGCACCGTCGAGTACGCCTCCATGGCCCTGGTCACCCTCGCCTACCGCCGCTCCGAGGCCGCCCTGCCCGACGGCAGCGGCTTCCTCGTCCCGCCCGTCGACGGCCGCACCATCAAGGCGTCCACCTTCGCCTCCCAGAAGTGGGGCTGGATCGCCGACGAGGACCCGGACGTGATCGTGCTGCGCACGTCTGTCGGGCGGTACGGCGAGACGGAGATCCTCCAGCGGGAGGACGCCGACCTCGTCGACGTCTCCCGGCACGACCTCCAGGCGGCCACCGGCCTGGCCGCCACGCCCCTCGCCACCCGCGTCACCCGCTGGACGGACGGCCTGCCCCAGTACCCGGTCGGCCACCACGCGCGTGTGGCCCGCATCCGCGAGCACGTCGCCAAGCTGCCCGGCCTCGCCGTGTGCGGCGCCCCGTACGACGGGGTCGGCATCCCGGCCTGCATCGCGAGCGCCCACGCGGCCGTCGACCAGATCGGCGGTGACCTGCGCGCTGTGCAGGAGCTCACCGCCCACCCCGTGCAAAGTCTGCACGGCGGAGCGGGAGAATGAGAACCATGAGTGACGACGCCCCCACCACCGAGCCCGGCAGGATCCCGAACAAGGGCAAGCTGGCCAAGGACCTCAACGAGGTCATCCGCTACACGCTGTGGTCCGTCTTCAAGCTGAAGGACGTGCTGCCCGAGGACCGCACCGGCTACGCCGACGAGGTCCAGGAGCTGTTCGACCAGCTGGCCGCCAAGGACGTGACGATCCGCGGCACGTACGACGTGTCCGGTCTGCGCGCCGACGCCGACCTCATGATCTGGTGGCACGCCGAGACCAGCGACCAGCTCCAGGAGGCGTACAACCTCTTCCGTCGCACCAGGCTGGGCCGCGCCCTGACGCCGGTCTGGTCGAACATGGCGCTGCACCGCCCCGCCGAGTTCAACCGCTCGCACATCCCGGCGTTCCTCGCCGACGAGACGCCGCGCGACTACGTCAGCGTCTACCCGTTCGTGCGGTCCTACGACTGGTACCTGCTGCCCGACGAGGACCGCCGCCGTATGCTCGCCGACCACGGCAAGATGGCCCGCGGCTACCCGGACGTCCGCGCCAACACGGTCGCCTCGTTCTCGCTGGGCGACTACGAGTGGATCCTGGCCTTCGAGGCCGACGAGCTCTACCGCATCGTCGACCTCATGCGCCACCTGCGCGCCAGCGAGGCCCGCATGCACGTCCGCGAGGAGGTCCCCTTCTTCACCGGGCGCCGTAAGTCGGTGGCCGAGTTGGTCGCCGGGCTCGCGTGACCGGAGCGGCATGCGGGGTGGGCCGGGGGTCCGGACGAGCACCCTGCGGCTCCGCCGCGTGGGTGTGATCAGCCGTGGACGGCCCGTGGCTTCTGGGCCGACTCGCGCGGAGCGCTCGGCTTCGGCTCGGGGTGCGGTGCGCAGGACGCGCGCCGCACCGGCAGCCGGCCCTCCAGCAGGTAGGCCTCCAGATGGCCGTTGACGCAGCGGTTCTTGCCGCCCGCGATGCCGTGGGCGCCGGCGTCCCGCTCGGTCACCAGCACCGAGCCGCTCAGCCGCCGGTGCATCTCTAGGGCGCCGTCGTAGGGGGCGGCCGCGTCCCGCTCGGCGGCGAGGATCAGCGTCGGCGGCAGCTCACCCGGCCCGGTCCGCACGTCCAGCGGCTTCTGCCGAGGCTCCGGCCAGTAGGCGCACGGCAGGTTCATCCACACGTTGTCCCAGGTCTCGAACGGCGCCACCCGCGCGAGCCGGGTGTTGTCCAGGTCCCACACCCGGAAGTCCGTCGGCCAGGGCCCGTCGTTGCACTCCACCGCCGTGTAGACGGCGTTCGCGTTCTCCGTCTCCTTCGCGGCCTCCCGGACCGGCGCGGCCAGTGCGATCAGCGGCTTCGGGTCGCCCTTCAGATACGCCGACAGAGCCTCGGCACGGGACGGCCAGTAGTCGTCGTAGTACGCGGCCTGCAGAAACGCGCTCTGCAACTGCCCGGGCCCCACCTTCCCGCCGGCCGGTGCGGCGGCGAGCCTCGCCCGCGCCCGTTCGTAGCTGCGCAGCACCGCCCCCGAGGTGCCGCCCAGCCGGTACACGCGGTCGTGCCGGGCGGCCCACTCCCGGAAGTCCGCCCAGCGACTCTCGAAGGCCGCCGACTGGGCGAGGTTGTTGTGGTACCAGATCCGCGCGGGGTCCGGGTTCACCGGCGCGTCGAACACCATGCGCCGCACGTGCGAGGGGAACAGCGTCGCGTACAGGGCCCCGAAGTAGGTGCCGTACGACGCGCCCAGGAACGTGAGCTTCTGCTCCCCGAGCGCGGCCCGCAGGACGTCCAGGTCGCGGGCGTTGTTCAGGGAGGTGTAGTGCCGAAGGGCGCCGCCCGCCCGTTTCGCGCAGGCACGCGCGTACGCCTTCGCCTGCGTGACGCGCTCCTGTTTGTAGGCCTCCGAGGGGTGCGTCGGCGCGAGTGAGGGCGCCTTGACGAACTGCTGGGGGTCCTGGCAGGACAGCGGCGCCGAGCGTCCGACCCCGCGTGGGTCGTAGCCGATCAGGTCGTAGGCGGCCGCGACGCGCTTCCACTCGGGCAGCTGCCCGGCCAGTGGGAAGACCAGGCCGGAGCCGCCCGGCCCGCCCGGGTTGAAGACCAGCGCGCCCTGCCGCGGTACCCGGTGCTTGCTGTTGTGCGGGTCGCGGTGGGTGGCCCGCATCCGGCTGACGGTCAGTTGGATCTGCTTGCCGTCCGGACGGGCGTAGTCGAGCGGGACGGTGACCGTGCCGCACTGCACGCCGGCCGGCAGGACCGGCGTGTCGGGGCACTTCCCGAAGGTGACGCCCTGTTCCGCGGCGCGGGCGGCGGCGAGCGCGACGCCGGAGTCCGAGCCGGAGCCGACGCCGGTCCCGGCGCTCGGAACACCGCCCGCCGGGGCGGCGGCGAGCGTGGTCAGGAGCAGGGCTCCGGCGACCGGGTAGAGGGCGGCGGCTCTCATCGGGGTCCCTTCGATGCACGGCGGCGACAAAAGGGATGTTTCGTTCACCTGTTGGGGAAGGCAAGCACCGTCCGCGGGTGTCGGCGCCAATGCCCCGTGTGCGCCCTCCGGGATCGGCGCGCGTCCCGCGCCCTCGCCACCGGACGCGCCCCGCGTCCCGGAACCGGGCGCGCTCCGGAACCCGGACGCGCCCCGCACCCCGGAACCCGGACCTGTCCCGGAACCCGGATGTGTCCCGCGCCCCGGAACCCGGACGCGCCCCGCACCCCGGAACCCGGACCTGTCCCTGAACCCGGGCGCGTACGGCCGGGGGGGGGGGGGGGGGGCGCCGCCGCCGCCGGGGGGGGGGGGGCGGCCCCCGCGCCCCCCCCCCCGGGCG